>NZ_CP029210.1:2400000-2772521 GCF_003100395.1 Aquabacterium olei
GCCGGCTGAGGTGGCCTGCCGGAGTCCGCGGATCGATGCCCGCCCGGAACAGCGCCTCGCACGCATAGATGTTGCCCGCCCCGACCACGATGGCGCCCGCCATCAAGGCCTGCTTGATCGGCACTCGGCGGCCCTTGAGCCGCGCATGAACGTACGCGCCGTCCAGCACGGGATCGGACGGCTCGAGCCCCAGCCCTGTCAACAGCTTGCCCGGCCACCCGAGCGTCATCGAGGGGCCCCACAACACGGCGCCGAAGCGGCGGGGATCAGTCAGACGCAGACACCCGTGCGTCGTGTGCAGCTCCATGTGGTCATGCGGACCCGGTGGCGTCAAGCCGATGCCGAATCCCAGCGAACCGGACATGCCCAGGTGAATCAGCAGCCCACCTTCGTCGACCTCGCCAGGCGCGCTCGGCCGGGTCAGTGGCAGCCACAGGTACTTGCCTCGCCGCTGCACCGCCCCCACCCGGCATCCCACCAGTTCGTCAGGATGGCGCCCCATGGGCCAGCGCAAGGGCTTGCCAAGGCGTACGGCCTCCACCGTGGCACCCAGGATGCGGTCTGCAAAGCTGCGCCGCGTAACTTCGACTTCCGGCAATTCAGGCATGGCGGAATTATCCCGGGCCAGCTCACTCAATAGAATGGCTGCACCATTGGAGAGCTCATGCCCTTGCCGACCGACCGCCCCTCGCTGTCTCTGCTGCCCATCCCTCGTTCCGCCTTGATGGTGGCCCTGGCAGCCAGCGCCCTGCTTGCGTCCCACGCCCACGCGCAGGCTGGCCGCAAGCCGTCCGAACGCAAGGCCGCCGAGGCACCTGCCGGCGCCGCCAGCAAACCCGTCGAAAACTCTTCCATGGACGGCGCGCTGTTCTATCAGGTGCTGATCGCCGAGATCGAATCCAACGGCGGCAATGCCGGCCCGGCCTACCAGCTCTACCTGGAAGCCGCGCGCCGGCAGCACACCACATCGCAAGGCAGCCAGCTGTACCAGCGCGCCGTCGAGATCGCCCTGCGGGCCAGGGCGGGTGAGCAGGCACTGGCCGCAGCCAAGGCCTGGCGTCAGGCGTACCCGCAATCGCGCGAGGCCTCCGACTACACCGCGCAGATCCTGATCGCACTGGGCCGCACCAATGAACTGGCCGCGCCCTTGCGCACCCTCATCCAGCAGACGCCGGCACCGCAGCAACCTCAGGTGATTGCCGGCCTGCCCCGCAGCCTGCAGCGCCTGCCGGACAAGCAGGCCGTGGCCCGCGTGGTCGACGACGCCACCCAGCCCTGGCGCCAGCCCCCGCTGGAGCTGGCCGAAGCATGGGGCGCCAGCGGCGAAGCCTGGCTCGGCGCGCGCCAGCCCGACAAGGTCATGGCCGCCGCTCAGCGTGCCCTCACACTGAAGCCCCAGCTTCCCCTGGCCGGCCTGCTGGCCGTCGATCTCATGGGCGTTCAGTCTGGCGCCGAGGACCTTGTGAAGGCCCAGCTCGCACGCCCGGATGCCGAGCCCCTGGTGCGCCTGGCCTACGGCCGCAAGCTCGCCAGCCTGAAACGCTACGAAGAGGCCGCCAGCCAGCTGGACACCCTGCTGGCCAGCCAGCCCTCGCAAACCGGCATCTGGCTGACGCTGGCCGCGGTCCGCATGGAATTGGGCCAGCTCGACAAGGCCGAGCAGGCACTCAAGCCGGTTCTGGAAGCCCCCCCGGCCGATACCGCAGTCCAGGAAGGTGGCATGCCCCGCATGATGAGCGAGGCCAACAGCAGCGGCCTGACCGAGCAGCAACAGGCGCAGATCCTGATGGCGCAGATCGCCGAGCAGCGCAAGCAGCTGCCCACGGCGCTCGACTGGCTGGGGCGAGCCGACCCCGATCACCAGCTGATGGCCATCCAGAACCACCGCGCCCGCATCCTGGTCCGGCTGGGACGTGTCGACGAGGCCCGCGCCACCCTGCGCAAGCTCCCGGAGACCGAACCTCGCGACGCTGCCGTGAAAATTCAGGCCGAAGCCCAGTTGCTGCGCGAGGCCAAGCGCCACAAGGACGCCTACGAGGTGCTCGCCGAGGGCGTGCGCCGCTTTCCCGAAGACGGCGACCTGCTGTACGACCAGGCCATGATGGCCGACCGCCTCGGCCGCCACGACGAGATGGAGCGGCTGCTGCGCAAGGCACTGACGCTCAACGCCGACAACGCCAATGCCCTCAACGCCCTGGGCTACAGCCTTGCAGACCGCGGCGTCCGCCTTGATGAGGCGCGGAGCCTGATCGATCGGGCCCTGACACTGCGCCCGGGTGACCCGTACATCACCGACAGCCTGGGGTGGGTCATGTTCCGGGCCGGCCAGACCGACGACGCCCTGCGCACACTGAAAGAGGCCTACGCCAAGCGGGCCGACCCCGAGATCGGCGCCCACATCGGCGAAGTGCTCTGGCAGATGGGCCGCAAGGAGGAAGCGCTCCAGTACTTCCGGGAATCCCGCCAGGGTGACCCCGAAAACGAGGCGCTGGTCGAAACCCTCAAACGCTTGAAGATCAGGTTGTGAGCCTCCGCCCCGTCATGCCGGCCGCGAGAAGGCTCACGCGCGCTGTTCTCCTCGGCACGCTGGGCGTGGCACTCCTCGGCTGCGCCACCCCCCAGCCCCCCCTGCCCGAGCCGGTGGCTTCGACCGAGTCCGTGTCCCTGCAAGGCCAACTGAGCATCAAGCTCGCCGCCTGGCTGGACCAGCCCGCGCGCGGCATCAGCGCCGGCTACTTCTTCGAGGGCGACGAACGCTCCGGCCGCATCGACCTCATGACGCCGCTGGGCAGCCAGATGGCGCGCGTGGTGTGGCAACCCGGCCGCGTGTGGCTGGAAGACGGGCGCGAGCGACGGGAATTCGAGTCACTCGACGCGCTCAGCGAGAGCCTCTTCGGCGAAGCACTCCCGCTGCGCGCCCTGCCCTGGTGGATGCAGGGCAAGCCCACGCCTGCCTTGCCCCATCAAGCTGACACCGGCACATTCGGCCAGGCTGGCTGGCGCATCGACACCCGCGCCGTGAATGAAGGCCGCATCACCGCCGAACGCCCCGGCTCGTCCGGCCAGCGCCCCGTCACCATCCGCATCGTTTCCGACCGCTGAGCCCCATGTCCGCCCTCCTCGGCCTGCCCGCCCCGGCCAAGATCAACCTCTTCCTCCACGTCACCGGACGGCGCCCCGACGGCTACCACCTCCTGCAGTCCGTCTTCATGCTGATCGACTGGCAGGACAGCATCGACCTGACCCTGCGCAGCGACGGCTGCCTGCAGCGCCACGACCTCACGGTCACCCTGCCCGACGACGACCTGTGCCTGCGCGCCGCCCGCCTGCTTCAGCAGGAAAGCGGCACCCCGCTCGGTTGCGACATCGGCATCCGCAAACACGTTCCCTGGGGCGCCGGCCTGGGCGGCGGCAGTTCGGATGCGGCCACGGTGTTGCTCGGCCTCAATCAGCTCTGGGGCCTGCAATGGTCGCGCACGCGTCTGGAAGCCCTGGCGCTGCGACTGGGCGCCGACGTGCCCTTCTTCGTGCGTGGCCGCAACGCCTGGGTGGAAGGCGTGGGTGAAGCCATCACGCCCATCGAACTGCCACACAGTGTGTTGAAAACGCCACTGGCCCTGCTGAAGCCGCCGGTGGCGGTGCCCACCGCGGCGATTTTTGGATCGCCCGCGTTGAAACGCGACACACCCCATGCTATAGTCGCAGTCTTTCTTGCAGCGCCCAAGCGCTTCGGCAGAAATGACTTGCAAGAGCCCGCAACGGCTTACAGCAACCAGATCAGCCAGGCACTTGAGATCATGCAGAACCGCTTCGGCAACAGCCGGATGACGGGTTCAGGCAGCACGGTGTTTTCATGGATCGACGATGACGCACAGCCTGAAAACGGTTTCCAGCCTTGCGATGTGGGCCTGAATGATCCGGACTGGGTCGGTCGCGTGACACGCGGTCTGCCTCGGCACCCTCTGCTGGAGATGCTCGATCCGATCCGTGATTGAACAGCATCGACAGAAGATGATGCAGAGACGCAACAGACTTGCAAACGTCGCAAAAATCGACATACAATCCGAGGCTCTCGACAAGAGAACAGCTTACTAGGTCGCAGACAAGAACGTCAGTTCAAGACTGTGTCCTGAGTAGGGGAGTCGCCAAGTTGGTCAAGGCATCGGATTTTGATTCCGACATGCGAGGGTTCGAGTCCTTCCTCCCCTGCCAGATTTCTTCTGTGCGGTCTTTGCTGATCACACAACATCACCTGCCCTGAACCTTCCGCGAAGGCAGATGCCAACAGGCATCAACCGGACAGGCTCCGGTTTCCTCAGGGGCAAGGTGACAGGGCAGATGGTCATTTCGTCATCATCTCCGTCCCCAACGGCCCGCCCATGCTCTCCGACACCGTTCTCTTCACCGGCAACGCCAACCCGGCGCTCGCTCAGGAAATCGCCACCAGCCTCGGCATCTCTCTGGGCAAGGCCGCTGTCGGCCGCTTCTCGGACGGCGAGACCACGGTCGAAATTCAGCAGAACGTGCGCGGTCGCGAAGTGTTCGTGGTGCAGTCCACCTGCGCCCCGACCAACGACAACCTGATGGAACTGCTGATCATGGCCGACGCACTCAAGCGTGCATCGGCCCAGCGCATCACGGCCGTCATCCCCTACTTCGGCTACGCCCGCCAGGATCGCCGCCCGCGTTCCACCCGCGTGCCCATCTCGGCCCGCGTGGTGGCCAACATGCTGGAAGCCGTCGGCGTCAACCGCGTCCTGACCATGGACCTGCACGCCGACCAGATCCAGGGCTTCTTCAACATCCCGGTCGACAACATCTACGCGTCGCCCGTGCTGCTGTCCGACCTGCAGGCCAAGAAGTACGAAGACCTGGTGGTCGTGTCGCCCGACGTGGGTGGCGTGGTTCGCGCTCGCGCGCTGGCCAAACAGCTGGGCTGCGATCTGGCCATCATCGACAAGCGTCGCCCCAAGGCGAACGTCTCCGAAGTGATGCACGTGATCGGCGAAATCGAGAACCGCAACTGCGTGATCATGGACGACATGATCGACACCGCCGGCACGCTGGTGAAGGCGGCCGAAGTGCTGAAGGAGCGCGGCGCCAAGAGCGTGTACGCCTACTGCACGCACGCCGTGTTCTCGGGCCCGGCCATCGAGCGCATCAAGGCTTCGCACCTCGACGAAGTCGTGATCACCAACACCATTCCGCTGGCCGAGGCTGCCAAGGGCACCGCCAAGATCCGCCAGCTGAGCACCGCATTCCTGTTTGCCGAAACCATCCGTCGCATCACCGACGGCGACTCGGTGACATCCCTGTTTGCGGAACAGAACAACAACTTCTGATCCGTTTCTGCTGACCGCGGCCTCGGCCGCGGTTTCTTTCAGCGCCTGGTCGCGGGCGCTTTACCAACTTGGAGCATTCCATGAAATTCGTCGCTTTTGAGCGCAATCTGCAGGGGACCGGAGCGAGCCGCCGCCTGCGCAATTCCGGCAAGACCCCGGGCATCGTTTACGGCGCCGGCAAGGCCCCGCAGAACATCGAGCTGGACCACAACGCCCTGTTCCACGCCATGCGCAAGGAACAGTTCCACTCGTCCATCCTGGACATGGAACTGAACGGCGAAGTGCAGAAGGTCCTCCTGCGCGACTATCAGATTCACCCGTTCAAGCGCCTCGTCCTGCACGTGGACCTGCAACGCGTGGACGCCACCACCCGCATCCGCAAGAAGGTGCCTCTGCACTTCGTGAACGAAGCAGAGTCGCAGGCCGTCAAGATCGACAAGTGCCTGATCAACCACGTCGTGACCGAACTGGAAATCGAGTGCCTGGCTGAACAGCTGCCCGAGTTCCTGACCGTCGACCTGAGCAACGTCGTCAAGGGCCAGTCGATCCACGTCGAAGACCTGACGCTCGACAGCCACATCAAGGTCATCACCCACGGCCGCAAGAACCCGGTGATCGCCACTGTGGTCGAGCCGGTTGCCGAAGAAATCGTGGCTGCTCCGGTGGCTGCCGAGCCCGCCAAGGGCAAGAAGGGCAAGAAGTAATTTCTTGCGCTTCGGCACAGTCAAGCCCCGCCTCGGCGGGGCTTTTCTTTTGTGAGACGGTCTCCCGATAATCGAGCCCCAACATGATTCGCCTGTTTGTCGGCCTGGGCAACCCGGGCCCTGAATACGAAGACACCCGGCACAACGCGGGCTTCTGGTACATCGACGCCCTCGCCCGTCGCCTGGGCGTGCACCTGCAACCCGACCGGGCCTATCACGGGCTGGTGGCGCGCGCCAACCTGCCGCAAGGGCCGGTGTGGCTGCTGCAGCCCCAGACCTTCATGAACCTGTCCGGCAAGTCGGTCGCACCGCTGGCCCGCTTCTTCAAGATCAACCCGGACGAAGTGCTCGTGGCGCACGACGAACTCGACATGCTGCCCGGCCAGGTCAAGCTCAAGAAGGGTGGCGGCCACGCGGGCCACAACGGCCTGCGCGACATCCACGCGCAACTCGGCTCGGGCGACTACCACCGCCTGCGCCTGGGCATCGGCCATCCGGGCGTGAAGCACGAGGTGGCGGCCTATGTCCTGCGCAAACCGCCCCAACCCGAACGGGAAGCCATCTACAAGTGCATCGACCAGGCGCTGGACGCCACTGAGGCGCTGCTGTCCGGCGACATGGCCAAGGCGACGGCCACCATCCACGCTGGCCCGCAGCGCCCCAAGCCCCCGCGCAAGCCGCCTGCCGCCGACGGCAGTCCCTCGACATCCCAGACCTGAAGCACCATGCGCCGCCCGCCGCCCTCCCTGCCCCCCTGGCCCTGGATGAAGATCGCCCTGTGCGCCATCGCACTGGCCGGGGCGTCGGCCCCGATGGTGGCGGCCGCGACCGTGGTCTATCGCTGCAGCGAGGGTGGGTCGGTGGTGCTGAGCCAGTTTCCCTGTGCGGGCGGCCAGCGCCAGCCGGTTCGCGAGGACCTGCGCACGGAAGCGCAGCTGCATGACGCGCTCAATCGACGCGCCCGGGCGCAGGAACAACTTCAGCGTGCACAGGCCGCACAGCGCAAGCAAGCGGAGCAGCCTGCGCTCGTGTCGAAGACGCCAGCGGCCGCGCCCGAGCCCGACAACGACACCCCGCCGAAGCGAGCCCGCCGGGCGCAAGACCGAGATCCGCGATTGTTTACCGCGCGTGCGCCTCGGGCTACACAGGCCGCACCGGCAGGCAACGGCCAGGACGCCAGCCGCTGACGCTGACGCTGACCGCTTCGGGCAAAAAAGTGGCGCGCGTTCAGCCCGCCGCGTTCACCGCAGGCGCTGGAGCGCCCTGCCCTGCCTGCAGCCGGTGGTACTTCGCCAGCAGCTGCGCGGGGGTTTCCACATGCGCCGGGTTCACCGGAATGCACTCGACCGGGCACACCTGCACGCATTGCGGCTCATCGAAATGACCGACGCACTCGGTGCACTTGGCCGGGTCGATCACGTAGATCGTGTCGCCCATCGAGATGGCCTGATTGGGGCACTCGGGCTCGCACACGTCGCAGTTGATGCACTCTTCGGTGATGGTCAGGGCCATGGCGGCGCTTTCTTGGGGATACGTTCAGGCCGGGCGCCGGGCCACGCGCTCGTGCAGGCGGGCCAGCACGCTGGGCGCCACGAACTTCGACACGTCACCGCCCAGCATCGCGATCTCGCGCACAAAGGTGCCCGATACGAACTGGAACTGGTCGGACGGCGTCAGGAACACGGTTTCGACATCGGGCATCAGTTGCCGGTTCATGCCGGCCATCTGGAACTCGTACTCGAAGTCGCTCACGGCCCGCAGCCCGCGCACCACCACCTTGCCTCCGTGGCCCACCACGAAATCGCGCAACAGTCCTTCGAAGGCGATGACCTCGACATTCGCGTGCCGCGCCGCGAGTTCCTTGGCCATGTCCAGCCGCTCTTCCAGCGAGAACATCGTCTTCTTGTGATGCCCCGCGGCCACCGCAACGATGAGGCGGCCAAACAGCTGGCTGGCGCGCCGCATCAGGTCGGCATGCCCAAGGGTCATGGGGTCGAACGTGCCGGGATAGACGGCGGTCGGGGAAGCAGACGGGCTCAAACGGGGCTCCGGAAAGGAACGGATTCGGTGGATGCCGTGGCCGTGAGGACAGCACCAGCGTCAGTGTAAGCGTCAGGCAGACAGTGCGTGGGCGCGGCCGTCTTCCTCCACGCGGCGGAAGAGGTGAAAGTGCACTGCGCCGGCCCGATCGCGGCGATGCAGTGCCAGCCCGGGCCGCGCTTCGAACGCGCACGACGCTTCCAGGTAGATCCAGCCCCCCTCCGGCACACATCCGCGCGCCGCCGCCAGGGCCCGGTCAAAGGCCTGGCCATCGAACGGGGGGTCGAGGAACACGGCGTCGAAACGGCCGGCCTGCGCAGGCTGGCTCATCCACGTGAGCGCGTCGGTCTGGTGAATGTGCACCTGCCGAGCCTGCAGCCGGGTCTTCACGGCCTGCAGTCCGCGCACCAGGGCGGGCTCACGCTCGAGCATCACGACCTCGTCGGCGCCACGAGAGGCGGCCTCCCAGCCGAGCGCGCCAGAACCGGCATACGCGTCCAGCACGCGCCAGCCCTGCAGATCCTGCCCCAGCCAGTTGAACAGCGTTTCACGCACGCGGGCGGGCGTCGGGCGCAGGCCGGACGACACCGGGACCGGCAAGGGCGTGCGCCGCCATTGACCGCCGATGATCCGGACTTCCTGGGGCGCGCCGGAGGCGACCTTTTCCGCCGCGCGGCGCCCGGCGTCGGACCGCGCGCCTTTCGCCGTCGGCGAATCGGCGCCGGCAGCCCCTGCGCGCGCCGAACGGGGACCGGATCTGGAGGAGGAACGGGGGGAAGACATCGCGAGATTGTAAGAAGGGGCGCCCTCTACAATGGATGCATGTTCAGTTTCATCAAGAAAAAGCTGGGATGGGGCCAGTCTGCCCCGGAAGCGCCCGCAGAGCAGCCAGCCGCCGCACCCGCGACGCCGGCGGCGCCCGAGACCGCCCCTCTGCCCCCCGCACCGGCCCCTGCCCCCGTGGCATCGCCGCCGACATCGCCCATCGTGCCAGCCCCTGCTGCGGCCGTACCCGCCGCAGCCCCGACGCCGGCTGCCGCGCCTGCCCCGGTGGCCCAGGCTCCCGCCGCGCCAGCCCCGGTGTCGGTCGCAGAAGCCGCTGCCCCCCGCGCCCCCGAGCCCGAGCGCCGCTCCTGGCTCGACAAGCTCCGTCAGGGTCTGAAGAAAACCGGTTCGGGCATCGCCCAGGTTTTCACGGGCACCCGCATTG
The DNA here is from genome assembly GCF_003100395.1 of Aquabacterium olei. Lineage (NCBI taxonomy): Bacteria > Pseudomonadati > Pseudomonadota > Betaproteobacteria > Burkholderiales > Sphaerotilaceae > Aquabacterium > Aquabacterium olei. The sequence goes on from NZ_CP029210.1 coordinate 2,409,297, forward strand.
ACGACGCGTTGTACGAAGAGCTGGAATCCGCCCTGCTGATGGCCGATGCCGGCGTGGCCGCGACCGAACACCTGCTCCACGATCTCAAGCGCCGTGTGAAGGAGACCAAGGCCACCGAGCCGGCCCAGGTGAAGGCGCTGCTGATCGACGCCATCACCGAGTTGCTGGCCCCGCTGGAGAAATCACTGGAAGTGGGCCACACCACGCCCACCGTCATCATGGTGGCCGGCGTCAACGGCGCGGGCAAGACCACGACCATCGGCAAGCTGACCCGGCATCTGGCCGACGCGAGGCAACGCGTGCTGCTGGCTGCCGCCGACACCTTCCGCGCTGCGGCGCGCGAGCAGCTGGGTGTGTGGGCCGACCGCAACCAGGTCGACATCGTCAGCCAGGAGGGTGGGGATCCGGCCGCCGTGACGTTCGACGCCGTGCAGGCTGGCAAGGCCCGCGGCTGCGACGTGGTGATTGCCGACACGGCCGGACGCCTGGCCACGCAATTGCACCTGATGGAGGAGCTGCGCAAGATCAAGCGGGTCATCGGGAAGGCCATGGACACCGCGCCACACGAGGTGTTGCTGGTGGTGGATGGCAACACGGGCCAGAACGCGCTGGCCCAGGTGAAGGCATTCGATGAAGCGCTGGGCCTGACCGGGCTCATCGTCACCAAGCTCGACGGCACGGCCAAGGGCGGTGTGCTGGCCGCCATTGCGCTGTGGTCGCGTCAACGTCAGGCGCCAGTGCCGGTGTACTTCATCGGTGTGGGCGAAAAGCTCGAAGACCTCCAGACCTTCAGCGCCCGCGAGTTCGCCCATGCGCTGCTGAGCTGATCGTTCAGAGCCGGCTGATCGGGCCCAGCGGCATCGGCTCGGAATCCAGGTCGTCAAACCAGGTGGAAGGCGGTGGCTCCCGGCGCGCCACTTCGGGGTCTTCCGGGTCTTCATGGATCGCGGCCCGCCAGGCGTCCAGGTTTCCGCTGGCGGATTCGTCTACCTGCATGCCGTGCAACGCCGATGCCGGGTTCTGCAACGAGGCGACCACGGCCGCCGCTTCCGCGGTGCGCCGCGCGACATTCACATCCTGATAGCCAGACCGGCCCGAGGTGCTGATGGCCGCGCCCAGGATGGCTTCACGCGCCACCGCCGGCCCGGGCAATGCCCCCTCCAGCCACACATGCACGGGGATGCGCGCGGCCGTCAGCACCCGGTCCATGCGCGCATGGCGTTGCTGGCTGCGCTCCTTCTCGCGTGACATGGGCTGGCGGATTTCGACCACCGCCACCACCTGCGAGGCGGCGTCGCACACGACCAGATCGGCGCAGAGTGACCCGACGCGGCGCAGCCATTCGCTGTAGGAGTTGCGCGTGGGCACCTTGATGAAACGCGCCACCGGCACCTGCGCCAGCACCATGTGTTCGGGCAGCGCCTTGCGCAGAATGTGCCAGGCCTCTCGTTCTGCACTGGTCAGCACCCGCGTGGCCACCGGCTCCCAGCCGATCAGCGTGTCCAGGTCGGATTCGGGCACAGACGCCTTGCGAGACACCTTGGCGGGCCGGGCCACGCGCGGCGCAGCCCGCCCGGATCGCCCGCCCACCGAAGCAAGGCGGGCCCGCCGCCACCACCACGCAGCGGCAATGCCACCGGGCGCGAGGACGCCGGCGGCCAAGGCCGGCCAGATCGAGGCCAAGTCCATCATGAGGCTCTTCCTGCCCAAGGCATGCACCGGATGGCGGATCCGGACCGTCTCCGATCTTCGGCGGTCTGACGCCTCAATAAAGGGTTGTGTAGCGAAGTGCGACGTCTGTCACACCTGCTCACATGGGGCCGGGGGTCAGCGCCCCAGACCAGGCAGCCCCTTCATGCCGCCCATGCGCTTCATCATCTTCATCAGGCCGCCGCCTTTCATCTTCTTCATCATCGTCTGCATCTGCTCGAACTGGTTCAGCAAGCGATTGACGTCCTGAATCTGCACGCCGGCTCCCTGGGCAATGCGGCGTTTGCGGCTGGCCTTGCTCTTGCCGTCCATCAGGAGGGCAGGCTGGCGGCGCTCCTTCGCGGTCATGGCGCTGATGATGCCTTCCATGCGGCGCACATCGCGCTCGGCCTTGTCCATGTCGGCCTGTCCTGCCTTGGCGGCCAGTTCGGTGGGCAGCTTGTCCATCAGTCCGGACAGGCCACCCATCTTCTTCATCTGGCTGATCTGCGAGAGGAAATCGTTGAAATCGAACTCGGCGCCGGACTTGACCTTCTCGGCCAGCTTCTGGGCCGCCTCGATGTCGACGCCCTTCTGCACCTCTTCGACCAGAGCCACAATGTCGCCCATGCCCAGCACACGGCCAGCATGGCGGTCGGCGTCGAACACCTCCAGCCCGTCGATCTTCTCGGAGACGCCGGCAAACTTGATCGGCACACCCGTGATCTGGCGCACCGACAGGGCCGCGCCCCCGCGCGAGTCACCATCGAGCTTGGTCAGCACGACGCCGGTGAGCGGCAGCGTGTCCTTGAAGGCCTTCGCGGTGTTGACCGCATCCTGGCCCTGCATGGCGTCCACCACGAACAGCGTCTCGACGGGCTTGAGCTGGGCGTGCAGCGCCTTAATTTCCGCCATCAGGGCTTCGTCGATCGCCAGGCGGCCAGCCGTGTCCACCAGCAGCACGTCGAAGTAGTGACGACGGGCGTGGTCGATGGCCGCCGCGGCGATTTCGGCGGGCTTCTGATCGGGTGCCGACGGGAACCACTCGGCCCCGGCCTGCGCGGTCACCGTTTTCAGCTGCTCGATGGCGGCCGGGCGGTACACGTCAGCCGAGACCGTCAACACCTTCTTCTTGCGCTTTTCGATCAGGTGCTTGGCGAGCTTGGCTGTGGTGGTCGTCTTGCCTGCACCTTGCAGGCCGGCCATCAGGATGACGGCAGGCGGCTGCGTGGCCAGGTTGATGTCCGACACCCCCTCGCCCATCGTGGCGGAGAGCTCCTTCTGCACGATGCTGACCAGGACCTGGCCCGGGGTCAGCGAGGAGACGACCTCCTGGCCCAGGGCCTTGTCCTTGACACGGGCAATGAAGTCGCGCACCACCGGCAGGGCCACGTCGGCCTCCAGCAGCGCCATGCGAACCTCACGCAACATGTCCTGCACGTTGGATTCGGTGATGCGGGACTGGCCGCGCATGGTCTTGACCAGGCGACTCAGGCGTTCTGTGAGGTTGGATGCCATGAAAGAGCTGCGTGTGCTTTTAAACTCGACACATGATTTTATCGCCCGCCCTCTCGACCGCCTGGCCCAGTGGCCTTGCCGTGCTGGCTTATCTTGCCGCCAGCGCGTGGCCGCAACCCGCCCAGGCAGACCGCCCGGACGCCGCGCGCCCCGTCTGGATGGTGCTTGGCCTGGGCTGGCTGGCGCAGGCGGTGGCCATCGTGCTCGACGCGCTGGTGCTCGGCGGCCCCGAACCAGGGGGACGATTCGGCTTTGCGCCGGCCCTGTCGGTCACGGTGTGGCTGGTCCTGGCGGTGTACGCGCTCGAAAGCCGGCGCCTCGACCTGGTCGTGGTGCGGCGCGTGCTGGCAGCGCTGGGCGCCGTCGTGGTGGCGCTTGCCTGGATCTTCCCCGGGCAGACTCACCCTCTGGGGGGCTCGCCCTGGGCGCCGCTGCACTGGCTGCTGGGCTTTGCCTCGTACGGGCTGTTCGGCACCGCGCTGTTGCACGCGGGGCTGCTGCAGCACGCCGAGCGCCAGATGCGGACACGCCCGGTGAGCGGGCAGGTGCCTGCGCCCCGGCCGATCGGACAGGCGCTCGGCATGCCCCTGCTGCGGCTGGAGGCCCTGACGCTGCGCTTCGTGGCCGCCGGGTTCGTCATGCTGAGTCTGACGTTGCTCCTGGGGGCAGCTTTCGCCAATCCGTGGCGCTGGGATCACAAGACGGTCTTTTCCGTGCTGTCATGGCTGGTGTTCGCCACGCTGCTGGTGGGCCGCGCCCGCTTCGGCTGGCGGGGCAGCCAGGCCATCCGCTGGCTGGTGGCCGGCTCGCTGCTGTTGCTGCTGGCCTATGTCGGTTCCCGTTTCGTGATGGAGGTGCTGTTGCACCGCCCTGCCACCGTCTGACCCGCCATGCTCAAGTACCTGTTGATTGCCCTGCTGGTGTGGCTGGTGGTGGTGCCGCTGCTGAAGCGCATGCTGGCCCGCCCGGCCGAGCCCGCGCAGCGCGCCGACCCGCCCCCCACGCCGCCTCAGACACAGGAGATCGTGCAGTGCGCCCATTGCGGCATTCATCTGCCGGAGGCGGAGGCCCACCATGATCTTGGTGGCCTGCCCTACTGCAGTGCCGAACACGCCCGGCTGGGCCGCCGGCCCGGCTGATGCCGCGCCCGATGGACGACGCCGCCACCCGCCCCGCAGAAGCCGGCCCGGGTGAGGCCAGCCAGTTTCCGAACTCCCGGCAAGCCTCCTGGTTCGGTGAGCTGGATGCCCCCACCGAAGCGGCCGCCATGGCCGCCCAGCGCAAAAGCCGGCACACCTCGCTGCCCGACAGCGACAACGGTCACCCGACGTTTCAGCGGATCTACCGGGCCTTTCTGGCGGCCCGCCTCGTGCTCGGCATGCTGGGCCTGCTGTTGCTGGCGACGCTGTGGAGCACGGGCACCCGCGTGTCCCCCTGGGCGTCCTTGCTGGGCGCGGTGTACGCCACCCTGGCCACGCTGGCGTGGTTCTGGCCGGGACGCAGTCGCAAGGGTCGCGACGCCGCGCGCCTGGGCACACGGCAGGCACTGGGCACCGTGGGAGTCGACCTCACCGTCTTCGCCCTGATCCACCACCTGAGTGGCAATGGCCTGAACGCGCAGGCCCTGCTCGTCATGCCGGTGCTGATGTCGGCGGTGCTGCTGCCCCGCGTGATCGCGCTCGGTGTTGCGGCGGCTGCCACGCTCAACCTGCTGTCCGTGGCGTGGGTGCAGGGCGAGCGCAGCGACGAGGTCGCCGCGTTGATGACGCAAGGCGGGCTGAACGGTCTGGGTTTGTTCCTCATCGCCGCCCTGGCCAGCGAACTGGCCGCCCGGCTGGCGCGCGAAGAGCGCAGCGCACGCGGCAACATGGAAGCGGCGCGGCGTCAGGCCCAGCTCAACAAGCTGGTGATCGACGAGATGACGGAAGGCGTGCTGGTGGTCGACCGGCGAGGCCGCGTCCGCACGGCCAACCCCTCCGCGCGGCGCCTGCTGTCAGCACAGGGCTCGGCGCCGCAACCGCCCTTCCCGTTGACAGGCGTTCCCGCCTGGCGCGCCCTCATCGAGGCCATCGAGGAGGCCATGGCCAACCCCGGCCATGCAGAGGTGGGGCAGGAAGTCACCCTGCATTTCGACGACCGGAGTCTGCGCGAGCTGCGCCTGCGCATGCGTTTCATCCGCGGGCGGGGTGCGCGGGCCCAGGAAGACGTCTGCGTGCTCTTCATCGAGGACCTGCGCAGCGTGCGCGCCCGCCAGCGTCAGGACAAGCTGGCCGCCATGGGCCGGATGTCGGCCGGCATTGCGCACGAAGTGCGCAACCCGCTCGCGGCCATCGCCCAGGCCAACGCCCTGATGGCCGAGGACGCCGCCACATCCACCCAGCAGCGGCTCACCCAGATGGTGGCCGACAACGTCGCACGCCTGAAGCACATCGTCGACGACATCCTGGCCGTGGCACCCGGCGTGCGCCCGCCTGCACCGGCCATCGACCCGCTGGAGCACATCGTCGCCATCTGCAATGAATGGCGCAGCACGGCGGGCGTCGGGATGGGTGAGCACAGCCTGCTCGAGATCGACATCCAGGCCTGCCGTCAGGCACCGAGCTTTCCGCACCTGAAGGTGCGTTTCGAACCCGAGCACCTGCAGCGCGTGCTGGTCAACCTGCTGGACAACGCGCTGCGCCATCAGTCCGGTGAGCCCGGCGCCATCCGGGTTCACGTGGGCTGGGTGCCGACCGTGCACGGCCCGCACGGGCTGCTGATGATCTCGGTGCTGAGCGACGGCCCGCCCATCACCCCCGACACCGAGCGCGCCCTCTTCGAGCCCTTCTTCTCGACCCGCAGCCGGGGCACGGGCCTGGGCCTGTATATTTGCCGCGAGCTGTGCGAGCGCCACGGTGCCACCATGGATTACCGTCAGCATCCGGCCAGCATGCGCCACCGCAACGAGTTCTACCTGACGATGCCGATCGAACCCGTCGGCCTCCCCCCCCCTCACGCATGAGCACTGCTTCCGCCCACCGCCTGCTGGTCATCGACGACGAGCCCGACCTGCGCACGCTCTACGAGCTCACGTTGCTGCGGGAGGGCTACGACGTGGAGACGGCAGACAGCGTCGCGCAAGCACTGCAGCATCTGGCGGAGCAGCGCTACAGCGCGGTCATCACCGACATGCGGCTGCCGGATGGCACCGGCCTCGACATCCTCGAGCACCTGGAGCAGACCGGCCGGCAGGAACGCGCCATCGTCATCACGGCCTATGGATCGGCCGAGAACGCGGTGTCGGCGCTGAAGGCAGGCGCCTTCGACTACCTGACCAAGCCGGTCGATCTGAAGCAGTTTCGCAGTGTGGTGGCCAGCATCGTGGGCCTGCAGGGCGCAGTCAGCACACCGCCCCCGGTCAGCGCCAGTCGCCCCGGCGCATCACAGGCCGCCCCGGCCGCCAACGGCGGGCGCAGCGCACTGCAGCGGCTGATCGGCGTCGACCGGGGCCTTCAGCAGGTACGCCAGCTCATCGACAAGGTCGCCCGCAGCATGGCGCCCGTGCTCATCAGCGGCGAGTCGGGCACCGGCAAGGAGCTGGTGGCCCGCGCCATCCACGACACCAGCACCCGTGCGGCACGCCCCTTCATCGCGGTGAACTGCGGGGCCATCCCGGAGCACCTGCTCGAAGCCGAGTTCTTCGGTTACCGCAAGGGCGCCTTCACCGGGGCCAGCGAAGACCGCGAGGGCTTCTTCCAGGCCGCAGCCGGAGGCACGCTCTTCCTGGACGAACTCGGTGACCTGCCGCTGGCCATGCAATCCAAACTGCTGCGCGCCATCCAGGAGCGCGCCGTGCGCCCCGTCGGCGCCACCGCCGAGATGCCGGTCGACGTGCGGCTGCTGAGCGCCACGCACAAGGATCTGGCGGCCGAGGTGCAGGCAGGCCGCTTCCGGCAGGATCTGTATTACCGACTCAATGTGATCCAGATCCGCCTGCCCGCTCTGCGTGAGCGCCGCGAAGACCTGCCCGGCCTGTGCGCGGGTCTGCTCGAACGGCTGGCCCGCGAGGCCGGCCTGAGCGCCGTGCCGCAACTGAGCGAGGCCGCCTTGCGCGCCCTGGAGGTCCACCCCTTCCCGGGGAACGTGCGCGAGCTGGAGAACCTGCTGCACCGCGCCACGGCCCTGAGCGGCCACGCCACCATCGACGCCGCTGACCTCGGGCTGGACGCCCCCGCCACGGCCGCCTCAAGCGCTGCGCCCACGATCACCGAGCCCGCACCGGCCTCGCTGGCGACCGCCCCGGTGCCAGCCACGCCCGCAGCGCTGCCGACCGACCTGGCTGCACACCTCGATCAGGTCGAGCGCGACATCCTCGTGCGCGCCCTGGAAAAGCATCGACTCAACCGCACGGCCGCCGGCCAGAGCCTCGGCCTGTCGCTGCGCCAGATGCGCTACCGCATGGCCCGCCTGGGCGTGCAGGTCAACGACCACGGCATCGTGCTGGGCGAACAGTTCGACCCCGAACATGATCCGGACTGACCCCTGCCCAGCCCCAGCTTGGCAAAACGGCTGGCTGTCCGAGGCGGCACGTTGCCCCTCCCCCAACTTCGGCCCCCGCCCGCCCGGCATGCCGATCGACCTGGCCATCGTCCACTCGATCAGCCTGCCCCCCGGCGAATACGGCGGCGACCACATCGAGCGCCTGTTCACCAACACGCTCGACTGGGACGCCCACCCCTACTTCCAGCAGATCCGCGGGCTGGAGGTCTCGGCGCACTTCGTCATTCGCCGTGGCGGCCAGCTGATGCAGTTCGTGTCCGTGCTCGATCGCGCCTGGCATGCCGGCCGATCGAGCTGGTGCGGCCGCGACAATTGCAACGACTACGCCATCGGGGTCGAACTGGAAGGCCTTGAAGATCACCCCTTCGAGCCCGCGCAATACGAGGCTCTCGCGCACTTGCTGGCGCAGATCGACACCGAGTGGCCGCTGCAAGGCGTGGTGGGCCACGAGCATGTGGCCCCTGGGCGCAAGCGCGACCCCGGCCAGGCCTTCGACTGGGCCGACCTGCGACGCCGACTCGGGTGGGCTGCCGTCCGCTTTCCCGTCGGTGTGGCGGCCGACTGACAGCCCCTCTGCGCCCCGGGGAAACCCGCTCGCCCCCTGACGCGACAAGACCTTGCGCACGCCCGTGAAGGCCGTGTCGAGGGCCGCCATGTCGCGAGGATCAAGGTCGCTTCCCGACGCCGGCAAAAAGGCGTTATAGTTGCCGCCGAACACTACTGGTAGTGCCCAAAGCACCCCCAGACACCAGATATAGTGTCCTCCGCAGTCAGCGCCTCTACCCCGAAGCGCCCGAATTCACAAGGTTTCGCGCCCGCTCGCGGGGCCTTGAGATCCTGAAGGGAAACACATGCAAACGTCCACGCCCAGCACCTTGTCGTCCACCTCATCTGCCTTCATGGGCGGTGCCGCCGATGCCGCCGAGCCGCGTCAGTCGGCCTACGCCAACTACCAGATCATCCGACGCAATGGTGCGGTCGTGGCCTTCGAGCCCAGCAAGATCGCCGTGGCCATGATGAAGGCCTTCCTGGCCGTGCACGGCACCCAGGGCGCCGCCTCGGCCTCCGTGCGCGAGACCGTCGACGGCCTGACCGAAGCCGTGGTCCGCGGCCTGCTGCGTTCGCGCCCCAACGGCGGCACCTTCCACATCGAAGACATCCAGGACCAGGTCGAACTGGCCTTGATGCGCGGCGGCCACCATGAAATCGCCCGTGCCTACGTGCTGTACCGCGAGCGCCGCTCGCAGGAACGCGCCAAGCAGGCCGCCGAGCAACAGGCCGCCGCGCTGCCCACGCTGCACGTGATCGACCGTGGCCAGCGTGTGCCGCTCGACCTGCCCCGCCTGCAGGCCCTGATCGAATCCTCGTGCGAAGGCCTGGGCGCCGACGTGCAGCCCGGACCGATCCTGGCCGAGACCCAGCGCAACCTGTACGACGGCGTCTCGATCGACGAGGTCTACAAGGCCGCCATCCTGGCCGCCCGCACCCGCATCGAGCACGACCCCGCCTACACCCGCGCCACGGCCCGCCTGCTGATGCACACCATCCGCCGCGAAATCCTCGGCGAAGAGGTGATGCACGCGGAGATGGCCGAGCGTTACGCCGACTACTTCCCCACCTTCATCAAGAAGGGCATCGAGGCCGAGCTGCTCGACGAGCGCCTGGCCCAGTTCGACCTGGCCCGCCTGGGCGCCGCGCTGAAGTACGAGCGCGACCTGAACTTCGACTACCTCGGCCTGCAGACGCTGTACGACCGCTACTTCCTGCACGTGCAGGGTGCCCGCATCGAAATGCCCCAGGCGTTCTTCATGCGCGTGGCCATGGGCCTGGCGCTGAACGAAATCGACCGCGAAGCCCGCGCCATCGAGTTCTACGAGCTGCTGTCCTCGTTCGACTTCATGTCGTCGACCCCCACGCTGTTCAACTCGGGCACCCGTCGCTCGCAGCTGTCGTCGTGCTACCTGACCACCGTGCCTGACGACCTCGACGGCATCTACGAAGCCATCAAGGAAAACGCCCTGCTGAGCAAGTTCGCTGGCGGCCTGGGCAACGACTGGACCCCGGTGCGCGCCCTGGGCTCGCACATCAAGGGCACCAACGGCAAGTCCCAAGGCGTCGTCCCCTTCCTGAAGGTGGTCAACGACACGGCCGTGGCCGTGAACCAGGGCGGCAAGCGCAAGGGCGCCGTCTGCGCCTACCTCGAGTCGTGGCACCTGGACATCGAAGAGTTCCTGGAACTGCGCAAGAACACCGGCGACGACCGCCGCCGCACCCACGACATGAACACGGCGAACTGGATTCCCGACCTGTTCATGAAGCGCGTGATGGAAGGCGGCGACTGGAGCCTGTTCTCGCCGGCCTCCTGCCCTGACCTGCACGACAAGTTCGGCGTGGCCTTCGAAGAAGCCTACGTCGCCTACGAAGCCAAGGCCGACCGCGGCGAGATCAAGCCCTTCAAGCGCATCAAGGCCGTCGACCTGTGGCGCAAGATGCTCTCGATGCTGTTCGAGACCGGCCACCCCTGGATCACGTTCAAGGACGCCTGCAACGTGCGCTCGCCGCAGCAGCACGTCGGCGTGGTGCACTCGTCCAACCTGTGCACCGAGATCACGCTGAACACCAACGGCGGCGAAATCGCCGTGTGCAACCTGGGCTCGGTGAACCTGTCGCAACACATCAAGGATGGCGGCATCGACCACGACAAGCTGCGCAAGACGGTCAAGACCGCCATGCGCATGCTCGACAACGTCATCGACATCAACTACTACGCCGTCAAGAAGGCCCGTGATTCGAACCTGCGCCACCGTCCGGTCGGCATGGGCATCATGGCCTTCCAGGATGCGCTGTACCAGCTGCGCACCCCGTACGCCAGCCAGGAAGCCGTCGAATTTGCCGACCGCTCGATGGAAGCCGTCTGCTACTACGCCTACTGGGCCTCGACCGAGCTGGCCGAAGAGCGTGGCCGCTACAGCAGCTACCGTGGCTCGCTGTGGGACCGCGGCATCCTGCCGATCGATTCGGTGAAGCTGCTGGCCGAGCAGCGCGGCGGCTACGTCGAAGTCGACACCACGACCTCGATGGACTGGGACGCCCTGCGTGCCCGCATCGCCCAGTACGGCATGCGCAACTCCAACTGCGTGGCCATCGCCCCCACCGCCACCATCTCGAACATCGTCGGCGTGGACGCCTCGATCGAACCGTGCTTCGGCAACCTGTCGGTCAAGTCCAACCTGTCGGGCGAGTTCACCGTGGTCAACGAGTACCTGGTGCGTGACCTGAAGAAGCTGGGCCTGTGGGACGACGTGATGGTCATGGACCTCAAGCACTTCGACGGCTCGCTGCGCCGCATCGACCGCGTGCCCGAAGAACTCAAGAACCTGTACGCCACGGCCTTCGAAGTCGAGCCCGTGTGGCTGGTGGAAGCCGCCTCGCGTCGCCAGAAGTGGATCGACCAGGCCCAGTCGCTGAACATCTACATGGCCGGCGCCTCGGGCAAGAAACTCGACGAGACCTACAAGCTCGCCTGGCTGCGTGGCCTCAAGACCACCTACTACCTCCGCACCGTGGGCGCCACGCACGCCGAGAAGTCCACCGTCTCGCGCGGCCAGCTCAACGCCGTGTCGAGTGGTGGCTTCCAGGCCGCAGCCCAAGCGGCTGCACCGCAGGCCGTGTCCTCCGAGCCCGTGCTGGCCGCCGAACCGGCGACCGACATCAAGTTCTGCTCGATCGACAACCCGGACTGCGAGGCCTGCCAGTAAGGCGGCCACCGCGGCGGGCGCGGTGATGAGCAAGGCCTCGGGAGCGTGCGCGCGAACGAGGCCTTGTCTGTCTCCGAAGTGCATCTGCGCCCGCAGCCACGTTCGGCTCGCTGGCTCACACAATGAGCCCGCCGAGCCTGGCACCGTCAGAGCCTGACCGCATCAGGGTCTTCGATGCACAGCCATTCAGTGCCTTCTTGATCTGAGACCCTTGTTTTCGATGCTCGGCTGCAACAAGCTCGGGCGCTCGCTGTCAAGAAGTGCTTGGTGTTTTTCACAACACCCTTCCATAATCCGATTCCATAGGATGTTCACCATGCTGGTCTGGGAAGACGACTCCTCCAACGCCTCTTCGAACCCTGTCGGTTCTGTGCCTCAACCGCTGCCGGCCTCTGCCCCCAGCGATGCACGGAATGCCCCGATGTCGACGGCTGGCGCAGCCCCCGTGCACACCCCCGCCAACTCTGTTCAGGCCGCTTCCACGCGCCGCGTGAACGTCGCCGACAAGCGCATCATCAACGGTCAGACCGACGTCAATCAGCTGGTGCCCTTCAAGTACAAGTGGGCTTGGGAGAAGTACCTCGCCACCTGCGCCAACCACTGGATGCCGCAGGAAGTGAACATGAGCCGCGACATCGCGCTCTGGAAGGACCCGAACGGCCTGACCGATGACGAGCGCCGCATCATCAAGCGCAACCTCGGCTTCTTCGTCACCGCCGACTCGCTGGCCGCCAACAACATCACGCTGGGCACCTACCGCCACATCACGGCGCCGGAGTGCCGCCAGTTCCTGCTGCGCCAGGCCTTTGAAGAAGCGATCCACACGCACGCCTATCAGTACATCGTGGAATCGCTGGGTCTCGATGAATCCGAGATCTTCAACGCCTACCACGAGGTCCAGTCGATCCGCGACAAGGACGAGTTCCTGATCCCCTTCATCGAAGCGATCATGGACCCGAACTTCAAGACGGGCACGATGGAGAACGACCAGACGCTGCTGAAGTCGCTGATCGTGTTCGCCTGCCTGATGGAAGGCCTGTTCTTCTACGTCGGCTTCACGCAGATCCTGGCGCTGGGTCGCCAGAACAAGATGACCGGCGCCGCCGAGCAGTACCAGTACATCCTGCGCGACGAGTCGATGCACTGCAACTTCGGCATCGACCTGATCAACCAGCTCAAGCTCGAGAACCCGCATCTGTGGACGCCCGAGTTCAAGGCCGAGATCAAGGCCCTGTTCATCAAGGCGGTCGAGCTCGAATACCGCTACGCCGAAGACACCATGCCGCGCGGCGTGCTGGGTCTCAACGCATCCATGTTCAAGGGCTACCTGCGCTACATCGCGAACCGCCGCGCCACGCAGATCGGCCTGGAAGAGCTCTTCCCGAACGAAGAGAACCCCTTCCCCTGGATGAGCGAAATGATCGATCTGAAGAAGGAACGCAACTTCTTCGAAACCCGCGTCATCGAATACCAGTCGGGCGGCGCCCTGTCCTGGGATTGATCCGGCCAGCAAGAGCACTCGGACAGCCCAGCACATGACCTCCCGGCCTTCCCCATTCACTGCACCGCGCTCAGATCCTAGGGGGCGTCGGGCGGTGAATCCCTGTGCTGCGTGCTGCAGTGCAGTGCTCTTTGCAACTTGATCAAGGAGATCCGTATGGCAACTGCGAAGAAAGTGGCAGCAAAGAAAGCTGCCCCGGCCAAGAAGGCCGCTGTGAAGAAGGCGGCACCAGCCAAGAAGGCCGCCGCCCCGGTGAAGAAGGCTGCAGCGCCTGCCAAGAAGGCCGCTCCGGCCAAGAAGGCAGCGCCCGCCAAGAAGGCCGCCGTGAAGAAGGCTGCACCGGCCAAGAAGGCGGCACCCGCGAAGAAGGCCGCCGCCCCGGTGAAGAAGGCTGCAGCGCCGGCCAAGAAGGCGGCTCCGGCGAAGAAGGCCGCGCCCGCCAAGAAGGCCGCCGTGAAGAAGGCCGAAGCGCCTGCCAAGAAGGCCGCTCCGGCCAAGAAGGCTGCAGCCAAGAAGGCCGCCGCCAAGCCTGCCGCTGTGAAGAAGACGTCGGCCCCGGCAGCCAAGACCACGCTGAGCCCCCAGGCCGCGTGGCCCTTCCCGACGGGCACCAAGCCCTGACGGCCCCAGCAAGGCAACACGCCTTTCTGACCAACCCGGCTCCGGCCGGGTTTTTCGTTTCAGTCACGCCCTGGTCCCCAGAGTACTTTCCCCACCATATGCATTGAAGGGGATCGCACATGGGCAAGACGGCGGCCCGGTGTCCCTCTACACTCGGTCGGGTGACCAGGCGCACGGTCATCGATGGCGCCCTCGGTCGCGGCCCCCTCGCCCTCACGCTGCCATGCCCCGTCCAGTCCTGCCTGATGCACTCGAGGCGTGCCCCGACGCCCTTTTCACCACCGATGCCGACGGCCGCATCGTCGACTGGGGTCCGGGTGCCGAGGCCACCTATGGGTACGGCGCCGAAGAGGCCGTCGGCAAGGATGCAACCGACCTGCTGATTCCGGGCCACCACATTGAGGGCGAACGTGCTGTCCGTGTCGAAGCCTCCCGTGGGCCGCAACCCAGCTTCGAGGCCTTGCGCGTGCGCCGTGACGGCACGCGTATTTACGTCAACGCGACCTTGCGGGCGCTGTACGACGACGCCCGCCTGCTGCAAGGCTTTCTGCATCGGGACACCGACATCACGCACCTCCGCGTGCGCCAGGACACGGCCGCCGTCGCCACGCGCTACGGAACGCTGCTGAACTCGACGCCGGACGCCATCATCATCGTCAATGACATTGGCCGCATCGTGCTGGCCAACGTGCATGCCGAGGCGCTGTTCGCCTACGACGCGAACAGCCTCCTGGGCCATCCCATCGAAGTGCTCCTGCCCGAGCGCTTCCAGCATCGCCATGTGGCCCACCGCACCCGCTATTTCGACCACCCCCGCACACGCCCCATGGGCGCGGGGCTGGAGCTTTACGGCCGCCGCAGCAATGGCGAAGAATTCCCGGTCGAAATCAGCCTGAGTCCGCTGGACACCGACAAGGGCCGCTTCGGCATGAGCGCCATTCGCGACATCAGCGAACGCAAGCGCTTCGAGAAAGCCCTGCACGACCAGAACGTCGAACTCGAGCGCGCCAGCCGGGCCAAGGACCGCTTTCTCGCGTCCATGAGCCATGAACTGCGGACGCCGCTCAATGCCATCATCGGCTTCACCAGCCTGTTGCTGATGCGCCTGCCGGGCCCGCTGACGGCCGACCAGGAAAAACAGCTCGAAGCCGTGCGCTCCAGCGGCAAGCACCTGCTCGCGCTGATCAACGATCTGCTCGACGTGGCCCGCATCGAGTCGGGCCACGTCGACCTGAGCATCGAGCCGGTGATCTGCCAGGACGTCGTGCGGGAGGTTCTGACCGCCCTCGAGCTCGCCGCGCAGGCCAAGGGCCTGACCCTCGACAGCGACATGCCCACGACCACCGTCATTGTCCACACCGACCGGCGGGCGCTGCACCAGATCCTGCTGAACCTGGGTAACAACGCCGTGAAGTACACGCAGACCGGGCGCGTGTGCGTGTCGGTTTCCGAGCAAGCCGACCCGGGTCGGACCGTCACCCGCCTGTCGGTGCTGGACACCGGTCCCGGCATTCCGGCCAGCGAGCAGCACAAACTGTTCAAGGCCTTCTCCCAGGTGACCCGCGCCGACGCCCATTCGATCGAGGGCACCGGCCTGGGCCTTTACCTGTGTCAGCAACTCGCCCAGCTGATCGGCGGGCACATCGAGATGCACAGCGTCGAGGGCCAGGGCAGCCGTTTCACCCTCGTGCTGGAGCCACGCACCCCATGAGTCGCCGCATTCTCGTCATCGAGGACAACGCCATGAACCTGGCCCTCATGACTTACGTGCTGGAAGCCTTCGGGTGCACTGTGCTGAGCGCCCCCGATGGCCTGAGGGGCATGGCGGTCATCCGCGAGGCGCGACCGGATCTGGTGCTGTGCGACATCCAGATGCCCCTGATGGACGGGTATGCCGTGGCGCGCGAGATGAAGCAGGACCGGGCCACGGCCGCCATCCCGCTGATCGCCGTGACGGCTTCGGCCATGCTGGGCGACCGGGAGCGCATGATCGAGGCCGGCTTCGACGGCTACCTGTCCAAGCCCATCGACCCGGCGACACTCATGAACGACCTTGCCCCCTTTCTGGAGCGCAAAAACCAGGCGGCGGGCACAGCCCACACCGGGGCCGGTGCCTTCCGCATCCCGCCTCAGGACGGCACTCAGCGCACCCCGGCCTCTGCAGCGCTTGCCCCCACACACACCATTCTGGTGGTGGACGACGAGCCCCTGAACCTCAGCCTGAAGTCGAGCCTGCTCGAGCCCATGGGCTACCGGGTGATCACGGCGGCAGGCATGGCACAGGGCCTCGCCCTGGCGCGCCAGCACCGCCCCGACCTCATCATCTCGGACGTCGGGCTGCATCCTGACGCCGGCGGCTTCGACCTGATCCGTCAGCTCAAGGCCGACCCCGCCGTGCAGCACATTGCCGTGGTCTTCATCACCGCCACACACCGCAACCCCGTCTGGGAAGCGGAAGGCCTGCGCCTCGGGGCTCGCCGCTTCCTGTATCGCCCCCTCGACAGCGACGAGTTGCTCGGGGAGATCCAGGCCTGCCTTCCGCATGGCGGACCCGAGAACAGCTGACCACTCCGCCCGCGCGCGGCTTTCATCCCCCGGCAAAGCCAGGCCCCCGACTTGCGTGTTCCCCCCGTGATCGGGCGCTGTGCACGGGCACGCCGCCTGCCTACAGTGGTTGCTGCCGTCGGTGCCATGGCCCCAGGCGCGTCGGCATGCATGACCCACGGGGCACGGAGCACCACCATGTCGAGCGAATCCGGCGCAGATGACAACAAGGCCCAGCTGGCGGACGTCCAGGCCGCCCTCTTCAGCCTGCGTGACGGCCTGATGAACCTCAAGATGTCCTTGCTGGAACTGGCCTGCATGACCGACGAGGACGCGCAGCAGCAGGCGCAGCTGGAAAGCGAACGGCTGATGGCCCGCCTGCGAGGCTGACTCGGGAAAACAAAACCGCGGGCGCAACGCCAGCTCACCCCGCAAACCGCCGCGGTTGCTTACACTACGCGGTTTGACGAAAGACACTCGCGAAGCGAGCCCGCCATGGCGCAATACGTTTTCACCATGAACCGCGTCGGGAAGATCGTTCCCCCGAAGCGGCAGATCCTCAAAGACATCACCCTGAGCTTTTTCCCGGGCGCCAAGATCGGCGTGCTGGGGGTGAACGGTTCCGGCAAATCGACCTTCCTGAAGATCATGGCCGGGGTCGACAAGGACATCGAGGGCGAAGCCGTCCCGATGCCCGGCATCAAGATCGGCTACCTGCCCCAGGAACCCGAGATCAACCCCGAGCAGACCGTCCGTGAGGCGGTGGAAGAAGGTATCGGCGGCGTGCTGGCCGCCAAGAAGCGCCTCGACGAGGTGTATGCCGCCTACGCCGAGCCGGATGCCGACTTCGACGCCCTGGCCGCAGAGCAAGGCGAGCTGGAAGCCATCATCGCAGCCGCCGGCTCCGAGAACACCGACCTGCAACTCGAACTCGCCGCCGACGCCCTGCGCCTGCCGCCCTGGGATGCCAAGATCGGCAACCTCTCCGGGGGTGAAAAGCGCCGCGTGGCGCTGTGCCGCCTGCTGCTGTCCAAGCCCGACATGCTGCTGCTCGACGAACCGACCAACCACCTGGACGCCGAATCGGTGGACTGGCTGGAGCAGTTCCTGAGCCGCTTCTCGGGCACCGTGGTGGCCATCACCCACGATCGCTATTTCCTGGACAACGCCGCCGAGTGGATTCTCGAACTCGACCGCGGCGCCGGCCACCCGTACAAGGGCAACTATTCCGACTGGCTGGATGCCAAGGAAAAGCGCCTGGAGCAGGAACAGAAGACCGAAGACGCCCGCGCCAAGGCCCTCAAGCAGGAACTGGAATGGGTGCGCAAGAACGCCAAGGGCCGCCAGGCCAAGAGCAAGGCACGTCTGGCCCGCTTCGAGGAGCTGAGCGACGTCGAATACCAGAAGCGCAACGAGACGAACGAGATCTTCATTCCCGTGGCCGAGCGCCTGGGCAATGAAGTCATCGAGTTCAAGAACGTCACCAAGTCCTTCGGTGATCGCGTGCTGATCGACAACCTCAGCTTCAAGGTGCCCGCTGGCGCCATCGTCGGCATCATCGGCCCCAACGGCGCCGGCAAGTCGACGCTGTTCCGCATGATCCAGGGCGTCGAGCAACCGGACAGCGGTGAAGTCGTCATCGGCAAGACCGCGCAGCTGGCCTTCGTCGACCAGAGCCGTGAAGGCCTGGCGGCCGACAACACGGTGTGGCAGGACGTCTCCGGCGGCCTCGACAACATCATCGTCGGCAAGTTCGTGATGCCCTCGCGCGCCTACCTGGGCCGCTTCAACTTCAAGGGCAACGACCAGCAGAAGCTCGTGGGCAACCTCTCGGGCGGTGAGCGCGGCCGCCTGCACCTGGCCAAGACCCTGGCTCAGGGCGGCAACGTGCTGATGCTCGACGAACCGTCGAACGACCTGGACGTCGAAACCCTGCGCGCGCTGGAAGACGCACTGCTCGAGTTCGCCGGCAGCGCGATGATCATCTCCCACGACCGCTGGTTCCTCGACCGCATCTGTACGCACATCCTGGCGTGCGAGGGCGACTCGCAGTGGTTCTTCTACGACGGCAACTACCACGAGTACGAAGCCGACAAGAAGAAGCGCCTCGGCGAAGAAGGTGCGCGTCCGAAGCGCGTGCGCTTCAAGCCCATCCGCTGAGCCCCCCTCAGCTCACGGAACAAAGCCCGCCATGTGCGGGCTTTGTTCTTCCCGCATCTGCATGCTTTCAGGGGTTATCACGGGGCTTCCTGCAGCGAAGCGCCAAAGGCCGGGGTCTAGAATTTGCCGCATCCTGCCACTCCCGATGGAGGGGCAGCATGACCATCACCGGAGACCTTATGACCACACGCTTTACCCGCCTGCTGACCTCCACCGCACTGGCTGTCTCGGCCATGACGATGGGCGGGTGCGCGCTGATCGAGTCCAACGTCAGCAACACCACCCTGTCCATCCTGGAAGACGGCTTCACCCCGCCGGTGCTGCAAGTCACGGACGTGGAGATGGCCTGCAGCTTCTCGATGGTCAACACCCCGCTCGTCGGCGCCGCTCGCAACTTCTATGGCGACCCGTCCCTGATGGAAACGGTGATGCTGTCCTCGGCGGGTGTGTGTTCCGAGAACCAGGCGGTGAACGAGGAAATGCGCTACCTGCGGGCGGCCCGCGACAAGCGCGCAGACGAAGCCCAGGACGCCCGCATCGCCCAGAAACGCCATCTGGCCGTGGCGGCACAGCGCCAGTTCGCCGCCTTCAACCGCATGAAGACCAAGCTGGAGCAGAAGTACTTCTTCAAGTACGGCAGCAGCTGCCCGCGCTTCAAGCGCGACTTCGACGAACTGGTCTACCTGCTGGGCAGCGTCGCCGGCCTGCAGGCAATGCAGAACGACATTGCAGCGCAGCAGTCGGTCGGCGTGCCCACCGACACTGCGCCGCTTGCCGAGCGCGCCATGAACTGCCTGGACAACGCGAAATGGTGGGGCGCTCCCGATGCGACCCGCGCGGTGGTCTGGAGCATCATTCCCGGCAATGCCGAGGGCAAGGATGTGAAGGGCACCTTCGACCGCGCCATGGCGCAAGGCGAAGCCAAGGGCGTGCGCCTGCCCCACGTGATGGCGGCCGTGGCGGCCCAGTCGGGTGACGACCAGGCGCGCCTGCGTGAGGTGATCAAGCGCTTCACGGCCAACAAGGACTTCCAGCCCAACGCGCAGTACCGACTGATCGACGCCATCGCCCAGTCCCAGCTTACCAACATGTCGGACCGCCTTTGGACACAGGGTGCTGGCACCCGCACGCCCATTGCCGGCCTCGGCAAGTTCTGGGACGACAAGGGCGAGCAGATTGACGCCGACAGTTTCCTGAAATGATCTTCCCTGCGGGCGCGGCGGGCTAGGGAATCCCCTTCCCCCGTGTGTGTGGGCACTGGACATCGCTGCTCAGGCATCCCCAGATATAGTTACAAAACGGTTGTTTGAACTACGTGCGTAGTCAGATTAGACGGCGCACATCAAACGACGGCTCGGGGGTGACGCATGCGCTGCCCCCGGCTTTTTGGCACCGAGGAGCAGTTGCATGAAGTTGGCCCGTCACATCAGCCTGGTCGGCATCGCCGGCCTGATTTCCCTCAGCGCAGCACCTGGCGTCCACGCGAGCCAGAGGGTGTGCGTCTACGACCTGCTGGGCGCCTCTGGCGACCTGTTCAACATGGCGAAGGACTATGCCGTCGCCATGCAGAAGCATGGCGCCAGCATCGACCTGAAGGGGTACACCGATGAACGTGTGGCCACGGAAGACTTCCGCACCGGCCAGTGCGACGCCGTGATCGCCACGGCCTTCCGCACCCGTCAGTTCAACGCAGTGGCTGGCTCCATCGACACGCTGGGCGCGACCACCATCGTGCGCGACGGCAAGATCGACATGGCGGGCAGCTACGACGTGGTGCGCAAGCTCATCCAGACCTACGCCGACCCCGCCGCCGCCAAGCTCATGATCGACGGGCCGTACGAGATCGGTGGCATCACGCCGCTGGGCGCGGCTTACCCGATCGTCAACGACCGCAAGATCAACACGGTCGAGGCCCTCGCCGGCAAGCGCATCGCCTCGTTCGATTACGACAAGGCCCAGGCCGTGATGATCCAGCGCATCGGCGCGCAGCCGGTGTCGGCCGACATCACGAACTTCTCGACCAAGTTCAACAACGGCACGGTCGACATGATCGCGGCGCCGTCCATGGCGTACAAGCCGCTCGAACTCTACAAGGGCATCGGCAAGAACGGCGCCATGGCGCGCTTCCCGATCATGATCCTGACCTACCAGGTCGTGCTGAACCACAGCAAGTTCCCTGAAGGCTTCGGCCAGGCCTCGCGCAACTACTGGATGACCCAGTTCGACCGCGCGCTGCAGCTCATCCGCCAGGCTGACGCCAGCGTGCCGCCCGCCACGTGGATGGAGCTCTCGCCCGAGAACGCTTACAAGTACACGCTGATGCTGCGCGAGTCGCGCATCGACATCGCGCAGAAGGGCCTGTACGACAAGCGCGGCCTCAAGGTCATCAAGAAGATCCGCTGCAAGGTGAACGCGGCTGACCCGGAGTGCACGACCAAGTCCGAAGAAGACTGGAAGTAAGCACGGCCCCTCGCCCGCCTCGCCGAGGCCCTGCGCTGACCGCAGGGCCACGCCCTCCCTCACCCCCGCCTGCAGGAACGCTCGGCCACCGAGCGGCCCACGATGACCATGACCCCCGCTGAATCCCGCAAACTCCTGGGCCGCTCCCCGCTCGAGTGGCTGTCGAGCCTCCCTGTCTTCATCCTGCTGTTGCTGACCCTGATCATCGGTACCGGTGAGATGGTTCACGGCCAGTTGCTGAAGTTCGGCGAATCGATGTTCGGCGACCCGAAAGCACAGGTCCAGTACTTCATGCTGCGCGCCGAGCCATCACGCCCGGAGTGCAATCCAAAACTCGACATCGAAGCCGAGATCCAGCGGCAAGGCAGCAAACCGGCCGCCGGCAGCGGGGATGACATCGATGACCTGTTCGGCGACGAGCCGGCCACCGACCCGGCCGTGCTGCGGCGCTCGCTGGAGCAGTCGCAGGCCATCTGTGCGGCCAAGCACGACCTCTACAACCGCGTGGTCGCGCACCAGACGCCGCAGGTGAAGCTGTACCGGACGGTCGAGACCAGCTTCTTCATGCTGTTCCACTTCGGCACCGAGAACCGTTCGCTGATCCTGCTGCTGATGGTGGCGATCGCCGCGGTCAGCACGACGCTGAGCTTCCACCACATCGGCATCCGTCCGGGCCACTATTCGAAGGACTACCTGCTGCAGTCGGTCGCGCAGACCATCTCCAGTGGCCTGCTCCTGTTCTCGAGCATTCGCTATTACCAGATCCTGCTGGACTCCGGTGTGCCGGTCGAGCACCCGCTGCTGCACTACATCTGGATGGCGCTGTTCGTGATCCTGCTCGTGATCAACCTGAAGCGCGTGATCATGCCGGTGAAGTCGCCGCATGGTGACGGCACCTGGGGCACTGCGATCCTGTCCATCCCGCTGTATGCACAGATGGCGACCGTCGCCGGCGTCTACTTCCTCATCAAGAACCACCACGCGGGCCTGGCGATCTACATCAACCAGCTGATGGAACTGCCCAGCATCTTCATGAACCTGGGGCTGTTCATCTGGGCCGGCATGCTGCTCAAGCAGAGCCGCATCATCGACCTGCTGATGGACATCCTGCGTCCCTGGAGCCTGTCGCCGCAGCTGCTGACCTACATCATCCTGCTGGGCGCCTCGGTGGCCACGGCCTACACCGGCGCATCGGGCGTGTTCGTGATTGCCGCCGGCGGCATCATCTACCACGAGGTGCGCGCCTCGGGTGGCTCGCGGCAGTTCGCGCTGGCTGCCACCGCCATGTCGGGCTCGCTGGGCGTCGTGCTGCGCCCCTGCCTGCTGGTGGTGTTCATTGCGGCGCTCAACAAGCAGGTCACCACCAGTGCGCTGTACCACTGGGGCTTCTATGTCTTCCTGCTGACGTCGACGCTGTTCTTCCTGGCCTCGCAGATGCTGCGCACCCAGCGCGCCAGCATTGAATCGCCCGCTGTGGCGATCCCCGCGATGCTGCGCCACATGGTGCCCACCCTGCCCTACATTGCCCTGACCGTCGCGGTCATTGCGATCTACGAGTACGCGCTGGACACCAAGCTCAACGAGATCACGGCGCCGACCATCATGCCGGTCATCCTGCTGATCGTGCTGGTGTTCGACAAGCTGGTAAACAAGGGCAAGACCGCCCTCACGCCGGACTACGCAAGCCATCGCCAGGAAGGGGTCGAACGTTCGATCCGCTACGCGACCAATGAGACGGTGGGCCACATCGGCGCCCTGCTGAGCCTGATGACCCTGTCGCTCGCCATGGGGGGGGTGATCGAACGCTCCGAGGTGATGGACAACTTCCCGAAGGTGTTCGAGAACCACTGGACCGCGATGACCTTCCTGGTGGTGACCAAGGTGGTGCTCGGCATGATCATGGACCCGTTCGGCGCCGTGGTGCTGGTCTCGGGCACGCTGGCGCCCATTGCCTATGCCAACAACATCGATCCGATGCACTTCTGGATGATGGTGCTGGTGGCGTTCGAGCTGGGCTATCTGCTGCCCCCGGTGGCCATCAACCAGCTGCTGACACGCCAGGTGATCGGCGAAGAGGAGGTGGGCCAGGCTGACTCGGAGGTCCGCCATCTGGGCTTCTACCGCCGCTACGAGCGCTGGATCCTGCCCCTGGCGGTGATGGCGGTCGGCCTCGTGATCGTGTCCTACGGTCCGCTGCTGGTCCACGACATCCCGGAGCTGGCTTTCATCCGCGACTGGTTCCCCTCGGCACCCCAGTGAGTGCGCGCACCGCTCTGACGGTGCCCTGAGCCCCACCACCGGCCGACTGCATCTGCATCGGCCGGTTTTTTTGCGTCTGGGTGACAGCGTCAGCCCGGGGGCCGCCAGTGGTAAGGTCACCGGATGCGTGTTGAAGTGTCTGCCGTTTTCCGTGAGCCGCCGCAGAGGCGCGGCCTGTTGTGGCCTCTGGCCGTGGCTGCGGCCCTGAGCACGGGCTGCACCACGGTGGGGGTGCGTGGCGCCCCGGGGGGCGCTCCCGCGGCGAACGCGCCGCCCTCTGCCACGGTCGCGGTCGCCCCGGCACCATCCCCGGGTTCGCCACCGGCCTTCGAACAGGTGAGCAGAGGAGCCGAGCGTCAGGACGGGCTGCTGCCTGTCTGGCGCAAGCAGGACAAGGTCTGGCTGGAGCTCAAGCCCGAGATGCTGGGCAAGCCGCTCTTTCTGTCGCCCAAGGTCTCGCGGGGCATCGGCGAAGCGGGCGTATTCGGGGGGCTCATGCACAGCCGCTCGGCCCAGGTCGGCCGCCCCCAGTGGGTCGAGTTCCGCAAGGTGCAGCAGCAGGTGCAGTTGCTGGCCGTGAACGCCGCCTACACCGCGCAGCAAGGCACGCCGCAGGCACTGGCCGTGGCCGCGGCCTACTCGCCCAGCCTGCTGGCCAGCGCCCCCCTGGCCAGTGCCCCGCACGCGGAAAACGGCGCCGTGCTGGTCGACCTCAATGCGCTGATGCTCGGGGACGTGCTGGGCCTGGCCCAGCACCTGCAGCGCCAGTACCGGCAAGGCTATGCCCTCGACCCACGCCACACCGTGCTCCTTCAGGCGCGCAGCGACGCCACAGCCACTGTGTTCGAGGTCAGCCAGCACTTTGCCACGGCCGGCATCAGCGCGGGCAGCACCACGCCCGGCACCCCGGGATCGACCGTGCCCGGTACCGTCCCCGACCCGCGCAGCCTGTTCGTGAACGTGCACTACACGCTCAGCCCGCTGCCGGCCCAACCGATGCCGCGCCGACCCGCCGACGCCCGCGTGGGCTATTTCAGCTCCAGCGTGGTCGACTTCACGCAAGACCTTCGGCGCACGCCGCGCGAGCGCTTCATCAACCGCTGGCGGCTCGACAAGGAGGACCCGGCCGCCCCCTTGTCCGAGCCGGTGCAACCCATCGTGTTCTGGCTGGACCCCAGCATTCCGCAGGCCTACCGCGCTGCCGTGACGGAAGGCGTGCTGGAGTGGAACAAGGCCTTCGAGGCCATCGGCCTGCGCAAGGCCATCGAAGTCCGTACCCCGCCTGCCGACACGCCGTTCGACACGCTGGAAACCGGGCGCGCCTCCATCCGCTGGATGGCCAACAACGAGCCCAGCTTCGGAGCCATCGGCCCCAGCCATGTCGACCCTCGCTCAGGTGAAATCCTCGACGCCGACATCGCGCTGGAAAGCCTGTCGTCTCGCGCCATCCGCACCGCGCGCAGCCAGTACCTGAGCGGGCTGCCGGCACTGCAGGGCCCCAGCAGCCACACCGGGCACAGCCATCCCGATGGCGAACAATGCCAGCATGCCGAACACGCTGCCGAGCAACTCGGCCTGGCGCTCGACGTCCTGGCCACGCGCGGCGAGCTGGATCCTGACAGCCCGGAGGTTGAAGCCTTCGTGCTGGCCTACCTGAAGGACACCACCATGCACGAGGTGGGACACGCGCTGGGCCTGCGCCACAACTTCCGGGCCTCGCGCTGGCGCACCGCCGATGAACTGGCCCATCCCACGCTGGGCGCACGGGCCGGTAACAGCGCCTCGGTGATGGACTACGCGCCCATCAACCTGCCGCTGCCCGGGCAGCCTCGCCCTGCCCCGTTCCAGACAACGCTGGGGCCGTACGACTTCTGGGCCATCGAATACGGCTACAAGCCCCTGCCCGCCGATCCGACCCAGGCTGCGGCCGCATTGCGCGCCATCGCCGCGCGCAGCGCCGAGCCCGCCTGGCGCGAGGCCCTCGCGTTCGGCACGGACGAGGACAACCTGCTGGGCCTCGACCCTCAGGCGCTCACGTTCGACCTGGGCCGCGATCCCGTCGTGTTCGCCCGTCAGCGCCTGGCCATCGTGCGCGACCTGTTCGATCGGCAGGCGCGTCGGTCACCGCAACCTGGCGATGACGCCGCCCTGCCCCGCCGCGCCGTGGCCTATGGCCTGCGCGAGCTGAGCCGCACCAGCCAGATCCTGCTGCGTCAGGTGGGCGGCCTGGTCACCCGCCGCGATGACCCGGCCAGCGGCCGCGACCTGCTGGTGCCGCTGCCGGCCGCCGAGCAGCGGGCCGCACTGACCCTGCTGCTCGATGAACTGCTGGCACCGGGTGCCGTGAGCTTGCCCCCCGCGCTGTTGCGGCGCCTGGCACCGGACTACCTCGACCGCCAGGACCAGCGCGACCTCACGCCACAGCTGACCGACTTTTCGGTGGCCGAGCAGGAGCTGACACGCCAGCGCCTGCTGCTCGACGGGCTGATGGCCGAGTCACTGGCAGAACGGCTGCTCGACAACGCCGACAAGGTCCGAGATCAGGAGCGCCGCCCGCTCACCGTCGCCGAACTGCACCAGCGGCTGCGCGACGCGGTCTGGGCACCGCCCCGGCATCCCGTGGACGCGGCGCAGCGCCGCAACCTGCAGCGCGAGCACGTCAACCGCCTGGCCCAGGCCGTGGTGCGCGGCAACCGGCGCGCCGACGTGCGGGCCGTGGTGCGCGATGAGGCACGGCGACTGGCATCGCGCCTGGCGGCCACAGGCGGCGGCGATGCCATCGAAGCCGCCCATCGCCGAGACTGCCTCGACACGCTGCGCAGCGCGCTGCAGGCCAGCGTGGTGCGCACCACCCCTTGAGGGGCGGGGGGCCAATGCGTCACGCCACCCCATCAGTGTGGGCGGCAGGGGCTTCATTCCAGGGGGACAATAGCGGTTGACCTGACCGCCTGCCCCATGGACCTGCCCACGCTGTTTTCCGAATCCGGCCCCCTGGCCCGCGCCTTTGACGGCTACTGCAAGCGTCAGGAGCAGATCGAGATGGCGCAGGCCATTCAACAGGCCATCCGCGAGGCCCGCACCGTGGTGCTCGAAGCCGGAACCGGGGTCGGCAAGACGGCGGCCTACCTCGTACCCTCGCTGCTGGAGGGCGGCAAGGTCATCGTCTCGACCGGCACCAAGGCCCTGCAGGACCAGCTTTACTATCGCGACCTGCCTGCCGTGCGCGACGCCCTGGCCGTGCCGATCAAGGTTGCGCTCCTCAAGGGGCGCAGCAACTACCTGTGCTGGCATCACCTCGACCGTGCCAACCAGGACGCCACGCTGCTGTCGAGCCGACAGGAAGTGCGCGACCTCGGCATCGTGAACCGCTTCATTCACCTGACGCCCACCGGCGACAAGGCAGAGTGCACCCAGGTACCCGAGCACGCCACCATCTGGGCGCGGGTCACGTCCACGCGCGAAACCTGTCTGGGCAGCGACTGCAAGCACCACGCCGAGTGCTTCGTGGTCAAGGCCCGCCGCGAGGCCCAGGACGCCGACGTGGTGGTCGTGAACCACCACCTCTTCTTTGCCGACCTGATGCTGCGCGAGGAAGGCGTGCCCGAGTTGCTGCCCAACGCGCAGACCATCGTGTTCGACGAAGCGCACCAGTTGCCCGACACCGCCACGCTGTTCTTCGGGCAGTCGGTGTCCACCGCGCAGCTGCTGGATCTGCTGCGCGACACCCTGGCCACCGGGCAGGCGCAGGCCCGCGACGCGGCCAACTGGAACGACGTGCTGGCACCGCTGGACCGCAGCACGCGCGATCTGCGGCTGTGCTTCGGTCCACAGACGCAGCGCATGTCGCAGGCCCAGTTGGGTGAGTCGCACCTGCTGTTTCCGGCGATCGAAGAAGTGCGGGGCGCCCTGCGCGAGGTGCGTGAGGTGCTGGATGCGGCGGCCGACCGCAGTCCCGATCTCGCCCAACTGCACCGCCGCGCCGACGAGCTGCTGCAACGCCTGTGTGCCTGGGGGGGACCGGACAACCCGGCCGAGCCCGTGCTGTGCTGGGTGGACGTGGGCACGCATGGCGTGCAGCTGCACCGCACGCCCATCTCGGTGGCGGACGTGTTCCGCCGGCAGCGCCTGGGTCTGGACACCGACGAGCGCGAGGATGACGAGACCGCAGACCGCGCCGACGCGCTGCCCGACGACCCGGATCATGCGGCGGAACTGGACGCGCTTTTCGACAAGGCCGACGCGCGCGCCGAACCCGGCGCCCAGCCAGAGGATGACAGTCTGGATGAGCTGGATGACTTGCAAGCCCTGATGGCCGGCAGCGAGGCCGTGGAGACGGCGCCGAGCACAACACCGGCGGCGTCATCCGCGAGCACCGAGCGTGCCCCGACCACCGTGCCGCGCAAGGCCTGGGTGTTCACCTCGGCCACGCTGGCTGTGCGCAACGACTTCCACCACTTCACCGAGGCGCTGGGGCTGGAAGACGCACACTGCCAGGCCTGGTCCAGCCCGTACGACTACCCCAACCAGGCCATGCTGTACGTGCCGCACAGCCTGCCGCAGCCCAGTGACCCGGGACACACCGACGCCGTGGTGGACGCAGCCCTGCCGCTGATCCGGGCCAACCAAGGCCGAGCCTTCCTGCTGTGCACCAGCCTGCGGGCCGTGGCACGCGCCACCGAGCGACTGCGCCAGTTGCTGGCCGACGCTGGCGACCCGTATCCGGTGCTGCAACAGGGCGACGCGCCCCGCCCCACCCTGCTGGACGACTTCCGCAAGGCGGGCAACGCCGTGCTGGTCGGCAGCCACAGTTTCTGGGAAGGCATCGACGTCAAGGGCGATGCCCTCACGCTGGTCATCATCGACAAGCTGCCGTTCGCACCGCCCGACGATCCGGTGCTGGCCAAGCGGCTGGAGCTGCTGCAGCAACAGGGCGGCAACCCCTTCATGTCACACCAGGTGCCGCAGGCCATCATTGCGCTCAAGCAGGGTGCGGGCCGGCTCATCCGCAGCGAGCGCGACCACGGCGTGCTGATGATTTGCGACACGCGATTGATCGACAAGCCTTACGGCCGGCGCATCTGGCAGAGCCTGCCGCCGATGCGCCGCAGCCGCGTCCAGCAGGAAGCCATCGACTTCCTGCTCAGCCTGAAAGATCAGGCCGTCACCTGAGCCCGGCTCAGATCTCGAGGTTGTCGATCAGGCGGGTCTTGCCCAGCTTCGCTGCGGCCAGGCAGACCAGGGGCTCGCCCGCGGCCAGTTCGGCATCGGCGGCCGGCAGCAGGTCGCGCTGGCGGCGCACCAGCACGTAGTCGGGCACCCAGCCGCGACCGCGCAGGCCGGCCATGGTCGCTTCTTCCAGCGCCAGCACCGCGCCACCATCCAGCCGACCCGCGTCACGCGCCTGCGTGATCTGCGCACGCACGGCCTGCAAGGCGGCACTGAGCTGGACGGCCTCGGCCCGCTCGGCTTCGCTGAGGTAGCCGTTGCGCGACGACAGGGCCAGGCCGTCGTCGGCCCGCAAGGTCTCGCCCCCAACGATCTCGATGGGCAGGCCCATCTGCCGCACCATGTTGCGGATCACCATGAGCTGCTGGTAGTCCTTCTTGCCGAACACCGCGGCACGCGGCTGCACGAGGTTGAACAGCTTGTGCACCACCGTGCAGACGCCCGTGAAGAACCCGGGGCGGAAGGCGCCCTCCAGGATGTCGGCCAGCTCACTGGGCGGCACCACCTTGTAGCCTTGCGGTTCGGGGTAAAGCTCGGCTTCCGACGGCGCAAACAGGATGTCGCAACCGGCCGCCGTCAGCAGCTCGGCATCGCGCTGCAGCGTGCGCGGATAGGTGTCGAAATCTTCGTTGGGGCCGAACTGCAGCCGGTTGACGAAGATGCTGGCCACCACGGGGCTGCCGCTTTCACCGGCCAGCTCGCGGGCGCGGCGGATCAGGTCGAGGTGGCCGTCATGCAGGTTGCCCATCGTGGGCACGAACACGGGGGCAGCGGGCGCGGCCGACAGCGTGGCACGCAGCTCGGCAATGGTGTGGATGACCTTCATGGGGCGTGGGGCTCAGTAGCCGTGCAGGGTTTCGTCGGGGAAGCTGCCGTTCTTGACGGCCGCGACATAGCGGCGGATGGCCTCTTCAGCCGAGCCGCCCTCGGCGGTGAAGTCGCGTACGAAACGGGGCAGCTTGCCACGGGTCAGGTTCAGCATGTCGTGCAGCACCAGCACCTGGCCGGCCGTGCCCTGCCCCGCGCCAATGCCGATCGTCATGACACCGGGGTTGTCGGTCTGCACATCGCGCGCCACCTGCGATGGCATCAGCTCCAGCACCATCATGGCCGCGCCCGCATCGGCGAGTTCGCGCGCATGGCGGCGCAGCGTGGTGGCACCCGCTTCGTCGCGCCCCTGGATGCGGTAGCCGCCGAGCGCGTGCACGCTCTGCGGGGTGAGCCCCAGGTGGGCACACACGGGCACGCCGCGTTCGGTCAGGAAGTGCACGGTCTCGGCCGTCCAGCCGCCGCCTTCGAGCTTGACCATGTGCGCGCCCGCCTGCATCAGGGCGACGCTGCTGCGCAGGGCCTGCTCACGGTTTTCCTGGTAGCTGCCGAACGGCAGGTCACCCACCACCCAGGCTGCACGGTTGCCGCGGGCCACGCAGCGGGTGTGGTAAACCATGTCGTCGAGCGACACGGGCACGGTGCTGGTGTGGCCCTGCACGGTCATGCCGAGCGAATCGCCCACCAGGATGCTGTCCACGCCGGCGTCGTCCACGAGGCGCGCAAAAGTCGCGTCGTAGGCGGTCAGCATGGTGATCTTCTCGCCCTGTGCGTGCATCTCGCGCAGGCGGTGCAGGGTCACGGGTTTGCGCGCGGGCGCGGCTGTGCTGCTCATGGTCTGTCCTCAGCTGAGGGGGCCCGTGGCCGCCGTCCAGGGTGTCCGGGGCCCGGGCTCCGCCGGAAGTGGCGCGATTCTAGGCCAGGGCTGCAGGCGACGGGGCGGCAAGGCGTCAGACCCTGCGCGCGGCCCCGGCTCACGGCAGGGCTCGGTCGCCCCCCCGTTCAGGCCGGGCGGTAGGCCAGGCGCACGTAGATGGGCGCGAACGCCTCGGCCTGGGTGATGTCCAGCAGGCCTTCCTTGCCCAGCTCCAGCAGGGCGATGAAGGTCACCACCAGCACCTGCGTGCCCCGCGTCACGTCGAACAGGTCGGCGAACTCGACGAAGCGCTGGCCCTGCAGTGTGCGCAGCACGATGCCCATGTGCTCGCGCACCGACAGCTCCTCGCGGGTGATGGTGTGGTGCGTGTGCAGCCGCGCGCGCTTGAGGATGTCCATCCAGGCCTCGCGCAGGTCGGCCAGGGTGACATCGGGATGGCGCACCACCAGGGACGGGTCGGAGTGCACCTGCACCCGCATGAAATCGCGGCCCAGCAGCGGCAGCTGGTCGAGGCCGGCCGCGGCCAGCTTCATCTGCTCGTATTCGATGAGGCGGCGCACCAGTTCGGCACGCGGGTCTTCCGGCTCCTGCCCATCCTCGGAGGGCTTGGGCGGCAGCAGCATGCGCGACTTGATCTCGATGAGCATGGCCGCCATGAGCAGGTACTCGGAGGCGAGTTCGAGGTTGCGCTTGCGGATCTGGTCGACGTAGGCCAGGTACTGGCGCGTCAGGTCGGCCAGCGGGATGTCGAGGATGTTGAAGTTCTGCTTGCGGATCAGGTACAGCAGCAGATCCAGCGGGCCCTGAAAGGCCTCCAGAAAGACTTCCAGCGCATCCGGCGGGATGTAGAGGTCGGTCGGCAGCGAGAACAGCGGCTCGCCATACAGGCGCGCCACCGCCACGTGGTCCACGACCTCGGGCAGACCCTGCTCGTCCAGCGGGGGCGCGGGCAGGCCGCCGTCCGCGTCGGCAGCCATGGTGTCCGGGTTCACCGTGCGGCGAAAACGGTCAGGTGAGCCGGCCGGGCTCAGGCCTTGGTCTGGTAGACGTAGGGCTTCTGGGGCACACGGGCCTCGCGCCAGTCCTGCTGGGCCTCGCGGTCGATGGCCTTGTCCCACAGCAGGCCACGGCCTTCGCGCTGACGGGCTTCCAGCTGGGGGTCACGCTGCTTGAGGCTGTCGATGAACTGCGTCGCGTCGGACTTGTAGGGTTTCCAGAAAAGCGGCATGGACGGTTCCAGTGAAATGAACGTGGAGCAACCCGACATTTTATCGGCCCGCACGGCTCTGGTGTGCCCCGGAACGAGACAATTCGTCCATGCAGGAAATCGAGCTGAAATTCCAGATCCCGGCCGACGCGCTGGACGCCGTGCGGGTCGCCGTGGCCGCCCTTCCCGGCGGCGAGGCGCCGCCGCAGGTGCTGCAGGCCGCCTACTTCGACACGCCGGACCGCAAACTGGCACGCGCCCGGGCGGCGTTGCGCGTGCGACGCGAAGACGACGAGCGGGTGCAGACCCTCAAGGCGGCTGGCGTCAACGCCCTGACCCGGCTGGAAGACAACCGGACGGTGTCCCCCGCGGCCGACGGGCAGGCGCCCTGGCCTGACCTCGCGCTGCACGAGGGCGAAGCCCGCGCCGCACTGATGCGCGATCTGGCCTGGAACCCGGACACCGACCCGCAGGGCGCGCAGACCGGGCTGCAGGCGCTGTACCGCACCGACATCCGCCGGCGTCGCGCCCGCGTGCCGGTCACGGCCGCTGGGCAGACGCTGGGCACGGTCGAGCTGGCCCTGGACGAGGGCTGGATCGAGGCCGGCACGCTACGACGGCCGGTGTGCGAACTGGAGATCGAACTGGTGGACGGCGAGCCCGCCGCCGTGCTCGCGGCCGCCCGGGACTGGGTGACCGCGCACGGCCTGTGGCTCGATGCCCAGACCAAGGCCCACCGCGGCGACCAGCTGGCCCGTGAGGCCGCGTCCGGCACGCCGAGCCCGGTGCCGCCCGTGCGCCGACGGACACCCGCCCCCCGCCCGGGCACGCCCGCCACGCCGGACGCACGTCGGGTGGCCGCGCTGAACGCCGCGCTGGAACAGGTCGGCCTGAACCTCAGCGAAGTGGCTGCGGACGAAACATCGGACGTGCGCGCCTGGGTGCGCGCCGCGGCGGTGGGCTTGCGCCGCCTGCAATGGCTCGCGCTGCCCGACGATCTGACCGGCGAAGTGACGGCGCTGTACCACGCGCTGCGGCCGGCACCGCGGCAACTGGCGTCCGGCAACGAGGCGGTGACGCTGGCGAGGTCCACCGACACCACCCTGCTGCAGCTCGACCTGCTGGCCCGCCTGCTGCAGCAGGTCGCATGATCGCCTGACGCACCACGACAATGAAAAACGGCCCGGGAACACCGGGCCGTTCTTCCTCGGTCAGCGCGCGGGCTCAGCGAATTCGCATGCCGGGCTCCGCGCCCGGGAAGGGCTCGAGCACATACACACCCGGGTTGGCCTTTTCATCGGCGTGCGACGCGGCCAGCACCATGCCTTCGCTCACGCCGAACTTCATCTTGCGGGGTGCCAGGTTGGCCACCAGCACGGTGAGCTTGCCGATCAGCTGCTCGGGCTGGTAGGCCTCCTTGATGCCGCTGAACACGTTGCGGTGGCGGCCCTCGCCCACGTCCAGCGTCAGGCGCAGCAGCTTGGTGCTGCCTTCCACGAGCTCGGCGTTGACGATCTTCGCAATGCGCAGGTCCACCTTGACGAAGTCGTCGATGGTGATGGTGGGGGCGATGTCCTCACCGCCCGGCTTGGGCACTTCCACCACCGGTGCAGGCGGCGGCTCGAACAGCGCATCCAGCATCTTCACGTCCACGCGCTGCATCAGGTGCTGGTAGGTGCCGATGGTGTGGGCGCCCAGCAGCTGCTCGGCGCTGGCAAACGTCAGCGGCTCGACCTTCAGGAAGGCCTCGACGTTGGCGGCCACCGCGGGCAGCACGGGCTTGAGGTAGATGCTCAGCAGGCGGAAGGCCTCGATGCACACGGTGCAGACTTCCTGCAGGCGGGCGTCCATGCCCTCCTGCTTGGCCAGCTCCCAGGGCTTGTTGGCGTCCACGTACTCGTTCACGCGGTCGGCCAGCAGCATGATCTCGCGCAGCACCTTGCCCAGCTCACGGGCCTCGTACTGCTCGACGATGCTGGCGCGACCGGCCTGCAGCGTGGCCAGCAGCTGCTGGCCATCGTCGCCCAGCGACGCGGTCAGCTTGCCTTCAAAGCGCTTGGCGATGAAGCCCGCGGCCCGGCTGGCGATGTTGACGAACTTGCCGATCAGGTCGGAGTTGACCCGGGCCATGAAGTCGTCCTTGTTGAAGTCGATGTCTTCCACGTTCGCATTGAGCTTGGCGGCGATGTAGTAGCGCAGCCATTCGGGGTTCATGCCGATGCTCAGGTACTTCAGCGGGTCCAGGCCCGTGCCACGGCTCTTGGACATCTTCTCGCCGTTGTTCACGGTCATGAAGCCGTGCACGTTCACCTGGTTCGGCAGCTTGCGGCCGCTGAACTTCAGCATCGCGGGCCAGAACAGGGTGTGGAAGTAGGTGATGTCCTTGCCGATGAAGTGCACCTGCTCCACGGCCGGGTCGGCCATGAACTCGTCGAACGAGCGGGCCTCCCCGTACTTGGCCTTCGGGCCGCCGGCTGCGAAATAGCTCTTGAGCGAGGCCAGGTAGCCGATGGGCGCGTCCAGCCACACATAGAAGTACTTGCCCGGTGCCCCAGGGATCTCGATGCCGAAGTAAGGCGCGTCGCGGCTGATGTCCCAGTCGCCCAGGCCGCCCTCGCCGTTCTCGTCCTTGGTGAACCACTCCTTGATCTTCTTGCTGACGGCCGGCTGCAGCTTGCCGTCCTGCGTCCACTCCTGCAGGAAGTTCAGGCAGCGCGGGTCGGACAGTTTGAAGAAGTAGTGGTCCGAGGTCTTGAGCACCGGCGTGGCGCCCGACAGGGCCGAGTACGGGTTCTTCAGCTCGGTGGGCGCGTAGACGGCGCCGCACACCTCGCACGAATCACCATACTGGTCCTTGGCCGCGCACTTCGGGCACTCGCCCTTGATGAAGCGGTCGGCCAGGAACATGCCCTTTTCGGGGTCGAAGAACTGCTGAACAGGGCGCACGTCGATCAGGCCCTGGTCCTTCAGGGCCAGGTAGATGCTCTGCGCCAGCTCGTGGTTCTCCGGGCTGTCCGTCGACGACCAGTGGTCGAAGCTGATGTGGAAGCCGTCCAGATACGGCTTGCGGCCGGCGGCAATGTCGGCCACGAACTGCTGCGGGGTCTTGCCGACCTTCTGTGCCGCGATCATGATGGGCGCGCCGTGGGCGTCATCGGCGCCCACGAAGTGCACCTGGTGGCCCTGCATGCGCTGGAACCGCACCCAGATGTCGGCCTGGATGTACTCCATGATGTGGCCGATGTGGAAGTGGCCGTTGGCGTAGGGCAGCGCGGTGGTGACGAAGAGCTGGCGTGGCATGGTTGCGTGGCAGGCGGCATCCGGGCCCCGGCCGACGCGTCGATGCGACGGACACAAGACCCTGCGTTCAATCTGGAGGGAGTCCGCGATTTTAGGCCGCGCTAGACTGGCCAGCCGGAAAGAATTGCATGCAGTCCACCATGAACGCCCCCACGCCCCTCGAGACCGCCGCCCTTGATGCCCTGCGCACCGTCACCGATCCGCTGACCGGCCAGGACTGGGTGAGCACCCGCCACCTCCAGTCGCTCACCGTCGACCAGGGTGTGGCCCGCGTGGCGATCTCGCTGGGCTACCCGGCGCGTTCGCAGTGGCCGGCCTACACGGCCCTGGTGGAAGCCGCCCTGAAAGAAGTCCCCGGCATCACTGGCCTGGACGTGAGCTGGCGCACCGACATCCGTACGCACGCGGCCACGCGCGGCCAGGCCTTGCTGCCCGGCGTGAAGAACATCCTGGCCGTGGCCTCCGGCAAGGGCGGTGTCGGCAAAAGCACCACGGCCGTCAACCTGGCGCTGTCGCTGGCGGCAGAAGGCGCCCGCGTCGGCATGCTGGACGCCGACATCTACGGCCCCAGCCAGCCCATGATGCTGGGCCTGAGCGGCAAGCCCGAGAGCCCGGATGGCAAGACCATCAACCCACCCACCAACCACGGGCTGCAGATGATGTCCATGGGGCTGCTGGTCGAGAACCAGTCGGCCACCATCTGGCGCGGCCCGATGGCCAGCCAGGCCTTCGACCAGCTGCTGCGCCTGACCAACTGGGGCCATCCGGACGAACCGCTCGACTACCTTGTGGTCGACCTGCCGCCCGGCACCGGCGACATCCACCTGAGCATCTGCCAGCGCTCGCCGCTGACGGCCGCCGTCATCGTGACCACGCCGCAGGACATCGCCCTGCTGGACGCGAAGAAGGGCCTGCAGATGTTCGAGAAGGTCAGCGTGCCCGTGCTCGGCGTGGTCGAGAACATGGCGGTGTTCTGCTGCCCGAACTGTGGCCACCAGGAACACATCTTCGGCGAGGACGGCGGCAAGCGCATGGCCGCGGAGTTCAACGTCCCGCTGCTCGGCTCGATGCCGCTGAACCTGAAGATCCGCCAGCAGGCCGACAGTGGCCAGCCCACGCTGGTGGCCGAGCCGGATGGCGAGCTGGCCGGGCTGTACAAGGCCATGGCACGCCAGGCCGCAGCCCTGATGTCGAAGCTGCCCAAGGACTATTCCAGCAAGCTGCCCGGGGTCACCGTGCAGTCCAAGGCCTGACCTCTGCCACCCCATGCTGCCCCACAGCCCGCCCGCGGTCGATGACGCCTGGTTCGATCTGGTGCCGCTCGCCCTGATCGAGTTTGACGAACAAGGCCAGGTGCGGCGGGCCAACGCGGCCGTCGCGGCGCTGCTGGACGCGCCCCCGACGCCCGGCAGCGACCTGCAGCAGGCCCAGGCTGCCCTGCAGCGACTGTGCGGCTGGGACGCCCCCTTGACCCTGATGGCGCTGGCGGCGGGCGACACCCCCATGCAGGCCCAGGTCACGGTGCCCCGTGCCGGCCAGCCGACCGTCGCCCTCCACAGCCAGGTGTGGGCGACCGACAGCCCGCAGGGCCGCCGCTTCCTCTGCGCCATCCGGGAGGCCGCGCTCACGCGCCCCATTCCTCCGCAGGCCAGCGGGCTGACTGCGCAGCAGGGCCAGCTGCTGTACGAGCTGGCGACCATCCTCGAAAGCTCTCCCGCCGGCATCGCCTACCTGCGCGACAACACCCTGGTGCGCTGCAACCGCCGGTTCGAGCGCATGCTGGGCATCCAGCCGGGCACCATGACCGGCCAGAGCCTCGACGCCCTGCTCGAAAGCGATCCCCGCATCAACCACGTCGTGGCGCGGGCCTCGGCCGAGCTGATGAAGGACGGACAGTTCGAGAACGAGTTGGAGATCAGCGTCCCCGGCCTCACGCCGCGCTGCTACACGCTGTCGATCCGGAGGCTGGGGCAGTCGGTTCAGCCGCTGGAGGTGATCGCCGTCCTGTCGGACGTGACCCGGCTGCGCAACCAGCAGGCGCAACTCGAGGCACTGGGCCGCGACCGCGATCTGATGTTCTCGCTGTCCGGCGTCGGCATCGCGTTCGTCCGCGACGGGCTCATCCAGAGCGCCAACCCCGCCCTCTCGCACCTGATCGACGAGGACGCGACCACGCTGGCCGGCCGGCCGCTGATCAGCCTGTATGCGAACGACACCGACCAGGCCCGTGACCCGGAGGTGATGAGCCAGTTGCGCAGCCAGGGGCACTGGCATGGCGAGCGTGCCCTGCGCCGTGCCAACGGCACCACGCTGTGGACGGAGATGGCCTTGCGCCTGGTGCATGCGCAGCGTGCCGATGAGGGCTTCATCGCCTCGTTCGTCAACGTCGATGCCCGACACCGCGCGGAGCAGGACCTGACGCTGCAGGCCGACCGCACCCGCGCCATCCTCGATTCGGTGTTTGTCGGCATCGTCACCATCGAGCGCAACGGCATCGCCTGGATGAACCGCTCTGCGCGCCGCATGTTCGGCGGCGACCTGGCCGACTTCATCGGCCAGCCCCTGAGCACCGTGGCCACGCCCGACCTCGACCACCCGTTCCGGCTGACCGACTACCTCGACGAGTTGCAGGACGGCCAGTCTCACACCTTCGAATGCCAGGTGGTCGGCCGCGACGGACGTGTGTTCTGGGTGGTGGGCAACGCGGTCGTGACCTACGGCCAGCACAACCGCCGCCAGACCACCTACGCCCTGCTCGACATCGACCGCCGCCGTCAGGCAGAGGCGCAGTCTGCCGAGGCCCAGGCCACGCTGCAGCGCATCATCGAGATGGCGCCCATGGCCATCCAGCTGGTCGATGCCGAACAACTGACGTTGGTGCAGGCCAACCAGGCCGCTGCGGCCTACATGGCCCTGGAGACCGGCTGCGCACTGGGCCGCACGCCCGAGCAGGTGTACGACCCCGACCGGGCGCGCGCGTTGCGGGCCGACATGCAGGCCGCGCTCGATACCGGCGAAGCCATTCACCGCGAATACCTGCTGCAGGCACGCAGCGGCCCGCAGGTGTGGGATGTCAACTACCTGCCGCTGCGTCACGAGGGCGAGGCCACCGACCAGTTGCTCGTGGTCGCCTCGGACATCACCGAGCAGCGGGCAGCCGAGAAGGCGCGGCTGGACGCCGCCATCGCGCAGCGCGAGATGCTGGTGCGCGAAGTGCACCACCGCATCAAGAACAACCTGCAGGGCGTGGCCGGCCTGCTGCAGCAGATTGCCGCCCGCAAGCCCGAGGTGGCCCCCGCCATCTCCGAGGTGGTCGGGCAGGTGCAGGCCATTGCACAGGTCTACGGCCTGCAGGTCGGCACCGGCGGCCCGCTGCGCCTGCACAGCGTGATCGAGGCCATCGCCCAATCGGTCCAGCGCACCTTCGGCCGCCCCATCAGCCTTCAGATGGAGGGGCCACGCGCATGTGACTGGTTGCTGCCCGAGGCCGAGTCGATCCCGATCGCGCTCAGCCTCAACGAACTGCTCACCAACGCACACAAGCACGGGCCCGGCCCCACGCCGCTGCAGTGCATGCTGGTGTCCACCGAGCAGGCCGTGTGCATCGACATCCTGAACCCGGGGCAGCTGCCGCCCGAATTCAGCCTCGACCGCGTACGTGGTGGCGTGTCCGGCCTCGGGCTGGTGCGTGCGCTCCTGCCACGCCGCAGCGCCCGGCTCACGCTCGCGCAGCACGGCGAGGTGGTGCGGACCCGCATCGAACTGAATCCGCCGGGCATCCACCTCGTCGCGCCCCCCCCACCGGTGTGCGCCGAAGGCACTGGTCAGCAGATCACGCTTTGGCCACAATCATGACTTTGCGCGATCGACGGGCAGCCCGCAGAGGACTTGAGTGAATCACAAAGGAAAAATCCTGGTGGTGGATGACGACCGGCTGGTGCTGGCCACCCTGACGCACGGCCTGTCGCAGGCGGGCTATGACGTCATCGACGCCGACAATGGCGACGACGCCATCCTGCTCGCACGCGAACACAAGCCCGAACTGGCGCTGCTCGACATCCGCATGGAAGGCAAGACCGGCTTCGACGTCGCCGCCTACTTGCGCGAGTACTGCCAGATCCCCTTCATGTTCCTGTCCGCTTTTGCCGACGAAGGCACCATCAAGCAGGTCAAGGAACTGGGCGCCCTCACCTACCTGGTCAAGCCGCTCGACATCCAGCAGATCGTGCCGGCCGTCGAGGCCGCCTTTGCCAACCGCGGCCAAGCGCGCAGCACACCGGGCGAGCAGGCCTCGCCCCTCAGTACACCCACGTCGGCTTCCGACCCGCTGCACGACCCCGTGCCCTTGGCCATCGGCATCGTGATGCACCGCCATTCGGTTTCGCGCAAGCAGGCGCTTGAGCGCCTGGCGCAGCAAGCGCGCGCGGAAGACCGGCCGCTGGAATCGGTGTGCGAACGCTTGCTCAATGCCCAGGAAGTGCTGGCGGGGCTGGGCTCGCTCTAGGCTCTGCCGCGCGCGCCGGTGTCTGACTCGGTCAGGCCAGTTCGCGCACACCCTGGCGCGCCAGGGCCGCTTCGCTCAACGTGAAATAGAAGCAGGCGCCTGCCCCTGGCCGTGCCTCAGCCCACACGCGGCCACCATGGCGACGCACGATGTTCTGCACGCCCGCCAGGCCCACCCCCGTGCCAGGAAAGTCCTTGGCGCTGTGCAGGCGCTGAAACAGCCCGAAGAGCTTGTCGGCGTGCTGCATGTCGAAGCCGGCGCCGTTGTCGCGCACGAAATACACCGGTGGATCGGTCGCCGGCATCATGCCCACTTCCACGCGCGGTGCCTCGACCTTGGCGCTGTACTTCAGCGCGTTGCCGATCAGGTTCTCCATCACGCGGCGCATCAAGGCGGGGTCCGCCATGACGCGCAGCCCATCGGTCACGCTGAGGCTCACCGGCGACCGGGACGGCACCAGCAGGGCCAGTTCGCTGCCCACCTCCCGCGCCATCGTGCTGAGGTCGATCTCCTCGCGCGCAACCTCCGTGCCGGCCAGTTGCGCCTGCCCCAGAATCGCGTCGATCATCCCGTTCATGCGCGCCGAGGCCGCCAGCACGCGCTCCAGATGGTCATGCCCGACGCGATCCAGAAAGCGTCCATAGTCTTCCTTGACGATGCGCGTGAATCCTTCCACCACGCGCAACGGCGCCCGCAGATCGTGGGACAGCGCATAGCGCAGGGCCTCCTGCTCGGCTTCCGACATCGCCTGCGGTGCGGCGGCGAGGGCGCCGCCCGTCTGCTGGTGTGGCAACACCAGTTCGATCACACCGTGGAAGCCCAGCAACCGGCCGTCGGACGCGTAGCGCGGCGCCCCCTGAACCCGGCAGACCTCCGCCCGGTCGGCTTGTCCCAACATGCGCAAGCCGGGCGGCACGGGCACCGTCAAGGCACCAGGCCACCCGTCACCCTGCGCCATGCAATGCCGCATGCGCGCCAACTCGGGGTGGTGCTGCCACACCTGCTCATCGCCCCAGCATTGCCACCAATCGGCGCGCTGCCCGAGTAATTCGGACAGGGCATTCCAATCTGTGCCGTCGACGCCACGCGCCGGAGATTTGAGTGCGAGCAACTTGTGGGCTTCATTGGTTTGCCAATACCAGCCGGTCAGCCATTCACGCCAACGGTCGCCGAGGACTTCCTGAGGCGAGACCTGAATTCCGGAAACGCCCGGGGGGTATTTCGGACCCTCCTGCCACGGGCGCCGTTGCAGGCCGAGCCAGCCTGCGCAGACCCAGGCAAACACCCACAAGGAAAATGCCCAGGCTGCGCTGTCGAGATAAGCGAGAACAAGCACGCCGAAGACGGCCACGCCCATCCACCCTGCATACCAGGGCAGCCGGTGCGATAAACCGGCTCTCTTGCTCGGGGTCGAATCTTCGGGGCGCGCCATCGAAATCATTGTAAGGACCCCCCGCAGGGGGTTTCTTCCGCTGGTTGCAGATTTCACGAACGGGTTAAAGTCGACGTGAAGACTGCCACAGACTGCGGCAGTATGAGAACGCTTATCGCTTCCCCGATACCGTGCTTTCACCATGACAAGGCAATGCCCCAGAACACGC
Source organism: Aquabacterium olei (assembly GCF_003100395.1). Taxonomy (NCBI): domain Bacteria; kingdom Pseudomonadati; phylum Pseudomonadota; class Betaproteobacteria; order Burkholderiales; family Sphaerotilaceae; genus Aquabacterium; species Aquabacterium olei. Next base: position 2,449,889 of record NZ_CP029210.1, read on the forward strand.
CCACGATGCGCCCGACCCGGACCATGATCCTGTTGTTCATGGGCCTCGCTCTGCTCGTGGCCGCGGGCTGGCTGGGCGGACTGTCGGGCGTGGGCCTCATGCTGACCGCCGTGGCTGCGGCCGGATTGGGCTACGCCGCGCGCCACCGCGCCGACACCACCGCCGACCCGGACTCGATCGGAGAGGGCAGCGGGCTCACGACGGTGGCCGCCGACTCGCACGCCCCCACGGTGCCGGCTGAATCCGGCGACCTCCTCGCGCTCAGCCAGCGGGTCGTCGAAGGGGCCCACGCGGCGCCCAGCCTGCCACAGGCGCTGTACCGCGTCGGTCAGGCGCTGAGTGAGGCGCTCGGCTCGCCCTCCTGGATCTGCCTGCGCGTGGAGGGCTGGAACGGTGAATCGGCCCTGCTGCGACCGTGGATGGACACGGGAAACGACGGCGACGACGTCATCGACGTCACGGCCATCGCCACCGCGCACCGGGATGACCGCCCCCTGGGGCTGGCCCTGGGTCAGCTGCGCCCCATCGTCAGCGACCTGCCCGCCCAGGCGCAGCCGCCCTACGCCTGGCGCCCCGCCGGCACGCGCCGTGTGCTGGCCCTGCCCGTCGCCATCGAAGGCTGGCCGCTGGCCCTGCTCGAGTTCGACGACCCCGGCCCGCAGGCCGCGGCGATGACCCGTGTGCTGGATATCGCAGCCATCCAGCTTGGCTTTGTGGCCCAGCGCGACGCCAACCTGGCGCGCATGGCCAGCCATGCCGAGCACCTGGGTCGCCTGGGCCTGGTCGCATCGCGCATCAGCAGCGGGGTGGCCATCACCGACCGGGACGGGGTGATCGAGTGGATCAACTCCGCCTTCGTCGCACTCACCGGCTGGCCTGAAGAGCAGGCCCTGGGCCGCAAGCTCACCGATCTGCTGGCCGATGAGGTGACGGACAACGCCTGCATCACCGAGTTGCAGTCGCACCTCGCCCGCGGCGTGCCCTTCCGCATGTCGTACGAATCGCGGCGCGACGGCGGCCCGGACGCCAGCCGCTACTGGGGCGAGATCGATGCCATCCAGATGCTCGACGAGGCCGGCGGCCGCAGCCAGTACGTCTGCCTGTTCAACGACATCACGCGGCGCAAGGCCCAGGAGCACGTGCGCGAACAGGAGCGCGAATTCCTCGAAGCCCTGCTCGGCAACCTGCCCGTCAGCCTGTTCGTGCTGGATCCGGTCAACCTGAACGTGGTGGCCATCAACCGCTACACCGAGGTCGAGTTCCACCTCGAGCGCGACAAGGTGGTCGGCGGCTCGATCGCGGTGGCGCTGGGTGAAGGCGGCCTGGACGTGGCCCGCCCCTTCATGGAGGAGGCGATCGCGTCAGGCGAGACCGTCGAGCACGACTTCACCTGGCACAGCCCGGCCGGCGAGAAGGTCGTCAACGCGCGGCACTTTGCCCTGCGCCATGGCAACGGCATGCCGCGGCTGCTGATCTCGCTGGTGCGCGACATCACGTCGGCGCGCCAGGCCCAGGCCGACCTGGAGGAGTCGGAGCGCCGCTTCCGCGAGCTGGTCGAGTCGATGGACGACGGCGTGTACGTCGCCACCGAGCGCCGTGCAAGCTACCTGTACCTCAGCCCGCGCACCCAGGCTCTCTACGGGCTGAGCGCCGATGAGATCCATGCCGCGCCGCACCGCCTGCGCACCATGGTCGTCGCCGAAGACCAGCCCTTGCTGGCCGAGCAGGAAGCGCGAGAAACGGGGGAAGCGGGCGAGGCCTCCACAGATGCGCTGCTGCGCATGATCGTGCCCGGCAAGGGCATGCGCTGGATGCGCCACCGCACCCGCGCGCGGCGCCTGCCTGATGGTCAACTGCGGCTCTACGGCCTGGTCTCCGACGTGACGGAGGACCACAACCAGGCGCTGGAGCTGCAGCGCGCCCGCGATCTGGCCGAAGCCGCCAGCCTGGCCAAGAGCCAGTTCATGGCCAACATGAGCCACGAGATCCGCACCCCCATGAACGGCATCCTGGGGATGACGGAATTGCTGCTGGGCACGCCGCTGAACGACAAGCAGCGCCGCTTTGCGCAGGCGGTCTACCGCTCGGGCGAGAGCCTGCTCGAAATCATCAACGACATCCTCGACTTCGCCAAGATCGAAGCCGGCAAGCTCGAACTGGCCACGAGCGATTTCGTGCTGCGCACGCTGGTCGAGGACACGCTCGAGCTGATGGCCCCCCGCGCCCATGAAAAGGGCCTGGAACTGAGCTTCCGCGAGCAGCCCAGCCTCCCGTCGGTCATCCACGGTGACCCGCTGCGCCTGCGCCAGATCCTCACCAACCTGGTGGCCAACGCCATCAAGTTCACCGAGCACGGTGAGGTCGTCGTCGACATTCGCCGTGCCATCGGACAGAGCAGTTCGAACGCGGCCGCCACGCAGATCGAACTCGAGTTCATGGTGCGCGACACCGGCATCGGCATCCCGCAGGACATGCTGCCGCGATTGTTCAGTGCCTTCGTGCAGGCCAACACCGGCATGTCGCGACGCTACGGCGGCACCGGCCTGGGCCTGGCCATCTCCAAGCAGCTGGTCGAGCTGATGGGCGGCACCATCGAGGCGCACAGCGCGCCCGGCGTGGGCTCCGAGTTCGTCTTCCGCATCCCCGTGCGGGTGGGCGACACCCAGGCCGACATGGCCATGCTGGAAGAGCCCGACATGCCCGCCTTCCACGTGCTGGTGGTCGACGACAACGAAACCAACCGCACCGTGATCGAGAACATGCTCACCGCGTGGGGCATGAAGGTCACCCAGGCGACCAACGGCCGCGAGGCGCTGGACATCCTCACGGCGGCCGGCTGTCCCGACGGCACCTTCGACCTGGCGCTCGTCGACATGAACATGCCGGAACTCGATGGTCTCGGCCTGGCCGAGGCGCTGAAGGACAGCGGGCGTCACCCCCACCTGAAGATGGTGCTGCTGTCGTCGGTGTCGTCACCCGACGACGTGAAGCGGGCCCACGAAGTCGGATTCCAGCGGTTCGTGCCCAAGCCGCTTCGCAAGGCCGAGTTGCGCCAGGCCATCCTGGGCATCACCGCCGAACTGGGCATCGACAGCGGCGCCGACCTGCCCCACCTGGGCAAGCACGTGCTGGTGATCGAGGACAACACCGTCAACCAGGAAGTGTGCAGCCAGATGCTCAAGCGCCTGGGCTGCGACGTGCGGGTGGCCAGCTCCGCCCTCGAGGGGCTGCGCAAGCTCGGCGAGCACCGGTTCGACCTGGTGCTGATGGACATCCAGATGCCCGGCATGGACGGCATCGAGGCGCTGACGTGGTTCCGTCGCGGCTCCACCACGCGCTTTCATTTCGTCACCCCCAGCCAGACGCCGGTGATCGCGGTCACCGCCAACGCGCTGGAAGGCGACGAACAGCGCTTCCTGAGCCTGGGCTTTGACGACTACCTCTCCAAGCCCTTCCGTCAGAGTCAGCTGCAGAAGATCCTCATGGAACACACGCAGCGTGCCGACGAGGCCACGCCCGCAACGCCAGAATTCCCAGCGGAAAGGGATTCAAAGGCGACAACCGAACCGGTGTCCCCCGCCCCCTCGCCGACACTGGTATACAACCCAGCGACCGTGAACCCTGTTTTGCCCACCGGCTCGCCCGACCACCCCTCGGAACCGCCCTCCACCGCTGCCGCAGCAGACGCCGACGCCTCCGTGCTTGATGCCGAGGCGCTCAAACGCCTGCGCGAGCTCGACCCACGCGGCGACAACCGGCTGCTCGAGCGCGTCGTGGGCGCGTTCGAAACCTCGGTCAGCCGGATGCTGCCCCAGCTCGAAGATGCCATGCGCGCACAGGACCAGACCGCAATCCTGCATGTCGCGCATACACTGAAGTCTTCGTCGGCCAGCATCGGCGCGCTCAAGTTGTCGCAGCTGTGCGCCGAAATCGAGCACATGATCCGGCGCCAGACAGGAGAAGACTTGAACCCACGCATCCGCGAGATCCCCGCAGAGACGGAACGGGCGCTGCGCGGGCTTCGTGCCCTGATGGAGTCGGCGAGATGACGTTCGGCTCGCACTTCGCGCCGGACGATCCCGACGAACAACCGCGGGTGCTCCTTGTCGACGACGACGAGGTCAACCTGCTGCTGACGTCAATCGCCCTGCGTGAACGTGGCTTTGCCGTGACCGAAGCGGGCAGCGGCGAGCAGGCCCTGCAGATGATTGCCGACTACCTGCCTGACGTGGTGGTGCTGGACGCAGTCATGCCCGGCCTGGACGGGTTCGCGACCTGCCAGGAACTGCGGCAGCTCCCCGGGTTCGAGACCATCCCGGTGCTGATGCTCACGGGGCTGGATGACGAGGCGTCCATCACACGCGCCTACGAGGTGGGCGCGACCGATTTCTTCGTGAAGAGCACGCAGTGGAGCTTGCTGGCCGGCCGGCTGCGCTACCTGCTGCGCGCCGCCCGGACCCGCACCGAACTGGAGCGCAGCAAGTTCAAACTGGCGCGCGCCCAGGAACTGGCCCGCATGGGCAGCTTCGACTGGCGCCGCGGCGTCGGCGATCTGGTCTTTTCGCTGGAAGGCCTGCGCGTGTTCGGCCTCGGTCCGTATGACCGACTGGGCCTGCGTCGCATCATCCGCATGATGCCGCCCGAGGATCAGAAGGGCTTCCGCCGCATCCTGCGCGAGGTGCTCAACCACGGCACCGTGCTGTGCAACGACATCCAGGTCAACCTGATGGACGGTCGCCAGCGCATCCTGCACATCGAGGCCGAGCCCGAGTTCAACGAGCTGGCCAACATCATCGGCTACACCGGCATCGTGCAGGACGTGACAGACCGCCGCATTGCCGAAGACAAGATCAAGCACCTGGCCAACTTCGACACCCTGACCGGGCTGCCGAACCGCCGCCAGATCTTCTGGCGGGCCGAGCGCGCCATTGAACACGCCAAGCGCCAGAACCATTGTGTGGCCCTGCTCCAGATCGGGCTGGACCGCTTCAAGATCATCAACGAGAACCTCGGCCACCATGCCGGCGACGAACTGCTGATCGAAGTCTCACGCCGCCTGCGCAACTGTGTGCGCCATTCCGACCAGATCATCGAAGGCGGCATGGAGATGCTCGGCCAGCGCACCCATCGCACCCTGGAAGCGGTGGGCCGCCTGGGCGCCGACGAGTTCGTGGTGCTGCTGCCCGAGGTGGGCACCGACGCGGAGGCCATGGCCACCGGTCAACGCCTGCTGGACGCGCTGCGCGAGCCCATGATGGCCGCGGGGCAGGAATGCTTCATCACGGCCAGCGTGGGCGTCGCGGTGTTTCCGGGACACGGCCTGAACGTGCCCGACCTGCTGCGCCACGCCGACGTGGCCATGGACCTGGCCAAGACGCAGGGCCGCAACGCCGTGCAGATGTACGACCCGCAGCTGGCCAGCAAGGGCCGGGTTCGACTCGACCTCGACACCGCCCTGCACAAGGCGCTGGAGCGCCAGGAGCTGGTGCTGTATTACCAGCCGAAGATCGACGTGCGCACCAGCCGCATGGTGGGCGCGGAGGCGCTGATGCGCTGGCGGCGCAACGGGCAGCTGGTGCCGCCCGGTGATTTCATCCCGCTGGCCGAAGCGACCGGCCTGATCAACAACATGAGCCTGTGGGCCATCGGCGAGGCGGCCCGCCAGGCCCGCGCCTGGCAGAACGAGTTCGGCTTCGACTCGTCCATCGCGGTCAACCTGCCCAGCCGGCTGTTCGAGCAACCCGATCTGGTCGAACGCGTGGAAAGCATCCTGGCCCGCGAAGGGGTCACCCCGCGCGCCATCGAGCTCGAGATCACCGAAACCGGCCTGATGAAGGACCTGCAAGGCGTCGTGCCCTCCCTGCACCGGCTCAACCAACTCGGTACGCAGATCTCGATCGACGACTTCGGCACCGGTTACTCTTCGCTCGCCTACCTCACCACCCTGCCGATCAGCGAGCTCAAGATCGACCGCTCCTTCGTGCACGACCTGGGCGACACCCCGCAGAGTTCGGCCGTGGTGTCGGCCATCATCGCGCTGGCCCGCGCACTCGGTTTGCGCGTCATTGCGGAAGGCGTGGAGCAGGAGTCGCAAATGAAGGTGCTGTACGACCTGGGTTGCCACATCTGCCAGGGTTTTCTGTTTGCCCGCCCGATGCCCGCGCATGAACTGAGCCAGTGGGTGCGCGACTCGCAGACCGTCAACCTGCTGCCCCGCATCACCGACGACGAGCCCACGCACGACGGCCTGTCGCCCCCTTCTTCGCATTGAACCCCATGTCCATTCCCGGCAAGACGACCGAGGGGCAGACGCCTGCCCTGCTGGCCAAGGCCGCGCTGCGCCGCCTGGCAGAGCAACGCCTGGAACCCACGCCCGACAACTTCCGCCAGGCCTACGAGGCTGAAGGCGGCCTGCCGTCGCAGCCTGCGGCGGTGGCCGCCGACCTGGCCGAACGGGATCACGATGAAGGCGAGCGCTGGTCGACGCTGATCTCGCGCGTGGTGCGGGGCGCCGAGCGAGGTGGACGCCAGTGGACGATGGCGCGCAAGAAGGAAAGCCTTCAGCGCGTGCTGGAAGGCAGCCGGGGCTCCGGCACGCGCCTGCACCAGCGCCTGGGCCAACTGATCGCCAGCTGGGACAGCGACACGCTGGACGCCACGCCGCTGGAGGACACGGCCGATGGCGTGCCGGCGGCTGCGACCGCGCCAGTGGCATCCGTTGCCGCGAACGTGGCCCCAGATGCGGCACCGCGCACGCCCGCCGCAGAGACCTGGCCTGTCGTGGCCAGCCATGCCGTCGCGCAGCTGGGCGACACCGCCGTACAGGCACTCCAAGGCCCGGGCGTCCCGCAGGCCGAAGCGACCCAGGCCTTGCGCCAGGCCCTCACGCGGGCACAGCAATCCGCCGGACTGCCGCCGCACGAGGTCAATGCCCTGCAGGTCGAGCTGACGCAAGCCTGCAATCAGGCGCGCCGCATCATCGACCACCGCCATCTGCTGACCTCGCAGCTCACGCAGCTGGTGAGCGCACTCACCGACAGCCTCGTTGACTTGGCCGAGGACGAGAGCTGGGCACAAGGCCAGTGCCTGGCCATGCGGCACCAGATCTCCGAAGGCCTCAACCGCCGCGGCATGGACCACATCCAGGCCTTGCTGGCTGACACCCGGCAACGCCAGCGTGTGCTCAAGTTCGAACGCGAGCAGGCACGCCAGGCCCTGAAATCGCTGATCCACCAGATGCTGCAGGAGCTGGCCGCACTGGGCCAGACCACAGACCGCTTCCAGGACAACCTCGGCCGCTACGCCGACACCATCGGCGCGGCCGACACCTTGCAGAGCCTCGCCGGGGTGGTGCGCGAAATGGTGGCCGAAAGCCGGGCCGTGGCCTCCGTGGTGGCTGACACACAGCAACGCCTGCACACCGAGCACAGCCGCGCCACCGAGCTCACGGCCCGCGTGCGCGAGCTTGAAGACGAGATCCGGCAGCTGTCGGCCGAGGCCGCCACGGACCCGCTCACCCAGGTCGCCAACCGCCGCGGGCTCGAGAAAGCCTTCGAGGCCGAACGCTCACGCGTGGACCGCTCGAACACGGCACTGGTGGTCGCTCTGCTGGACGTCGACAACTTCAAGAAGCTCAACGACCAGCTCGGCCACAACACGGGCGACGAAGCCCTGCGCTTCCTGGCGCGCCGCGTGAGTGAATGCCTGCGCCCCGTGGACGTGGTGGCGCGCTACGGTGGCGAAGAATTCGTGGTGATGCTGCCCGACACCTCGCTGGAAGAAGGTCAGGCCGCCCTCACCCGCCTGCAACGCACGCTCAGCGCCGAGTTCTTCACGCACGACGACAAGAAGGTCTTCATCACCTTCTCGGCCGGCGCCACGCTCTACCGTGCCGGCGAATCGATGGAAGCGGCGCTGGAGCGCGCCGACCTGGCCTTGTACGAGGCCAAGCAATCGGGCAAGAACCGAACCTGCGTCGGCTGAAAACGGCGTCAGCCCCACAGCCGGCGCAACACCGCCGGCAGTTGCTCGGGCAGGTCATCGGCCAGCAGGCCGGGGCCGAAGGCGCGCGCCGCCTCACCGTGCAGCCAGGCACCGGCACACGCCGCCTCGAAGGCGGGCAGGCCTTGGGCCATCAAGCCGGCGATCAGTCCGCTGAGCACATCGCCTGACCCCGCGGTGGCCAGGCTGGCCGGGCCATTGGTGTTGACCACCACCCGCCCTTCCGGATCGGCGATCACGGTATCCGGCCCCTTGTGCAGCACCACCGCGCCGCTGCGCCGCGCGGCTTCCCGGGTGGCCGAGAGCTTGTCTTCGCCCGAGCCCGCGCCGAACAGCCGCCGGAACTCTCCCTCGTGCGGCGTGAGCACCGCGGGCCCGGCCAGGGCCCGGAACAGCGCTTCGGGCTCGCGCTCGAAGGCGGTCAGGGCATCGGCGTCCAGCACCACACCACGCCCGTCGGCCAGCAACAGCGCGTCGACCACGAGGGTGCGCAGGGTGGCCGCGGCGTCGTCTCCCGGCAGGCCGAGTGCCGCCCCCGGCCCCATCACCAGGCTGTGCCACTTCATCGCGCCCAACTGGCGGGACCACGCCGCCGCCACCGCGTCGGCATCCTCGTCATCCAGCGGCTGCACCATGCCGCACAGCAGGCCTCCGGCGTATACCGGCCACACCTGCCGGGGCACGAGCAAGGTGGTGAGCCCAGCACCGGCGCGCGCCGCGGCCCGCGCAGACAGCCGTGCGGCGCCCGTCATCACGGCACCGCCCAGCACCAGCGTGTGGCCCCGAACGTATTTGTGGATGGCGCCGCTGGCAACCATGCCGGGGCGCACTGCCGGCGCGGAAGGATGCGCCCACTGATCGCACCACAACACGGGCGCGTTCTCCCACGTCTGGCGCGCTGCGGTGGCCAGCGCCTCCGGCGCGATGCCAATGTCACGCACGCAGATCTCACCACACAGCGCCCGGCCCGGCATCAGCACGTGGCCAGGCTTCTTGCGGAAGAAGGTGACGGTCAGATCCGCCGGCGTGGCGCCCCAGTCCGCGCCCGTGTCACCGTGCAGGCCCGAAGGCACGTCGATCGCCACGATCGGCAGCCCGGCGGACCGCGCCTGACGCAGCAGCATGGCCGCTGGGCCATCGAAGAGCCTCGTCAGCCCCGCACCGAACAGGGCGTCCACCACCAGGTGTGCGCCATCCAGCAGGGCATCGGAGAGGGGCTCGATCGCCAGGATCTCGCCAGCACGGCTGGCGTGATGGGCCGCATCCCCTTGCAGCGCGGCAACGGGCACGCTGGACGCCAGCCGGACGGGCCACCCCGCCTCGTGCAACCGCCTGGCCACCACGTGGCCATCCCCGCCATTGTTGCCCGGGCCGCACAGCACCAGCACCGGCCTCGGCGCCCATCGGGCACGGATCGCATCGCACACCACCTTGCCCGCCGTCGCCATCAAGGCGACGCCAGGCACGCCGTGCGACACGGCCCAGGCGTCCGCCCGTGCCATGTCGGCGCACGTCAGCAGCAGGTGATCTTGAGACAGGCAGGGCGCGGTGTGTGGCATGCCGCCAGCTTGCCATGACTCGCGCGACCGCAGCCAGTCAGGAACGGCCGACCACCACTTCGCTGAACTGCAGCACGGGCTTCAGGTCGGTGTAGTTCGGGATGTCCCCAAGGATCTCGCCGGCGTGCGGGCCAAAGGCCGCCTGGAACGCTTCGACGGTCTCGGTGTAGATGTGGCACATCGCCACATACGTGGGCGTCTCACCGGGCGCCCCACCCGCCAGGCCCTTGTCCACCGTGTAGAACAGGCAGGCGTCACCCATGCGGGCTTTCACGAGCGGCATGTGCCGGTCGCGGTAATAGTCGTGGTCGAAACGAGCCCCTGGCTGATGGGGGTACATCACGCTGATCTTGATCATCCTGTCTCCTCGAGGGTACCGGCCGCGGTGGGATGCGACCGTCGCGTCAACATAGCGCGTGAGGAAGGAACAGGAAAGGTGGCTGGGCCCGCGGTCGGGATGTGTCGGTGTGACACACACACGAGCAGCCGAGCCAGAAAAATGGCGGGTGCGGTGAGATTCGAACTCACGGAACGCGCAAACGTTCGCCGGTTTTCAAGACCGGTGCCTTAAACCGCTCGGCCACACACCCTCAGAGGCACCATTGTAGGCGCTCAGGCGCCACCCGGCTTCTGGGCCTGCGGGCAGGCCACTTGAATGATCTCGCGCGTGGCGCCATCGACACGCGCGGAAGTGAGCTGCCCACCCCACACACAACCGGTGTCCAGTGCCAGCAGATCGTCCCGGTTCACCAGGCCCAGCGTCGACCAGTGGCCGAACGCCACCGGCGTGCCAGCCGTCCGGCGGCCCGGCACGTCGAACCACGGCATGTGGCCTTCCGGGGCATCGCCAGCGCCGTCCTTCGTGCCGAACTCCATCGTGCCGTCGGCAGCGCAGAAGCGCAGGCGGGTCAAGGCGTTGACCACGCAGCGCAAGCGGTCGGCGCCCGTCAGGCCATCATCCCAGCGGGCGGGCTCGTTGCCATACATCTGGTGCAGGAAATCCCCCAGGTCGGCGCTGCGCAACAAGGCTTCCACCTCACCGGCCAGGGCCAGGGTCTGCGTCAGATCCCACTGAGGCAGCACCCCCGCGTGCACCATAAGCCAGCCGTGCGCGTGCACCGCCAGGCGCTGCTGCCGCACCCAGGCCAGCCACGCCTCACGGTCCGGCGCGTCGAGCACCGTGTCGAGGGTGTCGCTGCGGTGGGCCTTGCGCACGCCATGGGCCACCGCGAGCATGTGGAGATCGTGGTTGCCCAGCAGACACGTGGCCGAGCCCTCCAGCGCACGCAACTTGCGCAGGGTGCCCAGCGAATCGGGCCCGCGGTTCACCAGGTCACCCAGCACGTAGAGGTGGTCGCGCGAGGGAGAAAAGTCCAGCGTGGCCAGCAGCTGTTCAAAGGGCCTGCAGCAGCCCTGGATGTCGCCAACAAGGTAGATCATGGGGGGGATTCTGCTACGCTTGCCGCGTTTGAACCGATGGCCCGGCCATGCCCGGCGCCCTGTATGGACCTTGCCCTGCTGATCTTTCTGATCCTTCTCAACGGTGTGTTCGCGATGTCGGAGATGGCCCTGGCGGCCAGCCGCAAGGCGCGTTTGCAGGTGATGGCCGAGACCGGCGACGCCGGGGCCCAGGCGGCGATGACCCTGCATGACAACCCCACCCAGTTCCTCTCGACGGTTCAGATCGGCATCACGTCCATCGGCGTCCTCAACGGGATCGTCGGCGAAGCGGTGTTTTCCCCCCCGCTGGCCCAATGGCTGCTGGGCCACTTTCCGCTCTCGGCGGACGCGGCTGCCATCATCGCTACGGGCCTCGTGGTGGTGATCATCACCTTCGCGTCCATCATCTTCGGCGAGCTGGTGCCCAAGCGCGTGGCGCAGATGTACCCCGAGCCGGTGGCACGGGTGGTGGGCAAGCCGATGATGTGGCTGTCGTCGCTGACCCGCCCGTTCGTGCGGCTGCTGGCGGCGGCCACCGAAGGTGTGCTCAAGCTCATGGGCATCCGTGACAGCGGCAACCGCAGCGTGACGGAAGAAGAGATCGCCGCCCAGCTCGAAGAGGGCCTGGATGCCGGCGTGATCGAAGCCCACGAGCACCAGATGGTGCGCAACGTGTTCCGTCTGGACGAGCGCCAGATCGGTTCGATGATGATCCCGCGCGGCGACATCGCCTTCCTCAACATCGAGGCGCCGATGGCGGACAACCTGGCCACCATTGCGGAGCATGGCTACTCGCGCTACCCGGTGTGCCGGGGTGGGCTCGATGACGTGGTGGGCGTGGTGACGGCCCAGCAGCTGCTGCACCAGCTGACGCAGCAACAGCAGGCCACACTGCGCGAAGGCCTGCAGCAAGCCGTGTTCGTGCCGGAGACGCTGTCGGGCATGGAGCTGCTCGAACACTTCCGCGCGTCCGACACGCAGATGGTGTTCGTGGTGGACGAATACGGTGAGGTGCAGGGCGTGATCACGCTGCGCGACGTGCTGGAAGCCATCACGGGCGAGTTCACGCCCCCGCAGGCCGAAGACGCGTGGGCCGTGGAGCGCGAGGATGGCTCCTGGCTGATCGACGGCCTGATCCCCGTGCCGGAGCTGAAGGACCGCCTGGGCCTGAAGGTCCTCCCCGATGAGGACCGCGGCCGCTACAACACCCTGGCCGGCATGGTGATGCTGCTGCTGGGGCGTCTGCCGCGCACGGCCGACATCGTGGAGTGGCAGGACTGGCGCTTCGAGGTCGTCGACATGGACGGCAAGCGCATCGACAAGGTGCTCGCTTCCCGCGTCGTCGAGCAGGAAGACTGAGTCGCCGGCGCGTCAGCCGATGCGTTGATCGGTGGCGTCGTCGAACAGATGCGCTTCGGCGGCATCCCAGCGCAGGCCCACCCGTTCGCCCACCGTGAGGTGGGCCCGCGGGCCGGCCACGCGCGACACCAGCGGCCCGACCGGCGTGTCGAGGAACACATAGGTTTCCGGGCCCGTGGGCTCCAGCATGGTCACCGAGCCAGCCAGATGAGCGCCATCCAGCGGCCCGATCGCCAGGCTTTCGGGGCGCAGCCCGTACGTCACGTCACCCTGACCCGGCTGCTGCTGCAGCGCGGCCAACTGGTGTTCCGCAAGCGGCAGGCTCACGCCATGAGCCACCAGACCGGCCGCACCGACAGCACGGTGCGACTTCACCATGTTCATCGCCGGCGAGCCGATGAACTCGGCAACGAACTTCGTGGCCGGGCGCGAGTAGATGTCGTCCGGGCTGCCGAACTGCTGCAGCACACCGTCCTTCATCACCGCAATGCGGTCGCCCAGCGTCATGGCCTCGACCTGGTCGTGTGTGACGTAGACGGTGGTGGTGCGGGTGCGCTGGTGCAGCAGCTTGATCTCGGCGCGCATCTCGACACGCAGCTTGGCGTCGAGGTTGGACAGCGGCTCGTCGAACAGGAAGAGCTTGGGGTTGCGGGCCAGCGCCCGGCCCATCGCCACGCGCTGACGCTGACCGCCTGACAGCTGGCCCGGCTTGCGCTTGAGCAGGTGCTCGATCTGCAGCATCTTGGCCACGCGGGCCACCGCGGCCTCGCGTTCGGCCTTGGGCACCTTGCGCATCTCCAGGCCGAAGGCGATGTTCTCGGCCACGTTCATGCTCGGGTACAGCGCATAGCTCTGGAACACCATGGCGATGTCGCGGTCCTTCGGCGGGGCGAAGGTCACGTCCTGGTCGCCGATCAGGATGTTGCCGGAGGTGGGCGTGTCCAGCCCGGCGATCATGCTCAGCAGCGTGGATTTGCCGCAGCCCGACGGGCCGACCAGGATCAGGAACTCGCCGGCTTCGATCTCGATGTCGATGCCCTTGAGGATCTCGTGGCCACCGTAGGCCTTGCGAACGTTGCGGATGGAAAGAGCGCCCATGGGCTTGTCCTTCTTGTGTGAATTCGAGCGGATGAGGGGAGCGGGCCGGATCAGCCCTTGACGGCGCCAGCGGTCAGGCCGCGCACGAAGTACTTGCCGGCCACCGCGTAGACGAACAGCGTGGGCAGTGCGGCAATCAGGGCGGCCGCCATGTCGACGTTGTATTCCTTGACCGTGCTGGAGGTGTTGGCCAGGTTGTTCAGGCCCACGGTGATGGGCTTGGACTCGGCACCGGAGAACACCACGCCGTAGAGGAAGTCGTTCCAGATCGCGGTGAACTGCCAGATCAGCACGACGACCACGATGGGCGTCGACAGCGGCAACACGATCCGAAAGAAGATGCGCCAGAAGCCGGCACCATCGAGCATCGCGGCCTTGATCAGTTCATCGGGCAGCCCGACGTAGTAGTTGCGGAAGAACAGCGTGGTCGACGCCAGGCCGGCAATCACATGCACGATGACCAGGCCCCACACCGAGCTGGACAGGCCGAACCAGCCCAGCACCTGCGACATGGGCAGCAGCACCACCTGCATCGGCATGAAGACGCCGAACAGCATCAGCGCAAACATCACTTCGCTGCCGCGGAAGCGCCACTTGCTGAAGATGTAGCCGTTGATGGCCCCCAGCACGGTCGAGATCAGCACCGCGGGCACCACCATCACGACCGAGTTCCAGAAGTAAGGCTTGAGGCCGCCGCAATCGGCGCCGGTGCAGGCGGTGGACCAGGCCTTGAGCCACGCGTCGAGGTTGATGGAGCCGGGCAGCGACAACAGGTTGCCGTTGCGGATCTCGTCCATGTCCTTGAGCGACGTGACGAGCATGACGTACATCGGTGCCAGGAAGACCAGCGCGAACAGGCCCAGCAGCGTGTAGATGGCGAATCGATGGAATCGGTTCATGGTGAGCACTCCTGCGGGCAATCAGCGGCGGGCCCGCAGTTCGGAATACAGATAGGGCACGACGATGGCGGCGACGGTGGCCAGCATCACGGTGGCCGAGGCCGCCCCCAGGCCGATCTGGCCGCGGGTGAAGGACATCGCGTACATGAAGGTCGCGGGCACGTCGGACGCATAGCCCGGGCCGCCGGCGGTCAGCGCCATCACCAGGTCGAAGCTCTTGATCGCCAGGTGGGCCAGCACCATCAGCGTCGAGAAGAAGACGGGGCGCAGGCTGGGCACGATGATGCGCCAGTAGATGCGCGGCAAGGTGGCGCCATCGACCTGGGCCGCCTTGATGATGCTGTCGTCGATGCCGCGCAGACCGGCCAGGAACAGCGCCATCACGAAGCCGGCGCTCTGCCACACCCCGGCGATGACCACGCAGTAGATGGCGTAGTCGGGGTCGACCAGCCAGCCGAAGGTGAAGTTCTCGAAGCCCCATTGCTGCATGAGGTTCTCGATGCCCAGACCCGGGTTCAGGATCCACTTCCAGGCCGTGCCGGTGACGATGAACGAGATCGCCATCGGGTAGAGGTAAACCGTCCGCAGAAAGCCCTCGGCCCGGATCTTCTGATCGAGCAGGATGGCGAGGAACAGGCCGATCGCCATGCCGAATCCGATGAACAGCGCGCTGAACACCCACAGGTTCTTGAGCGCCACCATCCAGCGCTCGCTCTCGAACAGCAGCTCGTATTGCGCCAGCCCCACGAACTCGTAGTTGGGCAGCAGGCGCGAAGCCGACACCGAGAGGTAGCCGTTCCAGATCATCAGACCATAGATGAACAGCATCGCGACGAGGAAAGACGGCGCCAGCACCAGCTTGGGGAGCCAGTGTGTGCGCGGCTTGTGGATCGTGGGGGTGGCGGGTCGGGTCATGTCGGCGACATCCCTTCAGAAAGAACAGGCAAAAGAAAGGGCCGCCCATGCGCGAACAACATCGGCATGGGGGCAAGGGGCCAGGGCCGCTCGTGACGGCCCTGCCCTTCGCATCGCGTGATGCGGCTTGCTCGGTTTACTTGGTGCGTGCGGCGGCGGCGATCTTGTCCATGGCCTGGGCCACGGTCATGCGGTCGCTGTTCCAGAAGTTGGACACCGCGTCCTTGATCGCACCTTCAGCGGCCGACGACACGGCCATGCCATGGGCAATCGACGGCACCAGCGTGTTGGTCTTGGCCGTCTCGACAAAGTCCTTGGAAGACTGCTTGGCGCAGTCGTCGAACTTGTCCATGTTCTGCCCCAGGCGCACCGGGATCGAACCCTTGTTCAGGTTGAAGACCTCCTGAAACTCGGGCGACATGACGGCTGCCGCGAGGTCCTTCTGGGCCTTGACGTTCGCCTCGTTCTTCAGCTTGAACAGCGCGAACGAGTCGATGTTGAAGGTGAAGGCCTTGGCGGTGCCGGGGGCGGCCGTGCAGATGAAGTCGACGCCCGGCTTCTTGCCGGCCGAGATGAACTCGCCCTTGGCCCAGTCGCCCATCAGCTGCATGCCTGCCTCGCCACGGATCACCATGGCCGTGGCCAGGTTCCAGTCGCGGCCCGGGGCGTTCTTGTCGGTATAGCTCTTCACGCGCTTGAACGTGGTGAGCACCTTGGTCATGGTCTCGCTCTTGAGCGTGGCCTGGTCCAGCTGCACCAGCGCCTTCTTGTAGAACTCGGTGCCCCCCACACCCAGCGCCACCGCCTCGAAGGTGGTGAAGTCCTGCCAGTTCTGGCCACCGTGGGCCACGGGGATGATGCCGGCGGCCTTCAGTTTTTCAGCGGCTGCAAAGAACTCGTCCCAGTTGGTCGGCACCTTGGCACCGGCCTTCTTGAAGGCTTCCGGGTTGGCCCACAGCCAGTTGACGCGGTGCACGTTGACCGGCACGGCCACGTACTTGCCCTTGTACTTCATGATGTTGCCCACGACGGGGGCAGCAGCTTGTCCCACTGGTTGGTGGCGGCCACGTCCGACATGTCGGCCAGCACACCTTCCTGCGCCCACTCCTGCAGGGACGGTCCCTTGATCTGGGCCGCGGCCGGTGCGTTGCCCGACACGACGCGCGACTTCAGCACCGTCATGGCCGAGTCCCCGCCGCCGCCAGCGACCGCAAAGTCCTTCCAGCTGTGGCCCTTGGCCTGCAGCGTGGCCTGCAGCGACTTGGCCGCCTTGGCTTCGCCGCCCGAGGTCCACCAGTGCAGCACTTCGACTTCGCCGGCCTGCGCGGCCAGGACGGTCACCATCGAGGCGGCGACCACGGCACCCGCGCGCAGCGCGAACATCATCTTCTTCGACATGGGGCGTCTCCTTCTCGTCAACGAGGGATCTGTGTGTGTTTGAGGATCAACGGGCGTGCAGCGCGGCGCCTCACAAACCGTTAATGAATTATTAATACATTAACGGTTCTTGAATCCAGGGGTCTTCCCTAGGTTCGCGCGCGAACCGGCAGGCTGACCCGCACACGCAGACCGTGCGGCACCACGTTGTACAGCGAGACGCTGCCCCCATGCTGAAGGATGATTTCCCGGACGATGGCCAGCCCCAGGCCGCAGCCCGTGCCGTCGTTGCTGCCACGCACGAAGCGCTCGAACACTCGCGCGTGATCGGCCGTCGGGATGCCGGGGCCGTTGTCCTCCACCTCTATCACCACCTGCTCGCCTTCGCGGCGGGTGCGCACGGTGACGATGCTGCCGCGCCCGGCATACCGCATCGCGTTGTCGATGAGGTTCACCAGCGCCTCGCGCAGCAGCAAGGGGTTGCCAATCACCACCAGATCGGTGTCTGCGCGGCCGTCACCCTCAGGCGACTCCAGCTCGTCACACCCCAGGTCCACGCCCATCTGCAGCGCGCGGGGCACCATCTCGGCCGTGAGCTCGCGCGCCAGCGGGCCGACGGGCACGGGCACCTGCCCCTGCTTCATCGCCGATTCGGGCTCGGCCCGCGCCAGCGTCAGCAACTGGTTCACCAGGTGGGCACTGCGCATGGCACTGGCCCGCACGCGCTCGAGCCGGGCGCGCAGCTGCGGCTCCTGGGCGGCTTCCAGCGCCAGCTCGGCCTGGGACTTCACGCCCGCCAGCGGGGTGCGAAGCTGGTGGGCCGCGTCGCTGATGAAGCGCTTCTGTGCCTCGACGTTGCGCCGCACCGAAGCCAGCAGGCTGTTGAGCGCCATCACCAGCGCGTGAACCTCGGCGGGCGCCGCCGTCATGCGGATGGGATTGAGGTCGTTCGGATGACGGTCTTCCACCAGCCGGCGCAGCCGCGACAGCGGCGCCAGGCCCGCCCGGATGCCGGCCCAGACGATCAGGGTCATCAGCACGATGAGCCCGGACAGCGGCAAGGCCGTGTCGATCAGAATGCGCCGGGCCAGGGCCTCTCGGCTGGCCCGGCTCTTGGCCACCTGCACCAGCAGGCGTTCCTAGCCGCCTTCACCGTAAGGCAGCAGCAGCGCGGCCACACGCACGCGCGTCTCGCGCACGGTGGCGTCGTAGAAATAGGGTTCATCGTTTTCCAGCTGAACGCGCTCGGACGGCGGCGGCAGTTGCTGGTTGCCGAGAATGAACCGGCCGGGCGGCGTGCTGACCATGTAGTAGACCGTGTCGTCGGGGTCGGTCTCGATGATGTCGCGGGCCGCCCGCGGGAAGTCAATCAGCAGACCGTTGTCGATCGGCTTGACCTGACGGGCGAGCGCACGCGAGGTCTGGAACAGACTGCGATCGACCACCTGGTTGGCGTAATTGGACGCCACGCTGTAGGTCACGAACGCCCCCACCAGCCACAACACCAACTGTGGCAGCACGATCCACCAAAGAAGCTGACGGCTCAGCGGGCTGCCGACCCGCAGGTCGACCGCCTCGGCGCGGTCATCGTCCGTCGGACCGGGCAAGGGGGAATCGCGCACGGCGCCCTGCCGTCAGGCCTGCAGTTCGAGCAGGTAGCCCAGCCCGCGCACCGTGCGGATCGACACGCCCGAGGGCTCGAGCTTGCGACGCAGCCGGTGGATGTAGACCTCGATGGAACTGGGGCCGCCCTGGTTGCGATCCAGATCCCAGGCCTGTGCAATCTCGTCCTTGGTCACCACCTTGTCACGCTGGGTGAGCAACAAGTCGAGCAACTCCCACTCTCGCGGTGACAACTCCACCGGCTCACCGTCGACGACGGCGCGACGCGCCTCGCGGTCAAAGCTCAGTGCGCCCAGGGACACGGTGCTGCCTGCCTGGGGTTTGAAGCGTCGCAGCAGCGCACGAATCCGCGCCTCGAGCTCGGGAAAGTCGAAGGGCTTGGTCAGGTAGTCATCGGCCCCGGCATTGAGGCCGGCCACGCGGTGTTCCAGCCCGTCAAGGGCCGTGAGGATGAGGATGGGCAACGCCGGCTTCACCTCGCGCACGGCCTTCAGCACGCTCAGGCCATCGAGTTTCGGCAACCCGAGGTCCAGCACCGCCACATCGAAGGGCTGGGAAGTAAGTGCTTCAAGCGCGGTACGCCCGTCGGCCGCCACCTCGGTCTGGAACCCGGCATTGCCGAGCTGTTCGGCCAGGGCATCGGCCAGGATGTCGTCGTCTTCAGCAAGCAGGACACGCATCCCTCAAGCATACGAGAGTTTCAATCGCGTCCGTCGCGCACGAACCAGTATCGGGCGGTGGTGTCGCGCCAGCAACTCCCGCGCAAGGCGGTGCTGTCCCACGTCCATGCGCCACAGGCTGGCGTGCCCCGGACGGCGATGCCGTGCTGGGTATAGCGCTGCATCACGCCAGGAGACGGGTGCCCGTACGCATTGCGGCGGCCGACCTGCACCACGGCTTCGCGGGGCTGCACGGCCTTCAACAGGGCCTCGCCCGACGAGCCCGCGCTGCCATGATGCGGCACCACCAGCACGGTGCTGCTCAGTGCGTTGGCGCCATGTCGCGCCACCAGGGCGCGCTCCTCGGCGTGGCCAATGTCACCGGTGAGCAGCAGCGAGGCGGCGGCCGGGCCCGCGCCCGCCGGGACACTGACCTTCAGCACGCACGAGTGTGCGTTGCCGTCGCCGCGCCGGCCATCAAAACGATCAGGTCGCGGCGCGAACGGGTGCAGCACCTCGAAACGGACGCCGTCCCAGGTCCACACCTGGCCCGCTTCACACGGTCTCGCCTCGGGACGTGGACCGGATGCCTCCCGCGAGGGTGTCAGCAGCGGGTGGCCTGCGGGCAGGCTGTGGTGCAAGGTCATCACCGGCACCCCGCCGAGCACGGCACGCGCACCACCGGCATGGTCCGCGTCCTCGTGGCTGAGCATCAGCGTGTCGAGCTGCGCCACACCGAGCGCCCGCAGCAAGGGCAGCACCACCCGCTCGCCCGCATCGTGCTCGCGGCCCATGGCAGGGCCGGCGTCGAACAACAAGGCGTGGCGCGCTGTGCGCACCAGCACCGCACTGCCCTGCCCCACGTCGGCGGCCACCACCTGGAAGCCGTGCGCCGGCGGCGGCAGCACCCGCCACGCCGGTGGCAACCACGCCAGCGGCAACAGCAAGGGGCCGAGCAGCAGCTTCAGCCGCCAGGGCCACGGCCGCAGGCACAGCATGCCTGCGGCCACCATGCCAACCGTGAGCCCCAGCGGCATCTCGGGCGACGACCAGGTGGCATGGGGCACCTCGGCGAGCCAACCCAGAACCGAGCGCATCCCGTCCACCCCGTGCGCCGCCAGCACCCAGACCGGCGACCACACGACGCCGAGCAGGGCCATCGGCGTGATCAGCAAGGTGAACACCGGGATGGCCACCAGGTTCGCCACCAGACCGATCAGCGAAAACTGCTGAAAGCACGCCAGGGTGACCGGCGCCAGCGACAAGGTCACGAGCACCTGCACGCGAAGCAGTTCGCGGCCCTGCGCCCACAGTGCCTGAGCACGGCGCCGTGATGGCCTGGCCGGCCGGGCATCGGGTCCGTTCGGCGGCGAGCCAGCCTCCTTGTCGGGCTCCGGTTCCCGGCCCGGTTGGCGGGCAGAGCCATCGTTCATCAACACGGCCACCGCCACGAACGACAGCCAGAACCCAGCCTGGCGCCACGCCCAGGGCTCGAACGCCAGCACGCCGGCCGCGGCCCACAGGCACACCAGGGGCCACGGCCAGCGGCGCGCCCCGCTGCGCAACAGGGAGACGATCAGCAGCATCCACACGGTGCGCTGCGCGGGCAGCCCCCAGCCGGCCAGCACGGCATAGCCGGCAGCGCCCGCCACCCCCACCCAGCGGGCCACCTCGGGTGCAGGCCACCGCAACGCCAGGGCAGGCACGCGGCCCCACAGCCGGCGAACCAGCCAGGCCACCAACCAGCCACATATCACGACGTGCGTGCCACTGATGGCCACCACGTGCGCCACGCCCGTCTGGCGGAAAATGGCCCAGTCATCCCGCTCGATGGCAGATTGGTCCCCCACCGCCAGCCCGGCGAGCACCCCCGCGCTGGCCGGGTTGTCCACCGCCTGCGCGATGGCCTCGCGCACCGCATGGCGGGCGCGCTCCACCCATCCAGCCGACCACCCTTCGGCCGCCGCCATGCGAACGGGCGCCTCCGGCCTGGCCCGCACCGACGCCACGGCCCTCACACCGCGCGCGAACGGGCCCAGCTCCGCATCGTGGCCGCCCGGGTTGGCCAGACCGTCCGGCGCACGCACCCGGGCTCGCAGTTGCCAGACCTCGCCGGAACGCAATGCGGTCATGGCCAGACCCTCGGGCACCTGCAGCTGAAGCCGCTGAAACGGCCGCTTTCGCGCGGGCCGTGCACCGGGGCACCCCTGTTCCTCGGCGCCCAGCAGGATGGCATCCACGCGCACACCCCAGGCCGTGCGGGCCGGCAAACCGTCGATCTGCACGCACAGCGACACCTCACGCCCCTGCCAGCCGGACGGCACGGCTTCCGCCAGCCGCGCTGTGGCCCGCATCCCGGTGAGACCCCAGCCCAGCAACAAGGCGGCCGCCACACACGCGGCCCCCCGCCCCAGCCAGTACGGCGGACGCCGCGTTGCCCAGACGGCGAAGGCCATCAGCCCCACCGCCACAGCCATGGCCAGCGCGTGCACGGCAGGCGACGACACGGTGCGCTGCGCCAGCTGGATCGCCGTGCCGGCCACCCACGCGAGCGGACACAGCCACGCCAGCGACCAGCCCATCGACGCATCCACCCTGAATTCAGCCAGTCCCACGCTGCGACACCGTGATGCGGGCAACGACGTCGGGCAACGAGGCAGCACAACAGGAGGGGCGACGGGCATGGACTGATTCAGAGCTGAGCCCGTCAGCATGGCGCCGCTGCAACGGCTTGCCCACCCCCGCACGGGGCCCCTCTGAGGGTGACTTGACCGTCGCACCATGCCCCCGGCGGCAGGATAGAACGCCCTCATGTACCATCCCCGCCAAACGACGCGCCGCACTCGCGCGCCGGCCTCTCCTCTTCTCGTCGCCCTCGCCATCATGAGCATCGCCCAACGCCTTGAAGCCCTCGGCATCACCCTGCCGCCCGTGTCCATCCCCGCTGCGGCCTACGTGCCCTTCGTGCGCAGTGGCAACATGGTCTACCTGTCGGGTCACATCGCCCGCAAGGACGGCCAGGTGTGGGTCGGGCAGCTTGGCAAGAACCTGACCACCGAGGAAGGCAAGGCCGCCGCCCGTGCCGTCGCCATCGACCTGCTCGGCACGCTGAACGCCGCAGCCGGGGGGCTGGACAAGGTCGTGCGCATCGTGAAGGCCACGAGCCTGGTCAACAGCACGCCGGAGTTCACCGAGCACCACCTGGTCACCAACGGCTTCTCCGAACTGATCGGCGAGGTCTTCGGCGAAGCGGGCAAGCACGCCCGCAGCGCCTTCGGGGTGGCACAGGTCCCGCTGGGTGCCTGCGTCGAGATCGAGCTGATCGCCGAGGTGGCCTGAGGCCATGGCGCTGATCGCTCTGCCCTCCCGCCCCCTGCTGGCCGGCCTGGGCGCCGCGTGCGCGTTGTCCGTCGGATTTGCCCTCTACGCGCAGCACCAGTGGGGCATGGAGCCCTGCCCCTGGTGCATCCTGCAGCGCATCCTGTTCGTCGCGGTGGCGGTGTTGAGCCTGGTCGGCGCAGCGCTCCCGGCCGGCTGGCCACGCCGTGCGCCGGCGCTGGGGGGCGTGCTGCTGTCCGCATCCGGCATGGCGGCCGCACTGTGGCAACACTTCGTCGCCGCCCGCACCAACTCGTGCGCCCTCACCCTGGCCGACAAAATCATCAGCGGGCTGGGCCTCGACACCCGCTGGCCCGAGGTCTTCGAAGTGCGCGCATCGTGTGCCGACGCCGCGGTGAACCTGATTGGCGTGCCCTTCGAGTTCTGGAGCCTGGCGCTGTTCGCCATCGCCGGTCTGGTGCTGCTGACGGTGGCCGTCACGCCTGCACGCCGTGCTTGATCAGGATCCTGCCTTCCCCACCGCGCTCGTCGATTTCCCCCTGCCCGACGGCCCGGGCCGTGCGCGCTGGCGCTTCGACCGCCCGACACAATGGCTGGTGGCCCATGACCCCAGCCAGGTCGCCAGCCTGCTGGACGCGGCGCACGCGCTCGCCCAGGCCGGGCAATGGTGCGTGGGTTGGGTGGCCTACGAGGCCGCACCCGGCCTGAACCCGCACCTGCCGGTCAAGGCCCTGCCCCCCGGGCAACCCTACGCCATCTGGGCCGTCTTCGACAAAGCCGAAGCCTGGGATGGCAGCCCGCTGGCCGCACCCGAGCCCCCCTGGTCTGCCAGCGAATGGGCCGCCGAACTGGACGAAGCCGCCGTACTGGGCCGCGTCGAAACCATTCGCGAGTTGATCCGCGCGGGCGAGGTCTACCAGATCAACCTCACCGCCCGCCTGCGCAGCCCCTTTGAAGGCGGCTCCGAAGGCATGTGGCCGTACTTTCGCGCGCTGCAGCGCAGCCAGCCCGAGGGCTACACGCTGATGCTGGACGCGCGGGCGGCCTGCCGTGCGCCGGGCGCCGTGCTGAGCGTCTCGCCCGAATTGTTCTTCGACTGGGACGGCGAGACCCTGGTGACCCGGCCGATGAAGGGCACGGCCGCGCGGCAGCCCGAGGCGCAGGCCGATGCACGCGCCGCCGACAACCTGCGCAGCAGCGACAAGGAACGCGCCGAGAACCTGATGATCGTCGACCTGCTGCGCAACGACCTGTCGCGCGTGGCCGAGGTCGGGTCGGTGCGCGTGCCCTCGCTGTTCGACCTGCACGCCCTGCCAACGGTCTGGCAGATGACGTCCACCGTCACCGCGCGCAGCCGGGCGGGCCTTCGCCTGAGCGAAGCGTTTGCGGCCCTGTTCCCGTGCGGCTCGGTCACCGGGGCCCCCAAGCGGCAGGCCATGCACCACATTGCCCGGCTCGAGCGCAGTGCCCGCGGCGTGTACTGTGGTGCCGTTGGCCTGATGCAGCCCGGCGGGCGGGTCACGTTCAATGTGCCCATCCGCACCGTGTGCCTGCACACGCCCCCACCGCCCGCGCCCTGGCGTGCCGAGTGCGGCATCGGCAGCGGCATCACGCTGGACGCCACCGGCCCCGGCGAGGTGCTTGAATGGCAGGCCAAACGTGGCTTTCTGTACCGCGCGGCACAGCCCTTCCAGCTGATCGAATCCCTGCGTCTCGAGGACGGACGACTGTGTCGGGTGGACCGCCACCTTGCGCGCCTGGCGGGCAGTGCCACGCATTTCGGCTGGCCTGCGCTGACCCCGGCGCAACGCCATGATCTGGATCACGCCCTGCGCCAGATTGCGCTTGCCCACCCCACTGGTGTGCACAAGGTCAGGCTGCTGCTGGGCCCCGACGGCCGCTTCAGCGTGGAAGCGGCTGCCCTTTCCGGTCCGGGCACACCCGGCGTCGAACCGGCATCCGTGCGCGTGGCGCTGGCCCGCACACCCATGCCCCCGGCGGACGACTTCATCCGTCACAAGACCACCCGACGCCAGGCCTACGCCGGCTTTGTGCCGCCGCCCGGTTGCTTCGACACCCTGCTGCACAACGAGGCGGGCCTGCTCACCGAATTCACGATCGGCAACCTCGCCCTGAAGCTGGGCGGAACCTGGTGCACCCCGCCGCTCGAGGCAGGCCTGCTGCCCGGCGTGATGCGCGCTGCGGCACTGGCCAGCGGCGAACTGCAGGAGCACCCGCTCCACCGCACCGACCTGCTGAAAGCAGGCGACGCAGCATTGCTCAACAGCGTGCGCGGGTGGGTTCCCGTCGACCTGACGGACCTCCAGCAGCAAGCCCGCCTGGCCGGCTGGGCTGCGCCAGCCTGACGCGAAAAGTCCCCCGCCGTGCCAAAAGCGCTGTACACGGGCGGGCATTCTTCACACAATAAATACCGATTGGTCACTTTATGACTTATCAGTAAATCCACCCTTCTCAGGAGCCCTTCATGCGTCACGCCCTCCGCTCGATCACGGTCCGCCTCGGTCTCGCCACCCTGCTGGCCGCCGCCGCTGTCGCGCCCGCCTCGGCGTCCACCTCCGTGCTGCAGCGCTACTTGCAATGCAAGCACACCACGTTGACGGAGTTCCCCGGCACCATCGTGGATGCGGCCGTCGCCACGCCCGAACTCAGCACGCTGGTCAACCTGGTTCAGGCCGCCAACCTCGTGGGCCCGCTGAGCGGCAAGGGCCCGCTGACGGTGTTCGCACCCACCAACGCCGCCTTCGGCAAGGTGCCGCCGGCGCTGCTCAACCTGATCGGCAGCGATGTCGGCCTCCTCACCAGCGTGCTGACCTACCACGTCACCCCGGGCACCGCAGACCCGCGCCGCAGCCTGCTGTCTAGCCAGGTCACCACGCTGCAGGGTCAGAGCCTGTTCCTGGTCTACGACGGCAACGGCGCCTCGGTGAACCAGTCGGTGGCGGCCTGCAAGGGCGTCAAGACCACGAACGGCACGGTGTGGATCATCGACAGCGTGCTGCTGCCCCAGTTCCGCTGACACCATCCGGCCAGGGCAGCATGACCCGCATCACACCGGGTTCACGCTTCCCTGGCAGACTTCGGGTCCTCGAATTGAAGGACCCACTCCATGCGACTGCTCCACACCATGCTGCGCGTCGGCGATCTGCAGCGATCGATCGACTTCTACACCCAGGCCCTGGGCATGACGCTGCTGCGGACCACCGATCGGCCTGAACAGCAGTACACGCTGGCCTTCCTGGGCTACGGGCGCAACCCCGAGCACGCCGAGATCGAGCTGACTTACAACTACGGCGTGAGCCAGTACGAACTGGGCACAGCCTATGGCCACATCGCCATCGGTGTGGACAACGCCGCCGCGGTCTGCGACGCTGTGCGCGCCAAGACGGCCACGCTGGGTGGCGCGGTCACGCGCGAAGCGGGCCCCATCAAGGGCGGCACCACCGTGATCGCGTTCATCACCGATCCCGATGGCTACAAGGTAGAGCTCATCGAGCGCCCCGAGGCGGCCAACGAGCTCAACGCCTGAGCCAGGCCCCTTTCACGGCAGGCGGAAGTTGCCGACCGCGTGGGCCAGCGCCTCGGCCTGGTGCTTGAGGGCCCGGGCGGCCGCCGCGGTCTGCTCCACCAGCGCTGCGTTCTCCTGCGTGACGCGGTCCAGGTCCTGAACCGCGCGCCCGACCTGCGCCACGCCCGCGCTCTGCTCGCGTGAGGCGGTCGCGATGTCGGACAGCAAGCCGTTCATGCGCTGGGCGTTGGCCACGATGTCGGCCATGGTCGTGCCCGCGCCCTGTACCACGGTCGCGCCACTGGTGACGCGGGTGACGCTGTCCTGAATCAACTGCTTGATCTCGTGAGCTGCCGTCGCGCTGCGCCGGGCCAATGCGCGCACCTCGCCGGCCACCACCGCAAAGCCGCGCCCCTGCTCGCCGGCCCTCGCGGCCTCCACCGCGGCATTCAGCGCCAGGATGTTGGTTTGGAAGGCGATCCCGTCGATCACGCCGATGATGTCGCCGATGCGAGACGAAGACTGATGGATTTCGCTCATCGTGTGCACGACGCGTTCGATCTCGGCCCCGCCGCGGGTGGCCACATCGGCATTGCCCGAGGCCATCTCGGCAGCCGTCATCGCATGGGCCGCGGTCTGCTGCACCGTGGCGGCCATCTGCTCCATCGACGAAGCCGACTCTTCCAGGTTGGCGGCCGTGCGCTCCGTGCGGGTGGACAGGTCCAGCGAGCCAGCCGCGATCTCGGAGCTCGATTCCACGATGACCTGGGCCGCTGCGCGCACCTCGCTGACGAGGCCACGCATCGCGCGCTGCATGTCGGCCATGGTGTTCATCAAGGCCGCCGCCTCGTCCTTGCCCCATGGGCGCGGTGAGGTGGTCAGGTCACCGCGCGTCATGGCAACCAGGTGGTGACGGACCTCGTCCATGCCGCCCCGCGTGACGCGGTAGAAGCAATACAGCAGGTAGGCCGCCAGCACGACGCACACGGTGGTCAGCACACTGACCGCCCACACCCCGCGCTGAAGATCGCGCTCGCGCTCCGCCAGCAGGCCATCGAGCGCGGGCAGCCCCGCATGGAACAACCGAAAGCCCGCCTGGACAGCGGCGTTGCCTGCCCGATTCACCCCGTTCACATCCGGCGGCAGCGGCTTGCCCGCCACCCGATCGACGGCGAGTGCAACCAGCGAAGCAACCGGCTCTCGGAGGGCCTCCACGGGCAAGGCGGCGCTGGCCTGCGCTTCGCTGGACTTGCGCAGCGAGGTTTCGATCTGCGCCATGCGACGCAGCAGGGTCTGCGCGTCGCGGTCCATCTCGGCCACCGCTTCGGGCTGGGCCCCGCCCCGCTTGACGGCCGTCACGAGCCGCCCGCGCAGGCGCCCCGCCGTGGCGGCCAGATCCGGTGCGGCAATCATCACCGCGTCCATCATGTAATAGCTCGCGATCTCCGGGTCGAGCGCCAGATTCGACTGGTCCACCACCGCATCCAGCATCGCGAACTGCTGCTGCAGGGCCAGGTTGAAGGCTTCGAAGATCGCCTCTGCATCGGACAGCGGCATCGCTTCAGCACGGGTCAGCGCATCGGTCAGGGGCTTCCAGCGTGATGTCACGCCCAGCAAGGCGCCATGCGCCGCGTGCTGGGCCGACAAGGCCTCCAGCGCCTTGCGTACCGCCATCCGGGCGGGTTCCAGGGCGGCGGCTGACTCACCCCGCGCAGCGGCGCGCGCCTGCTGTCGCAACGTCGTGGTCGACTCCACCAATGTCAGCAAAGGACCCGCGTACGCCACGCCCGCCCGCTCGGCTTCCACAAACCGCAGATCCAGATGGTGCGACCACTGGTAGGAAGCGCCCAGCACCACCAGCGGCACCAGGAAGGCCGCCGAAATGATCAGCGCCTTGGCCCGGAAACCGAGGCTGCGGAACAGCCTGACGCCGGGCGCCCAGATGCCGTGGTACTGGAAGAATCCGCGCACGGGGTGCGCGCGTGGCGTGCGAACCTCGGTGGCATCCTGAACGCGGTCGCGCGACCAGGGCACCGGGGCATGGGGGGACATCGTGCTCATCAGGGCTCCTTGGGAAAACCTTCCTGCCGGATGAGGCGGAGCCAGCCTCGATCGGGGTTGCTGTGACGGAATGCCGACATTCCATCACTGCCCGGGTTCTTCCCAAATCCTGAAAAAGCCGTGCTTTTTACCGGACTAATGTGCACCTTGAACGTGCACGCCGGCAAGGTGCATCAATACCGTGCGGCCGGGATGCGGGGCGTGTCCACCCGCACGTCGCCGCACTGGGCACGGTGGCGCAGCGCGTGATCGATCAGAACCAGGGCCAGCATCGCTTCGGCAATCGGCGTGGCACGGATGCCCACGCACGGGTCATGGCGCCCGAAGGTCTCCACCGTGGCAGCCTGCCCCGCCAGATCGATCGACTGGCGCGGCGTGCGGATCGAGCTGGTTGGCTTGATGGCGATGGCCACGCGGAGATCCTGGCCGGTCGAAATGCCACCCAGCACGCCGCCGGCGTGGTTCGAGCCGAAGCCCTCGGCGTACAGCTCGTCGCCATGCACCGAACCGCGCTGGCTGACGCTCTCGAATCCCGCACCGATCTCGACACCCTTGACCGCATTGATGCCCATCATCGCGTAGGCAATGTCGGCATCGAGCTTGTCGAACAACGGCTCGCCCAGGCCCACCGGCATGCCGGACGCCTCGACGATCAGCTTCGCGCCGCAGGAATCGCCTGCCTTGCGCAGTTCGTCCATGTAGGCCTCGAGCTGCTCGATCTGGCTCGCGTTGGCCGCAAAGAACGGGTTGTTCGGCACGTGCGCCCAGTCCTCGAACGCGATCGGCAGCTCTCCCAGCTGCGTCATGCAGCCGCGGATCTCGGTGCCGAACTGCTCGCGCAGCCACTTCTTGGCCACCGCCCCCGCCGCCACCATCGGGGCCGTCAGCCGGGCCGACGAGCGACCGCCGCCGCGCGGATCGCGGATGCCGTACTTGTGCCAGTAGGTGTAGTCGGCGTGACCGGGGCGGAAGGTCTGCAGGATGTTGCCGTAGTCCTTGCTGCGCTGGTCGGTGTTGCGGATCAGCAGCGCAATCGGGGCGCCCGTGGTGCGCCCTTCGTAGACGCCACTGAGGATCTCGACGGCATCGGGCTCATTGCGCTGCGTGACATGGCGCGAGGTCCCAGGGCGACGGCGGTCGAGGTCGGGCTGGATGTCCGCTTCGGACAGAGCCATCCCCGGCGGGCAGCCGTCGATGACGCAACCGATGGCCGGGCCATGCGATTCGCCGAAGTTCGTGACCGTGAACAAGAGACCGAAGGTGCTGCCAGCCATTGCGCCAACCAGAGTGAGGAAACCGGAAAACCTGCATTGTCGCCGATCGCATGGCGACACGCGCAAACGCGAACGCCCGGCGCGGGCCGGGCGTGAGGCGGAAAACGGCGCGCCCGCCGCTTCAACGCGGGCGGATCAGAGCAGCGCCGGGCGCTCTGCCGCGCCCTCTTCTTCCACCGGCCAGTCGCGGATGTAGGCCTTGAGCATGCGGTTCTCGAAGTCCTGCCCGTCCACCACGGCCTTGGCCACGTCGTAGAACGAGATCACACCCATCAGGGTCTTCTGTGTCATCACGGGCATGTAGCGAGCATGGCGGTTCAGCATCATGCGGCGCACCTCGTCGATCTCGGTGTCCGGCGTGCAGGTCAGCGGATGGTCGTCCATCACCGAGCGCACCAGCAGCGTGCCGAAGCTCCCGCCATTGCGGACGGTGCCCTGGATCACCTCACGGAAGGTCAACATGCCGACCAGATCCCCGTGCTCCATCACCACCAGCGAACCGATATCACGTTCTGCCATCGTGGAGGCGGCTTCACTCAGAGGTTGATCCGGCTGCACGGTGAACAGGGTGCTGCCCTTGACGCGCAGGATGTCGCTGACTTTCATGGGGGCCTCTCCTTGGAGCAGGTTGAACAAAGCGGGGCCAGACCCCTGATGTCGTTGAATATAGCCGCTTGGCCCAGGGTGGCCAAGGGGGTTTCACGGTAACGCCACGGTCATCGGATGTGCTGGGATCAGGCCGGCAGCGCGTCAGCCACCATGATGGCGTCGAGCCGGGCCGCATGCCAGAACCCGATCGTGAACCCATCGGGCCGCAGCAGCAAGGCGCCCAGCAAGGGGTTCAGCGGCGTCGTGGTCGGGTCGCACAGCAGGGTGTAGCGTCCCCCCGTGTCGTCCTCGTCGGCCAGCCGGCCTACCCAGTCCAGCGTCACCAGCAGATCCAGCACGGGTTCGGTCTGGAGCGGGTCGGTCCGCAATTGCTCTGCCACGGCCTCGGCCGTCAGCCCACGGGCCTGGGTGCATCGCGCGGCCCGCAGCGCGGCCAGCACGGCCAGGGCCAGGGCGAACCGCTGCCCTGGCGTGTCGGGCCACCGCTTGGCCTGAGAGAGCAGACTGGGCATGTAGGCCGCCACCACCGCCCCCATCAGCACGATGAGCCAGCTGAGGTAGATCCAGATCAGGAAGATGGGCATGGCCGCGAATGCGCCATAGACCGTCGAATACACCGGCACCTGCGCGAGGTAGAAGGCCAGCGCCTTTTGCGCCAACTCGAGACCCACGGAGGCAAAGAGCGCGCCGCTCCAGGCATGGGACCAGCGCACGAAGGTATTCGGCACGAAGCGGTACAGCGCGGCAAAGCCAGCGGTCTGCAGCAGGAAGACGATGCCCGTCAGCATCAGGCTCAGGCCGCCCGGCAGGTCAGCCACCAGCCCGCGAGACGCCGACAGCACGTAGGAGGTCACGGACAGGCTGACGGCGGCCACCAGCGGCCCGAGCGTCAGCGCCGCCCAGTACACCAGCACCCGCTGCGCGATGGGCCGGGGGCGCCGCACACGCCAGATGCCGTTGAGCGTGTGGTCGATGGTCAGCATCAGCGCCATCGCCGTGAAGCCCAGCGCCACCAGGCCCAGGCCCCCGAGCTGGCTCGCCTTGGCCGCGAACTTGGTCAGCGTCAGCAACACCGGTTTGGCGATCATGTCGGGCACCAGCCCGGCCAGCACCTGCTGCTCCAGCACCTTGCGGAACCGCGCAAACACCGGAAACGCGCTGAACAGGGCCAGCATCACCGTGAACAAGGGCACCAGCGCGATCGTGGTCGTGAAGGTCAGGCTGCCGGCGGTGAGCCCCAGGCGATCCTCGCGAAACCGGTGGCGCAGGGTCTCGTAGGTCTGCCCCCAGGGCCACTGGATCAGCATCTGTACAAACCGGCGCCAGCGCGACAGGCTGGCCCGCCGGGCGGTCCGCAACACATTCATCTGGCTATGATGCCAGCCTCACGCCCCTCCCACGCTGAAAGAGCCCCGCAGTGTCCGTTCCCGATCCCCTCAACGAGCCGGTTCTCGGCCAGCACCCGCCCGAACGCCAGCGGCAGATCGAGGCGCTGCGTCGCGTCAACCTCGCCGCGCTGCTGGGTCTCATCGCACTTGGCGTGGCGTGGGAGTTGTGGCTTGCACCGCTGCAGGGCGGCAGCGGCGGCGCGCTGGCCTTGAAGGTGGTGCCGCTCACGTTCGGCATCGCCGGCCTGCTCAAGCACCGGCTCTACACCTGCCGCTGGCTGTCGTTGCTGGTGTGGCTCTACTTCACCGAGGGCGTGGTGCGTGCTGCGGGCGACACGGGCTTGTCGCAGCAACTGGCTTTTGTTGAAGTGGCCCTCAGCGTGGTGCTGTTCATCGGCTGCGCGGCTTACGTGCGCCTGCGTCTGCGCGTGCTGCCCCCGAAGGAAAAGGGCGCCCGCCGCAGCGCCGCCGACTGACCATGCCCGACACGTCTGACGCCCTGGTTGCCGCGCTGCGTCAAGCGCTGGGCGCAACGGCCGTCCTTACCTCAGAGGCGCAAGCGGACGAACACGCGCGTTATCTGAGCGACTGGCGGCAGCGCTACCACGGTCGCGCCCGGGCCATCGCCCGCCCAGCCAGCACCGAAGAGGTGGCCACGGTCGTCCGCCTGTGTGCGCAGCACGGCGTCACCATCGTGCCCCAGGGGGGCAACACCGGGCTGGTGGGCGGCGGCGTGCCCGACGCATCGGGTCTGCAGGTGGTGCTTTCGCTGAGCCGCTTGAACCGCGTGCTGGCGGTCGACGCCGCCAACCTGTCGATGACGGTTCAGGCCGGCTGCACCCTCGCGCAGGTCCAGGACGCTGCAGCGGCCGCCGGGCTTCTGTTTCCGCTCAGTCTGGCCTCTGAAGGCACCTGCACCATTGGCGGCAACCTCGCCACCAATGCCGGCGGCACCCAGGTGCTGCGTTACGGCACGGCACGCGAGCTGTGCCTGGGCCTCGAGGTGGTGACAGCACACGGCGAGGTGCTCGACGCCCTCAGCAGCCTGCGCAAGAACAACACCGGCTACGCCCTGCGTGACCTCTTCATCGGCAGCGAAGGCACGCTCGGCATCATCACGGCGGCCAGCCTGCGGCTGCATCCGCGCCCGAAGGGCCTGTGCACGGCCCTGGTGGCCTGCGCCGACATGGGCGCGGCGGTGACGTTGCTGCAGGCCGCACGCCGCGACTTGGATGCGGGGCTCACCGCATTCGAGGTCATGGAAGCGCTGCCGCTGTCGCTGGTGGCACGACACCTGCCCGACGCCGCTCACCCTATTGCGCCGTTCAACGCGGACCCCACAAGCGTGCCGCCACCGTGGCTCGTGTTGATGGAACACACCAGCAGTGTGTCGGACACCCACGCCGCAGAAAGCCTGCAGGGCTGGCTCGACGAGGTGCTCACGACCGGCCTGGCGCAGAACGCCGCGCTGGCGCACAACGAGCACCAACGCAGGGCCATGTGGGGCCTGCGTGAGAGCATCCCGCTCGCCGAAAAGACAGAAGGCCTGATGGTCAAGCACGACATCGGCATGCCCACCTCGGCCGTACCGGCCTTCGTCGAAGAGGCCGGCCGGGCCATCGCACAACGCTGGCCGGACGCGCGGGTCGTCTGCTTCGGCCACCTGGGCGACGGCAACCTGCACTACAACGTGCAGCCGCCTGCCTTGGCGCGCAGCGGCCCTGCCCTCGCGATCTTTGAGGGCGAGGTCAACGCCCTGGTGTTCGGGCTGGTGATGGCGCGGGGCGGCACACTGTCGGCCGAACACGGCATCGGCGCGCTTCGCCGTGATGAACTGGCACGCCGCGCCGACCCAGTGGCGCTCGCCACCATGAAGGCCCTCAAGCAAACCCTCGACCCGACCGGTCTTCTGAATCCCGGCCGGGTGATCTGAGGGCCTGCAGCAGGCCCGGAGGCTCAGGCGCGACGAAGTGCGCGCACCGCGCCGATCACACCAAGACCCGCCAGCATCAAGGCAACCGATTCGGGCTCCGGCACCGCAGAAACCGTCAGCGAGAACTGCTGCCCCACCTTCAGGCCGTTGAGCTGAAGCGTCCAGTCGGCGGTGCCGGCATTGCCGAACACGTCACCGATCTCAAGACCATAGCCTTCGCCGGGCTGGGCCAGTGTGATCTGCGCGATGCCGCCCGCGCGCGACAGCACCGAGCCCGGTGCAAATGTGGTCTGCACGGTACCGACCGAACCGAAGCTCACGCCCTTGTCCAGCGTCAGCGTCACGAGCGACCAGTTGAAGCCGCTCAGGTTGGCCAGCACGGCATCGAACTTCAGCTCGGCGGGGTCCGTCGCCTCCACCGTGAAGACCAGCGTGGCAGGACGCTGGTTGGCCAGGTTGAGGTCCAGGCTCAGCTCGCCATCGGGCGAGTAGAAGCCGGCCAGGGCATTGCCCTGGAGCGACATGCCGGTCATCGTCACCGCATGTGCGGACAGGGTCGCCGACAGCAGGGCCGCCGACAGGAAAGCGTGCTTGATCATGTGAAAACTCCGTTGATCTGTGTGATTCACTGGTTGCCACGTGCCCAGGGGCCCGTGATGGCGAAGGTGATGCCCGGCGTCTGGATGTTGACGAACAGCACGCGGCCGCTCGGATCCCAGCAGGCCCCACAGAACTCGCTGCCCTGGTGGTCGCCCGCATTGACGGACTTGCCCGCGGCGGCAATCTGCGCGGCCGTGAGGTTCACCGTGTTCTTCGCAAAGTAGTAGGCGTCGCCCTGCGCTGTCAGCCCGAACATGCGGGAGCCGGAGCCGTAGCTGTCCGGGCTGTTGCCGCCGTCCTCGCACAGCAGGATGCCGCCCCGCGGGCTCACGGTGATGTTGTCGGGGTTGTTGCCCACCAGCTGGCCGCTGCTGACGTAGATGGCCTTCATCTTCATCGTGGCCAGATCCAGCTCCCAGACGGCACCGTCGCCGCGACCGGGGCGGTTGCTGCTGTCCACGCCCACGCTCGTGTCCGCGATGTACATCTTGCCGGCGTGGTACCAGATGCCCTCACCGCGGCTCATTTGCAGGCAGCCCGCATTCCAGGCCTGCGCGAACGTGCCGCTGCAGCCGGTGGCCGAGGTGATGCCCGGCGGCACCAGGGACAAGGCCGCGGTCGTCGTGATGTCGGCGTCCGGGTTGGCGATCGTGACCCACTCGAGTTCCACCTCGTCGCCCATCGACGCCACGATCAGGCTGGCATTCGGGCGCCCCTTCACGCGGGCCGCCTGCAGCTCACCGCCCTGCACCAGCGAGCCCACGCCACCTGGCGTCACATGGGGCACATAGCGGTACAGCGCGGACACGTTGCGCGCGTCCTCGGTCTCGTAGACGATGCCGGACTTCGGGTCGACCGCCACGGCCTCGTGGGCAAAGCGGCCCATGCCCACGATGGGCTGGCCCGTGGTCTGCAACGGATCGGCGGTCACCTCGAAGACATAGCCGTGCTTCTTGCCGGTGGTCGACACATTGTTCGTGTTGATCTCTTCGCAACTCAGCCACGTGCCCCACGGCGTCACGCCACCAGCGCAATTGACCAGCGTGCCGCCCAGGCTGGGCGCCATGCTGACCCAGTTGCCATCACGGAAGACGAGGTTCGTGGTGCCGCCCAGTGCGGTGGCGCCGGCAATCTGGCCGTCGTCGTAGACGCCGGGCGCCTGGATGCGGCTGGCGTAGTCGCCGGTGCCGCGCTCGTGGTTGCGCACCAGCACCATCTCGGTCGAGCGACCGACCTGGCGCGTGCGGACGACGGCCATGCCGTCGTGGTTGCTGGGGCAACGCTGGCCGTTGGCCATTAGATCGCCAGTCCAGCCGAAGGACTTGTACGAGAAGCCGGACGGCAGCATGAGCAGGGGCAGACCGGTGCTCAGGTCATTCACCGGCGCGAGCGCGCCATAGGGGCCGGTGACGAGGTTGCTGAACCGGGTCGCGGCATGCGCCTGGCGCATCTGCAGCCCTTGCAGGGTGGTGAACAGGCCGGCGGCCATCAGGGCACCAGAGCCTTGCAGCATCTGGCGGCGCTTCATGTCGTGGGGTTTCATGAGGGACCTTCTGGGGAGGATGTGGGGCGAGACAAACCCGCCGCGCGGCGGGATTCCCACATCCTCGAAGGCCTCGATGACAGGCACGTGGCACTCTGCACCTGCCCGACAGTCCCCCCCTCAGGCTGGGGGTGCCGTCTCCCGACGCCCGCTCCCCCTCACTGCAGGCTGGACTTCGGCACCACCGGCCAGGGCAAGGCCATCACCTCGATGCCTTCGTCCGCGAGCGCCTCACGCTCTTCCGCCGAAGCCTGGCCACGGATGCCCCGCTCCGGCGCCTCGCCGTGATGGATACGGCGGGCCTCCTCGGCGAACCGCTCGCCGACGTCCTCCGTGCGGGCCGTCACCTCCCGCACCAGGTCGGCGTACATCGACCGCAACGCGCGCGCGACGTCCTGTGCCGTTTCAGCGTGGCGCGCACCTTCCGATGAAAGGCCGCCTCCTCCGCTCGCCGACGCAGCGGGCGCCGATACCGGGGTCACCTGCCCCTCTTCCTTCAGCCCCGACACATTGAGCCGCGGCGCCGAGGGACGCCGCACCACCTCGTGCCCCCCACAGATGGGGCAAGTCACCAGCCCGCGCGCCTGCTGGTCGGCCAGGTCATCCGCCGAGCCGAACCAGCCCTCGAAGTCGTGCCCCAGGGCACAGTGCAGATCCACCACCAGCATGGTTCAATGCCCGCTTCAGACCGTCTGCCAATCCAGCGACCAGTGTCCGGCTCGCCACTGCGCCAGCCACATCATTCCGACCATGGTCTTGGCGTCCGTGAGCTGGCCATCGCGCATCCAACCTTCCAGCTCGGCCTGGGTTGCCGCGAACACGTCCAGGAACTCGCCCTCGTCAAGTTGCCGCTCGCCCTCGGTGAGTTCGTCGGCAAACCAGATCTCGATGAACTCGTTGGCGTAGCCGATCACCGGATGCATCTGCCC
Organism: Aquabacterium olei; assembly: GCF_003100395.1. Taxonomy (NCBI): domain Bacteria; kingdom Pseudomonadati; phylum Pseudomonadota; class Betaproteobacteria; order Burkholderiales; family Sphaerotilaceae; genus Aquabacterium; species Aquabacterium olei. The sequence goes on from NZ_CP029210.1 coordinate 2,486,021, forward strand.
GGCCCGGGCCCAGCGGCGCGCCACATAGCCGGTCTCCTCGAACAGCTCGCGTTGCGCACACACCAGGCCGCCCTCCCCCGGATCGAGCTTGCCCGCGGGGAACTCGATCATCGTGCGCGACACGGGATAGCGGTACTGCCGCTCGACGACCAGACGGCCATCGGGCAGGATCGGCACCACCATCACCGCGCCCGGATGAACGACGTATTCGCGCGTGGCCGGACGACCGTCAGGCAGCTGGATGCGGTCGCGCCGCATCGACAGAAAGCGCCCCTCGTAGACCGTTTCCGACGACACGGTGTGCTCGCGCAGGTGCGCGTCGTCGGCATGGACCACAGAGGCATCCAGGGGCAAGGTCATCGCAGTTCCTGTCGAGAGTAAGGCAGCAACCTGTCGTGCGGGCAGCACACGTGCCCGCCTGCCCACCGGTCAGTGCCGGCGCAGATAGCGCCAGACGAAACCCGGGAAGGCCAGCGTCAGGAAGACGCACAACCACACGGCCACGAACTCCCAGCGCACCGGGCTGGGCTGCCCGAGGTGCGATTCGAGCGCACGACCCACCAGCGCCACCAGCGCGGCGTACACGAGCAACTCAAGCAAGCGCCAGGCCACGGTCTTTGCCTCACGGCGGGGGCCGAACACAAACAGGCGCTCGTTCACGAAAGGCAAATTGGCCGCCACAAGGGCGGCCAGCAGCACCACAGACACCGCCCAGACGGGCACCAGGCCCGTCATGCGGCAAACTCCATGTCAATAATGCAGAGCATCGTCGGCACTCAACCAGCCAGCGACTGGGTGATGGCGCGGGCGCACAGGGCCATCAGGCCACCCGGCAGGATGCCGAGCACCAGCACGGCCAGCGCATTCACCGACAGCAGCGCGCGGGCGGCGCCGCCTTCGGCCACCGGGGTGGCGTCGGTCGGTTCGTCAAAGTACATGACCTTGATGACACGCAGGTAGTAGAACGCACCGATCAGCGACAGCACCACCGCCACGATCGAGATCTGCAGCAGCAGCGGCGAGTTCGTCGTGATCAGCGCCTGCAGCACGGCCAGCTTGGCATAGAAGCCCACCGTCGGCGGGATGCCGGCCAGCGAGAACATGAACACGGCCATGGCACCGGCCAGCACCGGGCTGCGCTTGTTCAGACCGGCCAGATCCGAGATCTGCTCGGACTCGAAGCCCGGACGAGACAGGATCATGATCAGACCGAACGTGCCCAGCGTGGTCAGCACATAGGTCAGCACGTAGAACAGCGACGAGCCGTAGCCGTTGCCAGCCGACACCGTGTTCCCCGCCACCACCGTCGGCACGAAGCCCAGCAGCATGAAGCCCAGTTGCGCAATGCCCGAGTACGCCAGAAGACGCTTCAGGTTGGTCTGCGCAATGGCCGCCAGGTTGCCGACTGTCATCGAGGCCACAGCCAGGATGAGCAGCATCTGCTGCCAGTCGGTGGCCAGGTTGATCATGCCTTCCACCAGCAGGCGGATGGTTATGGCGAACGCAGCCAGCTTCGGTGCGCCAGCCACCAGCAGCGTGACGGCCGTCGGGGCACCCTGGTAGACGTCGGGCACCCACATGTGGAATGGCACCACGCCCAGCTTGAACGCCAGACCGGCGACGATGAACACCACACCGAACACCAGCACCTGCTTGTTGGCCGTGCCGGCCAGGGTAGCCTTGTAGACTTCGCCAATGTCCAGCGAACCGGTGGCGCCGTACATCATCGACAGGCCGTACAGCAGGAAGCCCGAAGCCAGCGCGCCCAGCACGAAGTACTTCATGGCGGCCTCGGTCGACTGCGCATGGTCGCGGCGCAGGGCCACGAGCGCGTACAGCGACAGCGACATCAACTCCAGCCCCAGGTAGATGGCCAGGAAGTTGTTGCCGATGATCATGATGGAGATGCCCAGCAGCGAGAACATGCTCAGCGAGAACAGTTCTCCCTTGAGCATGTCGCGGGACGCCGCATAGGTCTGCGCGTAGACCAGCGAGCCCATCACGGCCAGGGTGGCGCAAAACGACAGGAGGTGGCCCATGGCATCGGTCACCACCATCTGCTGCATGGCATAGACGGAGGCACCCGAGTCCAGCGCCTGCAGGTGCAGGCCGGCCACGCAGGCCAGCGACAGCATCGTCAGGTAGTAGGTCGGCTTGCGTTGCGGGCAGGTGACGAACAGGTCCACGAGTGCGACCACGCAGGCCAGGGCCAGCAGGACGATCTCCGGTGTCACCGCGATCCAGTTGAGGTCAGTCATGTTGGTTCGGGCCTCAGTTCAGCTTGCTTTGAGCCACGTGCTTGAGCAGCTCCGTCACGGACACGTGCATCACGTCGGTGAAGGGCTTGGGCTGGATGCCCATCCACAGCACGGCGGCGGCCAGGACGGCCAGGATCAGGAATTCACGGGCATTGATGTCGGTGAGTTCGCGCACGTGGTCGTTGGTCACGTCACCGAAGTAGACGCGCTTGTACATCCACAGCGTGTAGGCCGCACCGAAGATCAGTGCGGTGGCTGCCAGCAGGCCGATCAGGAAGTCGTACTGCACGGCGCCCAGGATCACCATCCACTCGCCCACGAAGCCTGCGGTGCCCGGCAGACCACAGTTGGCCATCGAGAACAGCAGCGCAAAGGCAGCGAACTTCGGCATCGTGTTGACCACACCACCGTAGGACGAGATCTCACGCGAGTGCACACGGTCGTACAGCACGCCGATGCTCAGGAACATGGCGCCCGAGACAAAGCCGTGGGCGATCATCTGCACCAGGCCACCGGACATCCCCAGCTCGTTGAAGATGAAGAAGCCCAGCGTCACGAAACCCATGTGGGCGATGGACGAATAGGCCACCAGCTTCTTCATGTCCTGCTGCACCATGGCCACCAGACCGATGTAGATCACACCGACCAGCGACAGGGTGATGACGACCGGCGCGTACTCGTGCGAAGCATCGGGCACGATCGGCAGCATGAAGCGCAGGAAGCCATAGCAGCCCAGCTTCAGCATGATCGCGGCCAGCACGGCGGAACCACCAGTCGGCGCTTCAACGTGCACGTCGGGCAGCCAGGTGTGCACCGGGAACATCGGCACCTTCACGGCGAAGGCCGCGAAGAAGGCGATGAACAGCAGCGTCTGCGGCGTGGCCGCCAGCGGCAGCTTGTGCCAGTCGAGGATGCTGAACGAACCGCCCGACTTGTAGTACAGGAAGATCAGCGCGATCAGCATCAGCAGCGAGCCGAGCAGCGTGTACAGGAAGAACTTGAAGGCAGCGTACACGCGACGCGGGCCGCCCCACATGCCGATGATGATGTACATCGGGATCAGGGTCGCCTCGAAGAACACGTAGAAGAGCATGCCGTCGAGCGCCGAGAACACGCCGACCATCAGACCCGACAGGATCAGGAAGGCGCCGTAGTACTGGTGCGGACGGTCTTCAATGACTTCCCAGCCAGCCAGCACCACGATCACCGTGATGAAGGCCGTCAGGGGCACGAACCACATCGAGATGCCATCGACACCCAGGTGGTACATGACATTGAAGCGCTCGATCCAGGCTGCCTTCTCGACGAACTGCATGGCCGCCGTCGAGTTGTCGAAGCCGGTCATCAGCGGGATGGTGACCAGGAAACCGGCGATCGCGCCGATCAGGGCCACCCAGCGGGTGAAAGCGGCGTTCTCCTGGCGGCCGACGGCCAGCAGCAGGACCCCGAAGACCACCGGAACCCAGATGGCCAGAGAAAGGATGTTGGACATTGTTTGCATGGACTGGTCCCCGCGCTCAGGGCTGCATGAACACGAACCAGGTCATCAGGGCGAACACCCCGAGGATCATGACCAGCGCGTAGTGATAGAGGTAACCGGTCTGGAACAGACGGACGAGCGAGCCGATCAGGCCGACCAGCTTGGCCGACCCGTTGACGGCCAGACCGTCGATCAGGGCCACGTCACCTACCTTCCAGAAGAAGCGGCCGACCAGGCGCGCACCCGCTGCGAAGACGTTCTCGTTGATCCAGTCCATGTAGTACTTGTTCTCGCCGATCACGATCAGCGGACGCAACACCTTGGCAAACATGGCCGGGATCTGCGGAGCCACCAGATAGAACACGTAGGCCGTGACCACACCGCCCAGTGCCAGCCAGAACGGCAGCGTGCTGAAGCCATGCAGGGCCATCGCCGTCGCACCATGGAAGTGGTGAGCCAGCTCGGCCATCGCCGGATGCTTCGCGGCATCGACGAAGATCGCGCCCTTGAAGAAGTCACCGAACAGCATGGGCTCGATGCACAGGAAGCCGATCACCACCGACGGAATGGCCAGCAGCAGCAGCGGCGCCGTCACAACCCAGGGCGACTCGTGCGGCTCATGGGCGTGGCCATGGTCGTCATCGTGGTGGTCGTGCTCACCCGGGAACGGCTTGTGGTGGAAGCGTTCCTTGCCATGGAAGACCAGGAAGTACATCCGGAAGCTGTAGAACGCGGTGATGAACACACCGGCGGTCACGGCGAAGGTCGCGAAACCGGCGGCCGGCAGGTTGCTGGCGTGCACGGCCTCGATGATCGAGTCCTTCGAATAGAACCCGGCGAAGAACGGCGTGCCGATCAGGGCCAGGTTGCCCAGCAGCGAGGTGATCCACGTGATGGGCATGCGCTTCCACAGGCCACCCATGTTGCGGATGTCCTGATCGTGGTGCATGCCGATGATGACCGAGCCCGCGCCGAGGAACAGCAGCGCCTTGAAGAAGGCATGCGTCATCAGGTGGAAGACGGCCACGTTGTAGGCGGACACGCCCAGGGCGACGGTCATGTAACCCAGCTGCGACAGCGTGGAGTAAGCCACCACACGCTTGATGTCGTTCTGGATGATGCCCAGAAAGCCCATGAACAGCGCCGTGATCGAGCCGATCACCAGGATGAAGTTCAGGGCGGCGTCCGACAGCTCGAACAGCGGCGACATGCGCGACACCATGAAGATGCCGGCGGTCACCATGGTGGCCGCGTGAATCAGCGCCGAAATCGGGGTCGGGCCTTCCATCGAGTCGGGCAGCCACACGTGCAGCGGGAACTGCGCCGACTTGCCCATCGCACCGATGAACAGGCAGACGCAGATCACGGTGATCAGCGCCCAGTCTGTCTTGGGCAGCGTCATCGAGGTCAGGTCGCCGGCCTTGGCGAACAGCTCGGTGTAGTTCAGCGTGCCGGTGTAGGCCAGCAGCAGGCCGATGCCCAGGATGAAGCCGAAGTCACCCACGCGGTTGACCAGGAAGGCCTTCATGTTGGCGAAAGTCGCCGTCGGCTTCTTGAACCAGAAGCCGATCAGCAGATAGGACACCAGGCCCACCGCTTCCCATCCGAAGAACAGCTGCAGCAGGTTGTTGCTCATCACGAGCATCAACATGGAGAACGTGAACAGCGAGATGTACGAGAAGAAGCGCTGGTAGCCAGGGTCCTCTTCCATGTAGCCGATGGTGTAGATGTGCACCATCAGCGACACGAAGGTCACCACGCACATCATCATCGCCGTGAGGCCGTCGACCATGAAGCCGACTTCCATCTTCAGCGAGCCCAGCGTCATCCACTCATAGACGGTCTGGTTGAAGGTCGCGCCGTCCACGGCCACGGCCTTCAGCGTCATCGCCGAGATGATGAAGGCGATCAGCACCCCGAGGATGGTCAGCAGGTGCGCGCCACGCCGCCCGATCGCCTTGCCGAACAGGCCGGCGGCAATCGAGCCAACCAGCGGCGCCAGGGGCACCGCCAGCAGCGAGTTGAGAGAAAGTTCTGTTGTCATTGTTGTGTCTCTCCCGATCAGCCCTTGAGCGTGTCGAGCTCGTCGACATTGATCGACTGACGGTTGCGGAACAGCACCACCAGAATGGCCAGACCGATGGCCGATTCAGCGGCCGCGACGGTCAGGATGAAGAAGACGAAAACCTGACCATCCATGTTCCCCAGGTAGTGGGAGAACGCGACGAAGTTCATGTTGACGGCCAGCAGCATCAGCTCGATGGCCATCAGCAGCACGATCAGGTTCTTGCGGTTCAGGAAGATCCCGATCACCGACATCGCGAAGAGGATCGCGCCCAGCGACAGGAAGTGCCCGAGGGTGATGGACGTGGTCATGCCTGGCCTCCGGTCTGGTTGCTGGCGTCGGCAGCCGGCGCGTCCACCTGGGGCGCCACCTTGATGATGCGCAGGCGGTCGGCCTTCTTGACGCGGACCTGTTCGGACGGGTTCTGGTAGTGCGAATCCTTGCGACGACGCAGCGTCAGCGCGATGGCAGCCACGATGGCGACCAGCAGGATCACGGCGGCAATCTGAACCGGGAACAGGTAGTTGGTGTAGAGCTCGATGCCCAGCGCCTTGGTGTTGGCCACCTGCGCGACCTCAGGCGGGAAGGGGCGAGCCTGAGGCAGGTCGAAGCCACGGGTCAGCACGAAGGCCATCTCGATGGCAATCAGCGCACCGATGATGCCGGCCACCGGGAAGTGCTTCCAGAACCCCTGACGCAAGGCGTCGACGTTGATGTCGAGCATCATCACGACGAAGAGGAACAGCACCATCACGGCACCGACGTACACGAGCACCAGCGCAATCGCCAGAAACTCGGCCTGCAGCAGCATCCAGACGCACGAAGCGCTGAAGAAGGCCAGCACCAGATGCAGCGCGGCGGAAACGGGGCTCCGGGCGGTGATCACGCGGAAGCCCGCGTAGACCAGCACCAGGGCGAACAGATAGAAAAGTAGGCTGAAGGTGTCCATGGTGGGTCAGCGGTATTTCGCGTCCGCCTCCTTGTTGGCTGCAATGTCCTTTTCGTAGCGATCCCCCACCGCCAGGAGCATGTCCTTGGTGAAGTAGAGGTCGCCGCGCTTTTCGCCGTGGTACTCGAGGATGTGGGTTTCCACGATCGAATCCACAGGGCAGCTTTCTTCGCAGAAACCGCAGAAGATGCACTTGGTCAGATCGATGTCGTAGCGCGTGGTGCGGCGGGTGCCGTCGTCACGCACGTCCGACTCGATCGTGATGGCCATGGCCGGGCAGATCGCCTCGCACAGCTTGCAGGCGATGCAGCGTTCTTCGCCGTTCTCGTAGCGGCGCAGGGCGTGCAGGCCACGGAAGCGCGGCGACATCGGGGTCTTTTCTTCAGGGAACTGCACCGTGATGGACGGCTTCAGGAAGTGACGGCCGGTCAGGGCCATCCCCTTGAACAGTTCGATGAGGAAGAAGCTGGAGACGAATTCCTTGAAGGAGGTCGCAGACATGGGTGGCCTTCCTTATTTCCAGATGTTCCAGGGCGACATCATCCAGACCCCGACCACCACCAGCCAGACCAGGGTCAGCGGGATGAAGATCTTCCAGCCCAGACGCATGATCTGGTCGTAACGGAAGCGGGGAAACGATGCGCGCACCCAGAGGAACAGGGTGACGATGATGAAGGCCTTGAGACCCAGCCAGATCCAGCCCGGAATGAAGCTCAGGGCGTCGATCGGGGGCAGCCAGCCACCGAAGAACATGATGGCGGCCAGCGTGGACACCAGGATCATGTTGGCGTACTCGGCCAGGAAGAACATCGCGAACGACATGCCCGAGTACTCGATCATGTGACCGGCCACGATCTCCGACTCGCCTTCCACCACGTCGAACGGGTGGCGGTTGGTTTCAGCCAGACCCGAGATGAAGTAGATGACGGTGATGGGCAGCAGCGGCAGCCAGTTCCAGGACAGGAAGCTCATGCCCATGTCGGCGAACTGGCCCTTGCCCTGGCTCAGCACGATGTCCGTCATGTTCAGGGAACCGGCGGTCATCAGCACGATCACTAGGCAGAAGCCCATCGCGATTTCGTACGACACCATCTGGGCCGAAGCGCGGATGGCGCCGAGGAAGGCGTACTTCGAGTTCGAAGCCCAGCCAGCGATGATCACGCCATAGACTTCCAGCGAGGTGATCGCCATCAAGAACAGCAGGCCAGCGTTGACGTTGGCCAGCGCGACCTCCGGGCCGAACGGGATCACCGCCCAGGCAGCCAGGGCCGGCATGATCGTCATGATCGGGCCCAGGAAGAACAGGCTCTTGTTGGCGGCCGACGGGACGATGATCTCCTTGAAGATCAGCTTCACGGCGTCGGCAATCGGCTGCAGCAGACCACCAGGACCGGTGCGGTTCGGACCCGGACGGATCTGAGACCAGCCGATGGCCTTGCGCTCCCACAGCGTGAGGTAGGCCACACAGCCCAGCAGCGGCAGCAGCAGCGCCACGATCTTGATGAGCGACCAGACCACCGGCCAGGCACCGCCCAGGCTGGCTGCGCCAGCGTTGTACAGGGTGTCAATCATTGAGTGTCTCCCCTACCCTTCAGGCTTTTTCGACGCGGATCGCGCCGAAGGAGGCGCCCAGGGTGGACGTCGCCTGCGTACCGGCGGGCACGCGCACCACGTTGGCCGGCAGGCTGGCATCCAGGACGGCAGGCAGCACGGCAGCGCCTCCTTCTTGCGACACCTTGACCTGGGCACCGTCGGCCAGACCCAGCTCGGCCCACAGGGCCTGCGGCAGGCTCACCACCGGCGGACGTGCATCGGCCGTGGCCTGCAGCGACGGCGCACGGCGCACCAGGGCGTCGGCACTGTAGATGGGCAGATCGGCCAGGCGCTCGAGCGCACCGGTGCCACCCGTGAGGGTGATGGCGGCAGGCGTGTCGTTGTTCAGCTTGGCAGGCAGTGCGGCCAGGTCGCCCAGCGCGCGCGCCTTGACCTCTTCCGAGGTCTCGAAAGCGAAGCCGTCCAGGCCCAGCATCGTGCCCAGCACGCGCAGCACCTTCCAGGCCGGGCGGGTCTCGCCCAGCGGCTTGACCACACCGTGGAAGCTCTGCACGCGGCCTTCGGCGTTCACAAAGGTGCCCGACGTTTCGGAGAACGGCGAGATCGGCAGGATCACGTCGGCGTATTCGGTGGCAGCCGTCTTGAACGGGCTCATGGCCACGACCATTTCGGCGCCCAGGATGGCGGCTGCCGCTGCGGTCGGGTTGGCGCTGTCGAACTCGGGCTCGACGCCCATCAGCACGAAGGCCTTGAGGCCCTTGCCGGCCAGCATCTGACCTGCGTTCAGGCCGCCCTGCTGGGGCTGTGCCCCCACAAGCTGGGCGCCCACGGTGTTGGCCGATTCGCCCAGGAAGCCGAAGCGGGCCCCGGTCTGGCCGGCGATCCACTGGGCCAGCGCCTGCAGCACCGAGGCCTGCGGGTGCTGCGCCGCGGCGTTGCCGAGCAGGATGGCCTTGTTCTGGCCCGACAGCAGCGAGGCGGCGATGGCCTTGGCGGCGTCCGTGGCGGTGCCGTTGCAGGGCGCGGTCACGCCGAGCTGGTTTGCGATGGCCACGGCCACGTCACCCAGAGCCTGCGCCCAGGCGCTCGGCGCCACGGTCACGCGCTGAGCCAGCGAGATGGCCCAATCGTCGTTGGCGCCGCCGATGGCCGACACCTGTGCGCCACGGCGGGCCGCCTGGCGCAGACGCGTGGCAAACAGCGGGTGGTCCTTGCGCAGGAACGAGCCCACGACCAGCGCGCGATCGAGCTTGTCGAGTTCGGCAATGGGCAGGCCCAGCCAGCGCACACCGGAGCCGGCCGTGAAGTCGGTCTGACGCAGACGGGTGTCGACGTTGTCGCCACCCAGGCCACGAACCAGCTGGCCCAGCAGGAACAGCTCTTCGACCGTGCTGTGCTCGGTGGCCAGCGCGCCGATGGCAGCCGCGCCGTGTTCGGCCTTGATGCCCTTGAGGCCGTTGGCCACGTATTCGAGTGCGGTCGTCCAGTCGACTTCACGCCACTCGCCGCCCTGCTTGATCATCGGACGGGTCAGGCGGGCGTCGGTGTTCAGCGCTTCGTAGCTGAAACGATCGCGGTCGGCAATCCAGCACTCGTTGACGTCTTCGTTCTCGAGCGGCACCACGCGCATCACCTTGCCGTTCTTGACCTGAACGATCAGGTTGGCACCGGTGGAATCGTGCGGCGACACGCTCTTGCGGCGCGACAGCTCCCAGGTGCGGGCGCTGTAGCGGAAAGGCTTGCTGGTCAGGGCGCCGACCGGGCAGATGTCGATCATGTTGCCCGACAACTCCGAATCGATCGAGCGGCCAACAAAGGTCGCGATCTCGGAATGTTCACCGCGGTGCTGCATGCCCAGCTCCATCACGCCGGCCACTTCCTGGCCGAAGCGCACGCAACGGGTGCACTGGATGCAGCGGCTCATCTCTTCCATCGAGATCAGCGGGCCGACGTCCTTCTTGAAGACGACGCGCTTCTCTTCGTTGTAGCGGGACGAGGAGCCACCATAGCCCACGGCCAGATCCTGCAGCTGGCACTCACCACCCTGGTCGCAGATCGGGCAATCCAGCGGGTGGTTGATGAGCAGGAATTCCATCACGCCCTGCTGGGCCTTGATGGCTTTCTCGCTCTTGGTGCGCACGATCATGCCCTGGGTCACCGGGGTCGCACAAGCCGGCATGGGCTTGGGCGCCTTCTCGATGTCCACGAGACACATGCGGCAGTTCGCCGCGATCGAGAGCTTCTTGTGGTAGCAGAAGTGCGGGATGTAGGTACCGTGCTGTTCGGCCGCATGCATCACCATGCTGCCTTCCTGGCACTGGACTTTCTGTCCGTCGATTTCGATTTCAACCATCGGTGTTTCCCGCTCAGATGTAGGCCGGGACCATGCAGGTCTTGTGTTCGATGTGGTGCACGAACTCATCGCGGTAGTGCTTGATGAATGCGCGCACCGGCATGGCCGCTGCGTCACCCAGTGCACAGATCGTGCGACCCTGGATGTTGTCGGCGACAGAGTTCAGCATGTCGATGTCTTCCGGGCGACCTTCGCCGCGCTCGATGCGATCGACCATGCGCCACAGCCAGCCGGTGCCTTCACGGCAAGGCGTGCACTGGCCGCAGGACTCGTGCATGTAGAAATAGGACAGGCGCTGCAGGCTCTTGACCATGCAGCGTGTCTCGTCCATCACGATGACGGCGCCCGAGCCCAGCATCGAGCCAGCCTTGGCGATGGAGTCATAGTCCATCGTGCACTCCATCATGATGTGGGCAGGGATCACCGGCGACGAAGAGCCACCGGGGATCACGGCCTTGAGCTTCTTGCCGCCCCGCACGCCACCGCACAGATCGAGCAGCGTCGAGAACGGGGTGCCCAGCGGGATCTCGTAGTTGCCGGGGCGCTCGACGTCACCGGACACGGTGAACAGCTTGGTGCCACCGTTGTTGGGCTTGCCGACGGCCAGGAAGGCCTCGCCACCGTTGCGGATGATCCAGGGGACGGCCGCAAAGGTTTCGGTGTTGTTGATCGTGGTGGGCTTGCCGTAGACGCCGAAGCTCGCCGGGAAAGGCGGCTTGAAGCGGGGCTGGCCCTTCTTGCCTTCGATCGATTCGATCAGGGCGGTTTCTTCGCCGCAGATGTAGGCGCCGAAGCCATGGTGCGCGTGCAGCTGGAAGCTGAAGCCGCTGCCCATGATGTTGTCGCCGAGGTAGCCGGCGGCACGTGCTTCTTCCAGCGCGGCTTCGAAGCGCTCGTACACCTCGAAGATCTCGCCGTGGATGTAGTTGAAGCCGACCGTGATGCCCATCGCGTAAGCGGCGATGGCCATGCCCTCGATGACGATGTGCGGATTGTGGCGCAGGATCTCGCGGTCCTTGGCCGTGCCCGGCTCGCCTTCGTCGGAGTTGCACACCAGGTACTTCTGGCCCGGGAAGGCACGGGGCATGAAGCTCCACTTCAGGCCGGTCGGGAAACCGGCGCCGCCACGACCGCGCAGGCCGGACGCCTTCACTTCGGCAATCACCTGGTCCTGCGACAGGCCTTCGCCGCCGTCCTTGCCCAGGATCTTGCGCAGCGCTGCATAGCCGCCACGCGCTTCGTAGTCCTTCAGGCTCCAGTTCTTGCCGTCAAGATCGGCATAGATCTGCGGGTTGATGTGGCGACCATGGAAGCAGGTCTCTGCGCCGGTGGCCTGGAATTGAGAGAGGTCGAGCATGTCTTTCACCTCACTTGGCATTGGCCTTGAGCACGTCGATCAGCTGGTCCAGCTTCTCGTTGCTCATGTAGCTCACCATCTGGCGGTCGTTGACCAGCGCCACCGGTGCATCGGCGCAGGCGCCCAGGCACTCGCAGTGCTGCACGGTGAACAGACCGTCGGCCGTGGTGCCGCCGTCTTCCACGCCCAGCTTCTCGCACAGATGCTGCAGGGCCTTCTGGCCATCACGCAGCTGGCAAGGCAGGTTGGTGCACACGTTGATCTTGAACTGACCAACGGGCTTCTGGTTGTACATGTTGTAGAACGTCGTGACCTCGTGCACCGCCATGGCAGGCATGCCGATGTAGTCGGCAATCTCCTGCTCGCTTTCGGGCGAGACCCAGCCGCGTTCCTGCTGGATGATGGACAGACAGGCCATGACCGCCGACACGCGCTGGTCAGCCGGGTACTTGGCGAGTTCGCGGTCGAACCGCGCTTTGGTTTGTTCGCTGAGCATGGGTAGGTCGGTCACTTAGCGGTCGATTTCACCGAACACGATGTCCATCGTGCCGATGATGGCCACGGCGTCGGCCAGCATGTGGCCACGGCTCATCTCGTCGAGGGCGGCGAGGTGGGGGAAGCCGGGGGCACGGATCTTCAGGCGGTACGGCTTGTTGGCGCCGTCGGACACCAGGTAGATGCCGAACTCGCCCTTCGGGTGCTCGACGGCCGCGTAGGCCTCGGACTCGGGCACGTGGAAGCCTTCGGTGAAGAGCTTGAAGTGGTGGATCAGCTGCTCCATCGACGACTTCATCTCGACGCGCGACGGCGGGGCCACCTTGTGGTTGTCGGTGATGACCGGGCCCGGGTTGGCACGCAGCCAGTCCACGCACTGCTTGATGATGCGGTTGGACTGACGCAGCTCTTCCACGCGGACCAGGTAACGGTCGTAGCAGTCGCCGTTCTTGCCGATGGGGATGTCGAAGTCGACCTTGTCGTAGACGTCGTAGGGCTGGTGCTTGCGCAGGTCCCACACGATGCCCGAGCCGCGCAGCATGGCGCCCGACAGGCCCATCTGCAGGGCGCGCTCGGGGGTGACCACGCCGATGCCGACGGTGCGCTGCTTCCAGATGCGGTTGTCGGTCAGCAGGGTTTCGTACTCGTCCACCAGCTTGGGGAAGCGCTGGGTGAAGTCATCGATGAAGTCCAGCAGCGAGCCCTGACGGTTCTCGTTCAGGCGCGCGATGGTCTTCGCGTTCTTGATCTTGCTGACCTTGTACTGCGGCATGGTGTCCGGCAGATCGCGGTAGACGCCACCCGGACGGAAGTAGGCCGCGTGCATGCGCGCACCCGACACCGCTTCGTACATGTCGAACAGGTCCTCACGCTCGCGGAAGCAGTAGATGAGGATGTTCATCGCGCCGCAGTCGAACCCGTGACAGCCCAGCCACAGCAGGTGGTTGAGCACGCGGGTGATCTCGGCAAACATGACGCGGATGTACTGCGCACGCTCGGGCACCTCGATGCCGAGCATCTTCTCGATGGCCAGGCAGTAGGCGTGCTCGTTGCACATCATCGACACGTAGTCCAGGCGGTCCATGTAGGGCAGCGACTGGATGTAGGTCTTGGATTCGGCCAGCTTTTCAGTGGCGCGGTGCAGCAGGCCGATGTGGGGGTCGGCACGCTGGATGACTTCGCCGTCCAGCTCGAGCACCAGACGCAGCACGCCGTGGGCGGCCGGGTGCTGGGGACCGAAGTTCAGGGTGTAGTTCTTGATCTCTGCCATGGCTCGTGCTCAGTGGAGACCACCGTAGTTGTCTTCGCGGATGATGCGCGGGGTGATCTCGCGCTGCTCGATGGTGACCGGCTGGTAAATCACACGCTTCTGCTCGGGGTCGTAGCGCATCTCGACGTGGCCCGTGGTCGGGAAGTCCTTGCGGAACGGGTGGCCGATGAAGCCGTAGTCGGTCAGGATGCGGCGCAGGTCGGTGTGGCCATCGAAGACGATGCCGTACAGGTCGAAGGCCTCGCGCTCGAACCAGTTCACACCGTTCCAGACGTCGCAGAGCGAAGCCAGCACGGGGAAATCGTCGTCCAGAGCGAAGGTCTTGACGCGCAAACGCCAGTTCTTGCTGATCGACAGGAGGTGCAACACAACGCCGAAGCGGGGGCCGTCGGCGTAGATGGACTCGGCGCCATCCTTGTAGGCGGACCAGTCCATGCCGCAGAGGTCCTGCAGCTGCTCGAAAGCCAGATCGGCGTGGTCACGCAGGGTGCGGGCCACATCGAGGTAGTCGCCGGCCGACACGGTGATCGTCAGCTCGCCACGGTCGGAAACCAGGCGCTTGATCTTGTCGCCCAGCACGTTTTGCAGGGCAGCCTGCAGGGTGTCCAGTTTGCTCATGTGCAGGCTCCGGTCAGCGGGCAATGGTGTTTTCGCGGCGGATCTTGGCCTGCAGCTGCAGGATGCCGTAGAGCAGTGCCTCGGCCGTCGGCGGGCAGCCTGGCACGTAGACATCCACCGGCACGATGCGGTCGCAGCCGCGCACCACCGAGTAGCTGTAGTGGTAGTAGCCGCCACCGTTGGCACACGATCCCATGGACAGCACCCAGCGAGGTTCGGCCATCTGGTCATACACCTTGCGCAGCGCGGGCGCCATCTTGTTGCACAGCGTGCCGGCCACGATCATCAGGTCGGACTGACGCGGGCTGGGCCGGAACAGCATGCCGAAGCGGTCGATGTCATAGCGCGCCGCACCGGCGTGCATCATCTCGACCGCGCAGCAGGCCAGACCAAACGTCATCGGCCACAGCGAACCGGTCTTGGACCAGTTGATCAGCGTGTCGGCCGAGGTGGTGATGAAGCCCTCTTTGAAGACGCCCTCGATACCCATAGCAATACCTCTTCAGATTCCTGTGTGGTGACGCGCGAACGGGATCACTCCCAATCCAGCGCGCCCTTCTTCCATTCGTAGGCGAAGCCCACGACGAGGATGCCCAGGAACAACATGATGGCCGCGAAACCCGCCATGCCCACTTCCTTCAGGGCCACGGCCCACGGGAACAGGAAAGCGATTTCGAGGTCGAACAGGATGAAGAGGATGGCAACCAGGTAATAGCGCACATCGAACTTCATCCGGGCGTCTTCGAAAGCCTCGAAGCCGCACTCGTAGGGGGAGTTCTTTGCCGGGTCAGGGCGACGCGGGCCCAGCAGAAAGCCCAGCAACTGTGGCGCGACACCCACACCGACGCCAACCAGGATGAAAAGGATGACTGGCAGATACTGCTCGATGTTCATCTTGACCCTTGTCTCATTGATTGAACAGGACGCGCGATTGAATCACGCGGACAAAACAAAAGGCGCGCCAGGCCTGACATTGCCCGGATTCCATTCCGGTTCAATGACAACCACAGCGCGCCTTCCTTGACACTTTGTGCTGCCCCGCATGACGGAGCCACATTCCAGATGATCAGCTTTGGGGGGACGACCGGCGCTGATCATGAGGGTTGGCACAAGTGTCTGTTGATCTCATGGTGCCGACGGCGAGACTCGAACTCGCACAGCTTTCGCCACTACCCCCTCAAGATAGCGTGTCTACCAATTTCACCACGTCGGCCAAACTGACTGGATGACAGCCAGCTCTTTTTCGTCTGTCGCTCGGCTTGCGTGAGGATTGCTTACCGAAGACTTCTATTCTAAACCGAAAATCGACCTGTCTTGAAGATGTCGTTCGCGTTTGGTGTCAAACGGACGACCTCTTCGAGACACTTGTCACTTCGTCGGAATCAGGGCAGCGCCCGAAGCCGCGGAAGCCGCCGGCTGAGCTGCAGAGGCAGCGTCGCTGGCAGACTGCTCCAGCACGGTCGGGGCTTCGGCCGTCGGCGTGCGGAGGTTGCCGAAGTAAGCCAGACCCAGGGTCGTGCTGAAGAAGATCGTCGCCGCCACGGCGGTGGTGCGCGACAGGAAGTTGGCGCTGCCGGTGGCACCGAACAGGCTGCCGGACGCACCACTGCCGAAAGAAGCGCCCATGTCGGCGCCCTTGCCGTGCTGCACCAGCACCAGGCCGATCATGGCCAGCGCCGATGCGACCTGCAGCAGCAGCACCGCGGTCATCAAAGCTTGTTGCATGTACAGAAACTCCTGTGAGGGTCGGAAGCGACGTCAGGCCGCACGCGCGATGGCGGCAAAATCGGCCGCCTTCAGCGCGGCGCCGCCGATGAGGCCGCCATCGATGTCGGGTTGAGCGAAGAGCTGGGCCGCATTGTCGGGCTTGACCGAGCCACCATAGAGCAGTGGCACGGTGGCCGCTTCAGCGCGGGCCGACTTCAGTTGCGCCCGCAGGAAGGCGTGCACGGCCTGCGCCTGCTCGGGCGAAGCGGTCTTGCCGGTGCCGATGGCCCAGACCGGTTCGTAAGCGACGACGATGCGGGCCAGGTCGGCCCCCAACGTGTCGATCACGGCCTGCAGCTGACGACCCACCACCGCTTCGGTCTGACCGGCTTCCCGCTCGGCGAGCGTTTCACCGACACAGACGATGGGGATCAGACCGTGCGACAGCGCAGCCCGGGCCTTGTCGGCCACGAGCTGGTCGCCTTCAGCGTGGTAGCTGCGACGCTCGGAGTGCCCCACGATGGCGTAGGTGGCCCCGACTTCGCGCAGCATCGGCCCCGCGACCTCGCCCGTGTAGGCGCCCTGCACCTGCACGGAGACGTCCTGGCTTCCGACGCCGATCGCACTGCCTTGCAGCGCGGCCACGACCTCGGCCAGGTACACGAAGGGCGGGCACACAGCCACATCGGCGCGGGGCGCCGTGGTGGCCAGATCCGAGGCCAGCAGGCCCTGGATCAGTTCGGCATTGAATGCACGCGAACCGTGCATCTTCCAGTTACCAACAACCAGCTTCTTCATGGCCTGACGGATCACTGTTGTTGCTGTTGGGCCTGCTCGTCACCGTTGCCCTCGGGGGCGTCGGTGAACTGCTGCTCGGCACGGGGTGCGCGATCGCGGCGCTCGCCACGGTCGCCGCCACGGTCACGGC
This sequence comes from Aquabacterium olei, assembly GCF_003100395.1. Lineage (NCBI taxonomy): Bacteria > Pseudomonadati > Pseudomonadota > Betaproteobacteria > Burkholderiales > Sphaerotilaceae > Aquabacterium > Aquabacterium olei. The sequence continues at coordinate 2,503,055 of NZ_CP029210.1, forward strand.
GCTCGCCGCGATCACCACGGTCGCCGCGGTCACGGCGCTCACCACGCTCTTCGCGCTCGGGCATGCCTTCAGGGCGCTCCAGCAGGGCCTTCATGGAGAGCTTGATACGGCCCTTCTCGTCGGTCTCGAGGACCTTGACCTTGACCATCTGGCCTTCGGTCAGGTAGTCGGAGACCTTCTCGACGCGTTCGTGGGCGATCTGGCTGATGTGCAGCAGGCCGTCCTTGCCGGGCAGCAGGTTCACCAGCGCACCGAAGTCGAACAGCTTGGTGACCGGGCCTTCGTACACGGCACCGATTTCGACTTCGGCGGTGATTTCGGCAATGCGGCGCAGGGCTTCGTCGGCCTTGGCGGTGTCGGCCGACGCCACGGTGACGGTGCCGTCTTCCGCGATGTTGATCTGGCAGCCGGTCTCTTCGCACAGGCCGCGGATGGTGGCGCCACCCTTGCCGATCAGGTCACGGATCTTGTCCTGATTGATCTTGACGGTGTAGAGGCGGGGAGCGAACTCGGACACCTCGGTGTTGGCGCCGGCCATGGCTTCGGTCATCTTGCCGAGGATGTGCAGACGGGCTTCCTTGGCCTGGGCCAGGGCCACCTGCATGATTTCCTTGGTGATGCCCTGGATCTTGATGTCCATCTGCAGGGCGGTCACGCCGGCGGTGGTGCCGGCCACCTTGAAGTCCATGTCGCCGAGGTGATCCTCGTCACCCAGGATGTCGGTCAGGACGGCGAACTTGTTGCCTTCCTTGATCAGGCCCATGGCGATGCCGGCCACGTGGGCCTTCATCGGCACGCCGGCATCCATCATGGCCAGGCAGCCGCCGCAGACCGAAGCCATCGACGAGGAGCCGTTGGATTCGGTGATCTCCGAGACCACGCGCACGGTGTAAGCGAACTCGTCCTTCGGGGGCAGCAGCGGCACCAGGGCGCGCTTGGCCAGACGGCCGTGGCCGATTTCGCGGCGCTTGGGCGAGCCGACACGACCCGTTTCGCCGGTGGCGAACGGAGGCATGTTGTAGTGGAACAGGAAGGTGTCGCGGAAGTCGCCGGTCAGGGCGTCGATGCGCTGGGCGTCCTGCTCGGTGCCCAGGGTGGCGATGACCAGGGCCTGGGTTTCACCACGGGTGAACAGGGCCGAGCCGTGCACGCGCGGCAGCACGCCGGTGCGGATCTCGATGGGGCGCACGGTGCGGGTGTCGCGGCCGTCGATGCGCGGCTCGCCGGCCAGGATCTGGCTGCGGACGATCTTGGCTTCGATGTCGAACAGCAGGCCTTCGACCTTGACGCCGTCGAATGCAATGCCTTCGGCGGTCAGGGCAGCCTTCACGTCGGCGTAGGCAGCGCGGCAGGCCTGGGTGCGGGCCTGCTTGGAGCGGATCTGGTAGGCGGCGCGCAGCGGGCCTTCGGCCAGGGCGTTGACCTTGGCGATGAAGTCTTCGTCCTTGGCGGGCGGCTGCCAGTCCCAGGCCGGCTTGCCGGCGTCACGCACCAGGTCGTGGATGGCGTTGATCGCCACGCTGCCCTGCTCGTGGCCGAACACCACGCCACCCAGCATCACGTCTTCCGACAGCTGGTCGGCTTCCGATTCCACCATCAGCACGGCGGTTTCGGTGCCGGCGACGATCAGGTCCATCTTGGACTCGGCCATCTGCGCGGGGCTGGGGTTCAGCACGTACTCGCCATTGATGTAGCCCACGCGGGCTGCACCGATGGGGCCATTGAACGGGATGCCCGAGATCGACAGCGCGGCGCTGGAGGCGATCATGGCCGCGATGTCAGCCGACACTTCCGGGTTCAGCGACACCACGTGGATGACGAGCTGCACTTCGTTGAAGAAGCCTTCAGGGAACAGCGGACGGATCGGGCGGTCGATCAGGCGCGAGGTGAGCGTCTCGAGCTCGGACGGCTTGGCTTCACGCTTGAAGAAGCTGCCCGGGATCTTGCCGGCGGCGTAGGTCTTCTCGATGTAGTCGACGGTCAGGGGGAAGAAGTCCTGGCCGGGCTTGGCGGTCTTGGCGCACACGACGGTGGCCAGCACCACGGTGCCTTCGATGTCGACCAGGACGGCGCCAGTGGCCTGACGGGCGATTTCGCCGGTCTCCATGGTGACGGTGCGGCCGCCCCACTGGAAGGTCTTGGTGACTTTGTTGAACATGGTCATGGAATTGATCTCCGATGTGCCTCAGGCCACATGGCCAGGGCGATTTGTGATGCCTTCACTCGTTCGCGATGCCATTCCAGCGGGGTTGCGCGGCGCCTGGGCGGGGCAGCCACGTTGGAATGACACAGCGGTCGCTTGAGTCGAGTTGCAGGCGTGAAAAAACAAAAAGCCTGTGCTGGGCAGTCCAGACAGGCTTTTTGTCGTCATGCGCTGATTACTTGCGCAGGCCCAGCTTCTGGATCAGGGCGGCGTAGCGGTCGAAGTCCTTGCTCTTCAGGTAGTCGAGCAGCTTGCGACGACGGCTGACCATGCGCAGCAGGCCGCGACGACCGTGGTGGTCCTTCTTGTTGGCCTTGAAGTGGGGAGTCAGTTCGTTGATGCGGGCGGTCAGCAGAGCGACCTGCACTTCGGGAGAGCCGGTGTCGGCTTGGCCACGGGCGTTGGCCTTGATGATCTCGGCCTTGTTGATGTCGGCGACGGACATGGTGTTTCCAGTTCGATGCATATGCCTGGCCGGCGCGAGAAAGCAGCTGTATCAGCCACCCTTCCTGCCCCGGTTTCGGCGTTGGACTTGCGGACTCCGGGTGAAACCGACCCGGGCCGTGCGAAATTGACGGCCCCGAAAGGACCATCAAGCCCTCGATATTAGCACAAGCGAGCAGCGGCTGCCCGGCCTGCGCGGGCGACCGCCTACAGCGCGGCGAGGTCCCAGCGGGGCTTCACGTCGAACGACGGTTCCCGGGTGGGCACGGCCTGCCCGGTCTGCAGGCGCATGGCGGCGGCCAGGGCGATCATGGCGCCGTTGTCGGTGCACAGATGCAGCTCGGGGTAGTGGACGCGCACGCCTCGCCGGCCACAGGCCTGGTCCAGCTGGCTGCGCAGCTGGCGGTTCGCGCCCACGCCGCCGGCCACCACCAGCCGCTTCAGGCCCGTGGCCTTGAGCGCCCCCAGCGACTTCTTGAGCAGCACCTCGACGATGGCCGTCTGGGCGGAGGCGGCCAGATCAGCCAGGGCGGCGTGGTTGGCAGGGTCTGCCAGCGCATCGGGTCGATCGAGCCAGCCCTGGCGCACCAGGTGGGTGCGCACCGCGGTTTTCAGCCCGGCAAAGGAGAAATCGTGATTGCCACTGTGCAGCATGGGCCGGGGCAATTCGAACGCGTCGGCTCGACCTTCTTCAGCCAGGCGCGCTAGGTGCGGACCGCCCGGGTAAGGCAGGCCCATCAGCTTGGCGGATTTGTCGAAAGCCTCGCCCGCGGCGTCGTCGACGGTCTCACCAAGCAGCGTGTAGCGCCCCACCCCATCGACCCGCATGAGCTGGGTGTGGCCGCCGGAAACCAGCAGGGCCACGAAGGGGAACTCGGGCGGGTCGGCCGACAGAAAGGGCGACAGCAGGTGGCCTTCGAGGTGATGCACGCCCAGCAGCGGGCGGTCGATGGCCACGCCGAGGGCGCAGGCCATGCCCGCACCGACCAGCAGCGCCCCGGCCAGGCCGGGTCCGCGGGTGAACGCCACCACGTCGATCTCGTCGATGCGGCGCCCGGCTTCGGACAACACCTGGCGCGCCAGCGGCACCACGCGGCGGATGTGATCGCGTGAGGCGAGTTCAGGCACGACGCCGCCGTAGGCCTGGTGCATGTCGATCTGGCTGTGCAGGGCGTGGGCCAGCAGCACCGGGGCGCCGGCTTCGGGCAGGGCGACCAGCGCCAGCCCGGTTTCATCACAGGATGACTCGACGCCCAGGATGAGCCGTTCACCAGGAACCCGGGGGGATGCGCGCACTTCTCTTTCGGACATGCACGAAGTGTAGTGGGGGTGATGTAACCCGCCTGCGGCCAAGGGCGCGAGGCGCGGTTGTTGCATCATTCACGTCATGAAAGCCGAAGCGCGTCCGAATCACCTGCGACTGGTGATCGTCCTGCCTGTGGCGCTGTCCGCCGAACCCGACGAGGCGGAGGTGGCCGAGGCGGAGCGCACGCGCGTCCTGCGCATCGCCCTGCTCGAGGCCGGCTACAACGTGGTGGCCACCCTGCCGGGCGACCGCTTCCTGCCGGAACGCATTGCGCAGATCCAGCCAGACATGATCGTGGTGGATGCCGAATCGCAAGGCCGCGACATCCTGGAACACGTGGTGATGGCAACCCGCGACGAACGCCGGCCCATCGTGATGTTCTCGGACGACGAGGACACCAGCCATGTTCGACGAGCGATTGCAGCCGGGGTCTCGGCGTATGTGGCCGCGGGGGTGCCATCGGACCACGTGAGGCCCGTGATCGAGGTAGCGATGGCACGCTTCGAACATGAAGAGCAGCTCCGGCGTGAACTGGCCGATGCACGCAGCCAGCTGGAAGAACGCAAGGTGGTGGACCGAGCGAAAGGCCTGTTGATGTCGCGCCAGGGCTTGAGCGAGCAGGAAGCCTATGCGCGGCTGCGCAAGGCGGCGATGGACAAGGGCATCCGGCTCGCCGAGGTGGCTCAACGATTGATCGACGCAGCCGACCTGCTGGGCTGACCACGCGCCGCAGCGCAGCGCCCCGTTTGCGTGCTGGCGCCCCAACCCGACTCGTTTCACGCCCTCTTTTGCGCCACGCTGCCGCACAGCAGGCACCGTGATGGGCCGATCTGCCGCGACTTTGCGGCCAGCTTCGAGTGCCCGGCTGTTGGCACACCCTTTGCATTGATCCCTGCACATCCAGGTCAACGGCGATCTGGCCTGTCTTGGGTGCCCAGTGCCGGGCCCCGAGCTTTCGACAAAGGTGTCATCGACGGATCGGTGCGTGCGCGCACAGGTCTGGCGAGGACACCTTTTTTGTTTTTCAACACGGGAAAGCTTCGCACCATGAATTCGCAGGATCACAAGATGACCCGCCGCACCATCCTGAAAACCGCAGCCGCCGCCAGCGCCGTCGGTGTCGTCCCCGGTCTGCAATCGGCCGTGTGGGCCGCCGGCTCGGACAAGCCCGAGCTGGAAGAGGTCAAGATCGGCTTCATCCCGCTCACCGACTGCGCCTCGGTGGTGATGGCCTCGGTGCTGGGCTTCGACAAGAAGTACGGCATCAAGATCATCCCGACGAAGGAGGCCTCGTGGGCCGGTGTGCGTGACAAGCTGGTGAACGGCGACCTGCACATGGCGCACGTGCTGTATGGCCTGGTCTACGGCGTGCACCTGGGCATCGGCGGCCCGAAGAAGGACATGGCCGTGTTGATGAACCTGAACAACAACGGGCAGGCGATCACGCTGTCGAAGGCGCTTGCGGACAAGAAGGCCGTCGACGGTGCTTCGCTCGCCAAGCTAATGGCCACGGACAAGCGCGAGTACACGTTTGCCCAGACCTTCCCGACCGGCACGCACGCCATGTGGCTCTACTACTGGCTGGCGAGCTATGGCATCAACCCCATGAAGGACGCCAAGGTCATCACCGTGCCGCCGCCGCAGATGGTGGCCAACATGCGCGTGGGCAACATGGATGGCTACTGCGTGGGCGAGCCGTGGGGCCACCGCGCCATCATGGATGGGATCGGCATCACGGCCGTGACGACGCAGGACATCTGGCAGGATCATCCGGAGAAGGTGCTGGGCTGCACGGACGAGTTCGTCAAGAAGCACCCCAACACCGCGCGCGCCGTGATCATGGCCGTGCTGGAAGCCAGCCAGTGGATCGACGCTGGCCTGCAGAACAAGCTGAAGATGGCCGAGACCATCTCTGCCAAGTCGTACGTGAACACCGGCGTGGATGCGATCAACCAGCGCATTCTGGGTCGCTACCAGAACGGCCTGGGCAAGACGTGGGACGACCCCAACCACATGAAGTTCTTCAATGACGGCAAGGTCAACTTCCCGTACCTGAGCGACGGCATGTGGTTCCTCACGCAGCACAAGCGCTGGGGCCTGCTGAAGGACCACCCCGACTACCTGGGCGTGGCCAGGCAGGTCAACAAGATCGACCTGTACAAGCAGGCCGCCTCGGCCCTGAAGGTCAGCGTGCCCAAGGACGTGATGCGCACGAGCAAGATGATCGACGGCATGGTGTGGGACGGCAAGGACCCGAAGAAGTACGCCGACGGTTTCAAGATCAAGGCATGAGCCACCCAGTGGCCACAGAACCCCGCTGAGAACCCGCACCCACCGCCCCGTTTTCGCCCGCCCAGACAAGGAGCCCGACATGGTCAGCGCCGTCTTCCACAGCCCCTCCGATGCCAGCGACGCGATGCGTGCCGCCAAGGCTTCTGCCACCGCTTCCGCCTTCCCTGCTTCCACGATGACTTCCGCCACCCTCACTCCACCTGCCCCGCGCGCGGCGGCGCCCTCCAAACCTCCGGTCGACTGGGGCGCCCTGGCACTGCGCACACTGTCCCCTCTGGCAGGGCTGGCCGTGCTGATCGGCATCTGGGCCATGCTGACCATGAAGGGCGGCAACTTCCCGACGCCAGCTGCCACCTGGGAGGCCGCTGTGGCACTGTTCTCGGACCCGTTCTACAGCAACGGCCCGAACGATCAGGGCATCGGCTGGAACATCCTGTTCTCGCTCAAGCGCGTGGCCATGGGCTTCGGTCTGGCAGCGCTGGTGGGCATCCCGATGGGCTTCATCATCGGCCGCAGCAAGGTGATCGGCGCGATGCTGAACCCGATCATCAGCCTGCTGCGCCCGGTCTCGCCGCTGGCCTGGTTGCCGATCGGCCTGCTGGTGTTCAAGTCGGCAGACCCGGCGGCCATCTGGACGATCTTCATCTGCTCGATCTGGCCGATGATCATCAACACCGCGGTGGGCGTGCAGCGCGTGCCGGAGGACTATCTGAATGTCGCCAAGGTGCTGAACCTGAGCGAATGGAAGATCGTCACGAAGATCCTGCTGCCTTCGGTGTTGCCCTACATGCTGACCGGCGTGCGCCTGTCGGTGGGCACGGCCTGGCTGGTGATCGTGGCCGCCGAGATGCTGACCGGGGGCGTGGGCATCGGCTTCTGGGTGTGGGACGAGTGGAACAACCTGAACGTGCAGCACATCATCATCGCGATCTTCGTGATCGGGATCGTGGGGCTGCTGCTGGAGCAGGCCCTGGTGTCCATCGCCAAGCGATTCAGCTTCGAGTAACCGCTTCCCTCGTCACAAGGAGTCCGACATGTCCCACTTCATCGACGTCCGCAACGCGGAGATGGTGTTCAACACGAAGAAGGGCCGCTTCCATGCGCTGCGCGACATCAACCTGGGCATCGACAAAGGCGAGTTCATCGCGCTGATCGGGCACTCAGGCTGCGGCAAGTCAACGCTGCTGAACCTGATTGCCGGCCTGCTGCTGCCCACCGAGGGCGGCCTGATCTGCGACAACAAGGAAATTGCCGGCCCCGGGCCGGAGCGCGGGATGGTGTTCCAGAACCACTCGCTGCTGCCGTGGCTGACCTGCTTCGACAACGTGTATCTGGCGGTCGAGCGCGTGTTCGGCGGCAAGGAAAGCAAGGCACAGTTGAAGGCGCGCACCCAGGCGGCGCTGGAACTGGTCAACATGGCGCATGCCAGCCAGAAGCGGCCTAACGAGATTTCGGGCGGCATGAAGCAGCGGGTGGGCATCGCACGCGCACTGGCCATGGAGCCCAAGGTGCTGCTGATGGACGAGCCGTTCGGTGCACTCGACGCCCTGACCCGCGCACACCTGCAGGACGAACTCCTGAAGATCGTCGCACGCACACAGAGCACCGTCGTGATGGTGACGCACGACGTGGACGAGGCCGTGTTGCTGTCGGACCGCATCGTGATGATGACCAACGGCCCCGCTGCAACCATCGGTGAAGTGCTGGAGGTACCGCTGGCCCGACCGCGCAACCGCGTGGAGTTGGCCGAGGACGCGACCTACATGCACTGTCGCAAGGCGGTGCTTGACTTCCTGTACACGCGGCACGGCGCGCCCCAGAAAGAGGCGGCCTGAAGCGCGCCGCCGACACCCGCAGAGGATACAAGCTGGCACACCTCGTGCTTTGACTTGCGGGACCGCTTGAATCGCCAGAGCCAGGCGGTCTTCCTCAGCGGGGGTCAGTGGACCGCGAAAATGCCACCGACCTCTTCACGCCTTCCGGTTTCAGGACCGGAAGGCGTCTTTTTTTGCCATGCCCCAGAACAGCGCACCCAGCACGATCATCGGGACGCACAGCCACTGACCCATGCTCATGTTGAGCGCGAGCAGGCCCAGGAAGTTGTCGGGCTCGCGGAAGTACTCCGCGATGAAACGGAAGAGTCCATACCCGAGCAGGAACAGGCCCGCCACGGCCCCTTGGGGGCGCGGGACGCGGGCATACCACCAGAGAAGGGCAAACAGCAGCAGGCCTTCCAGCCCGAACTGATAGAGCTGCGACGGGTGCCGCGCCACGTCGGTACCGGACTGCGGAAAGACCATCGCCCAGGGCAGCGATGGATCGGCCGCTCGGCCCCAGAGTTCGCCGTTGATGAAATTGCCGATGCGGCCCGCGGCCAGGCCCACCGGCACGCACGGCGCGACCAGATCGGCCACCTCAAAGAAATGCCGTCGCTGGCGCCGCGCGTACAGCGCCATGGCGGCAATGACCCCGAGCAGCCCCCCGTGGAAAGCCATGCCCCCTTGCCAGACCGCCAGGATCTCTGCGGGGTGACTCAGGTAATGGCCCGGCTTGTAGAACAGCACGTAACCGAGACGCCCTCCCAGCACGACACCGAGCACGCCGAAAAACAGCAGATCTTCGACCATGGGCCGATTCCAGCCTCGAGCCGCAAAGTGCGCGCTGGCGGCTCGCCGCACGGCCAACAGGTAAAACAGCGTGAAGGCCACCAGATAGGTCAGCCCGTACCAGTGCACCTGCAGTGGGCCCAGGCTCACGGCGATCGGATCGAATTGGGGATGGATCAGCATGGCGCGAACGATAACCGATCGGGACGTCACGAATGTGGTGAGCCGCAAGCCGCGAGGCTGCCTGCACTGCTAGCATGCGCGCCCATGAACCCGACCACCATTGAACTCGTCGGCGCGGCCCTGTTCGCGCTCGCGCTGATCCACACTTTCTCGACCCGGTTCTTCGAGCACCTTGCGCACACACGGCCCAACCATGCCGGCTTGTGGCACTTTCTCGCCGAGGTGGAGGTCGTCTTCGGCTTCTGGGCGCTGGTGCTCATGGTGTTCATGTTCGCGTTGCTGGGCAAGGCGGAAGCCACCCGCTACCTGGACACTCGCAACTTCACCGAGCCGCTGTTCGTTTTCGCGATCATGGTGTCGGCGGCCACCCGGCCCGTGATCCTGCTGGCCGGCAGCGTCACCCGCATGCTGACCCGCCTGATCCCCTTGCCGGGGGCCATGGCGTCCACACTGGTGATCCTGTCGGCGGTGCCGCTGATGGGATCCTTCATCACCGAACCGGCCGCCATGACGCTGGCCGCTCTGCTGCTGCGTGACGGAGTCTTTCAACTCGGCATCTCGCTGAGGCTGCGCTATGCCATCCTGGGGGTGCTGTTCGTCAACGTGTCGATCGGCGGCACGCTGACCCCTTACGCAGCACCGCCGGTGCTGATGGTTGCCAAGGCCTGGGGGTGGGACCTGCAGCACATGCTGCTGCATTTCGGCTGGAAGACCGGACTGGCCGTGGTGCTCAATGCCACCGGCCTGGTGCTGCTGTTCTCGCGCGAGTTCCTGCAGTTGCGCCCCCCGGCCCGCAGCACCGACGAACGCCCCCCCGCCCTCGTCACGCTGATCCACCTCGGCTTTCTCGCCGGGATCGTCGTGTTCGCACATCACCCGGCGGCCTTCCTGGGGCTGTTCCTGTTCTTCCTCGGCTTCACGGCCGCGTACGAGCGCTACCAATCACCGCTGATTCTGCGTGAAGGCCTGCTCGTCGCGTTCTTCCTGGCCGGCCTGGTGGTGCTGGGCGGCCAGCAGCAGTGGTGGCTGGAGCCGCTGTTGTTGAGCATGAGCAGCGACGCCATCTTCTTCGGCGCCACCACACTGACGGCCATCACCGACAACGCCGCCCTCACCTACCTGGGCTCGCTGGTGCCGGGCCTGAGCGAGGAGTTCAAGTACGCCCTGGTGGCCGGTGCTGTGGCCGGCGGTGGCCTCACCATCATCGCGAACGCCCCCAACCCCGCGGGCGCATCGATCCTGAAGGTGGGCTTTCCCGAGCAGGCGATCAACGCCGGCGGGCTGCTGCTGGCCGCCCTCCCTGCCACGGCCGTGGCGGTGCTGTGCCTCAAGCTGCTCTGACCGCACTCACATGCGGTGCACGCCGCGGGTGCGCCAGAAGGCTTTCTCCGCCTCGACGGCGAGAAACTTCAGCAGCGCCAGGGCCGCAATGAATCCCCAGGTCTTCAGATCGAGGGCAGCCGTCTGGAAGGTGGCCTGCATTGCAGGGATGTAGGTGAATGCGAGCTGCAACACAACGAGCGCGGCGCTGACCCACAGCGCCACGCGGTTGCCGGTCAGCACCTCCCGTCCCCACGCGGCCGCGGTGAAGTGCCGCACGTTGAACAGGTACACCATCTCGCCCAGCGCCAGCATGTTGACCGACGCTGTGCGGGCCTGCTCCAGCGTGTGCCCCCGCGCCAGCTCCCACTGGAAGACAGCGAAGGTCACGGCCACCATCAGGACGCTCACGTAGGCCATGCGGAAAGCCAGCGCACCGCTGATCAGCGGTGCGCGCGCTGCCCGCGGGGGGTGCTGCATGACCGCCGCCTCGCCGGGCTCGAACGCCAGGGCCAGCGCCAGCGTGATCGCCGTGACCGTGTTGACCCAGAGGATCTGCCCCGCTGTGACGGGCAGGGCCAGGCCCGCAAAGATCGCCAGCACGATGACGCCCGCCTCACCGAAGTTGGTCGGCATCATGAAGAGCAGCGACTTCTTGATGTTGTCGAACACGACCCGCCCCTGGTAGACCGCCCTCGCGATCGTCGCGAAGTGGTCGTCGGTCAGCACCACGTCGGCGGCCTCCCGTGCGGCATCGGTGCCCTTGAGGCCCATGGCCACCCCGATGTCAGCGGCCTTGAGCGCCGGCGCATCATTGACGCCGTCACCCGTCATGGCCACGAGATGCCCCCGCGCCTGCAGCGCCGAGACGATGCGCAGCTTGTGCTCGGGGCTGGCGCGGGCAAACACGTCCACGTCCTGAATGCGTGTCTGCAGCGCCTGCTCGTCCAGCGCGTCGATGTCCTCGCCCGTCAACGCATGCCGGGCACGCAGGCCGAGCGCGCTGCCGATGGCCGCCGCCGTGACGGCATGGTCACCCGTGATCATCTTGACGCGGATACCGGCCTGCTGGCATTGCGCAATGGCCACGAGCGCCTCCTGACGCGGGGGATCGATCAGGCCGACCAGCCCCAGCAGCGTGAAGCGCGGCGTGATGTCGGCCCGGGCGAGGGCCACCGTGTCGGTCGCCACGTCACAGCGGGCCAGGGCCAGCACCCGCTCACCGGCCTGGGCTGCCTCTGCCACCTTTGCGTGCCAGTGGTCGAGGTCCAGCGGCGTGCCGTCGGCCTGCTGCACGCACAGCGACAGCACGCGCTCCGGCGCGCCCTTGAGCAGGATGCTGGCGTGGCCGTCGTGGTCACGGTGCAAGGTCGCCATGTAGCGGTGCTCGGACTCGAACGGGATGGCATCGATGCGCGGGCTGGCCCTCAGCCGGGCCTCGGTGTCCAGGCCGGCGCGGCGGGCCAGCACCAGCAAGGCCCCCTCAGTCGGGTCACCGAGAACACGCCAGCTGCCGTCCTCGGCCTCCGCCATCCGCGCGTCGTTGCACAGCAGGGCACAGGCTGCCAGCGCATCGAGTGCCGGATCTTCCTCCGCGTCGACGGTGCGTTCGCCCTCGTGCACGGCCCCCTCCTGCGTGTAGCCCGCACCGCTCACGCGCAGGACCCGACCGGGCAGCATGACGCGCACCGCGCTCATCTCGTTGCACGTGAGCGTGCCGGTCTTGTCGGTGCAGATCACCGAGACCGATCCCAGCGTCTCGACGGCCGGCAAGCGACGGATGACGGCGCGGTTGCGCGCCATCGCCCGTGTCCCCATGGCAAGCACGATGGTGACCACCGCCGGCAGGCCTTCCGGAATCGCCGCCACCGCCAGGCCGACCACCGCGAGAAAGACCTCCAGCATGGGCAGGCCGCGCACGAAGTAGCCGAAGGCAAACGTCAGTGCGCCGATGGCCAGAATGAGCACGGTGATCTGGCGGGCGAAGTGATCCAGGCGCCGTGTCAGTGGCGTGGCCAGGGTCACGACCTCGCGCACCAGCGTGCCAATACGGCCGATCTCGGTGCCCTCGCCCGTGGCCACCACCACGGCCGTTGCCTGGCCCTGCGCGACCATGGTGCCCGCATGCAGCATGCTGTGGCGGTCAGCGAGCGCCGTCTGCGCCGCCTGAGGCTCGACCGACTTGTCGACGGGGACGGACTCGCCCGTGAGCGCAGATTCGTCGACCCGCAGGCCATGGGCGCGCACGACTCGGAGGTCTGCCGGCACCCGGTCGCCTGAAGCCAGACAGACAATGTCGCCGGGAACGAGGTCGGCGGCGTCGCAGGTGTGCCGTTCGCCATCCCGCCACACCAGCGCATGCTCGGCCAGCATGGACCGCACCGCGTCGAGCGCCCGCTCGGCCTTGCCTTCCTGAACAAAGCCGATGACCGCATTGACGATGACCACGCCCAGGATCACCGCCGCATCCACGTGGTCCTCCAGCAGCACCGTGGCGACACCCGCGGCCAGCAACACATAGATCAATGGGTTGTGGAACTGAAGCAGGAAGCGCTGCCAGGGCGGGACACGCCGAGCCTGGGGCAGACGGTTGGCACCGTGCCGCGCGCGCCGCTCGACGGCCTGGGCACTGCTCAGGCCGCGATGTGGGTCGGTCTCCAGTCGCGCCACGGCCTCTTCGGCCGTGCAGGCATGCCAGGGCGCGGGGGTGTGGTCTGCCATTTCGAAGCATCCTCCATCGGTCGATTGCCGGGTCGCCACAGGCAGGCAGTCCGGCGTGCATTCTGCGGTGTGCGCTCGTCCGCCCGGCTGATGCGGCGCAATTCTCCGCGCCGCGACCGCAGGCAAAAAAAGGCCCCGACTTGCGGGGCCTGAAGACACTCTCTTCGCAACGTCACCACTGCGAGCGTTACGAATGAATTATATTTGAACAAATACTTCCATCACAACTGCGCCAGCGGCGTCCGCGAAGCCTCGCCATGTTCGTCCTCCCCCAGCGTGCGGATCAGCGTTGCCAGGTCATCATGAAGGCGGATCAGCGTGGCCTCATCGAGCTGGGCCAGAGCCTGGGGAAGCACCCCGGCCATCGGCCCCGGCACACTGGAGAGCAAGGCACGGCCGCTCTCGCTGATCTCCAGGTGAACGACGCGGCGGTCCTGCTCGTCACGGCGCGACAGCATCAGCCCGCGCGACACCAGTGTGCGCACGAGGTTGCTGGTGGTCGACTGGTGGATGTCCATCCGCTGCGCCAGATCACCCACGACGATGCCCGGCTCGGCCGCCACCACGCTCAGTGCCCACAACTGCGCCCCGCCGACGCCGGTCTGCCGCTCGAGTTGCTGAAAGTGCGTCTTGACCGCGTTGAAGACCACGCGGAACTGACGCAGCACCACAGCCGCCTGGGGTGGAAGTGCGCTGGTGCCGATGACATCGGCAGGCGCATTGATGCGCGTTGCAATCGGTTCTGACACGGTGAGCCCATGAAGAGTCGCTACCCGTCGGACTGGCTGTCAGACGAAGCAAGGCACGAATTATCCGACTGGCGACGCTGGGCCGCGCGCGCCGTGGTCCTCCTTTTTGCGGCCCTGGCCGGGCTCGGGGTGATCAGCCTCACCTGGCTGACCGAACAGGCCCTGCACGCCTTCGGTGTCCTCCATGCGCGGTGGCAGTGGGCACCCCTGCTCTGGACGCCGGCGTTGACCGCCGGGATCGTCTGGATCACACGTCGCTTCGCGCCCGGCGCCGCCGGCTCCGGCATCCCCCAGGTGCTCGCGGCGCAGGACCCGGCTGTGCCTGTCGAGCAACGCCAGCTCTTCGTGTCGGTGAGGCTTGCACTGGCCAAGGTGGTTCTGACGGCCGGCGGCCTGCTCGCCGGGCTGTCGACCGGCCGGGAAGGTCCGTCGGTCCAGGTGGCCGCTGGGCTGATGCACCACGCCCGGCGCTGGCTGCCTGCCCGCAGCCCAGTCAACGAGCGCGGTCTGCTGGTGGCCGGCGGTGCGGCCGGCATCGCGGCGGCCTTCAACACCCCGCTGGGTGGTGTGATGTTCGCCATCGAGCAGCTCTCGCGCCGCCCGGAAGACCGGGCCAGCGGCCTGCTCATCGGGGCCATCGTCCTGGCGGGCCTGCTCGCCGTCTCCATCCACGGCAATGACACCTACTTCGGGCGCATCGACGCCACGGCCCTGTCGTGGGGGCTGTGGGGCCCCGGCCTGATGGTGGCGATTCTGTGCGGCCTGCTGGGTGGGCTGTTCTCCCGGCTGCTGATCCAGTCGATGCGCGGCGGGTCGGACGTTTTCAGCCGGTGGCGTCAACGGCATCCGGTGCGCTTTGCCGCCGGCTGCGGCCTTGCCGTGGCGGTCATCGGCATCGTCACGCAAGGCAGCACCTTTGGCGGTGGCTATGGCACGACGCGGGCCCTGCTGCAAGGCCAGGAGCCGACCCACGGGCTGTACGTGGTGCTGCGCATGGTGGTCACCTGGCTGTCGGCCTGGAGCGGCGTACCAGGCGGCATCTTTGCCCCAGCCCTCACCATCGGAGCCGGCATCGGGCACGACGTGGCCGGCTGGACAGGCCACGCCCATCCGGCCCTGATCGCGCTTGGCATGGCCGGCTTTCTGGCCGGTGCTACGCAGAACCCGTTTACCGCCTTCATCATCGTCATGGAGATGGTCGAGGGCCACGCCATGGTCCTGAGCCTGATGGGCTGCGCGATGCTGTCGAGCGGCATGGCCCGTGTGATCAGCCCACCGCTTTATGTCGCACTCGCTGAACTGCAGTTGCACCGACTGCCTGCCACGCCACCCGGCCAGCAAAAAGGGGCCCGAAGGCCCCTTGAGGATGCGGCGGACACCGCGTCGTGATGGCAGGCTCAGCGCTTGAGCTGGTTGATGTCGCGCACCGCGCCCGTGTCTGCCGACGTGGTGAGCAGCGCATAAGCCTGCAGCGCGGCCGACACCATCCGCTGGCGATTGACCGGCTTCCAGGCCTGATCGCCCTTGGCTTCCATGGCGGCACGGCGGGCGGCCAGCGCCTCGTCGCTGATGGCCAGGTGGATGCGACGGTTCGGGATGTCGATCTCGATCCTGTCGCCGTTCTCGACCAGCGCAATGGCGCCACCCATGCCGGCCTCGGGCGAGGCGTGGCCGATGGAGAGACCGGAGGTGCCGCCCGAGAAACGACCATCGGTCAGCAGCGCACACTGCTTGCCCAGGCCGCGGCTCTTCAGGTAAGACGTCGGGTACAGCATTTCCTGCATACCCGGGCCGCCCTTCGGGCCTTCGTAGCGGATCACGACCACGTCGCCAGCCTGGACTTCTTCACCCAGGATGCCTTCGACGGCGTCTTCCTGGCTTTCATAGACACGGGCGGTGCCAGTGAACGTCCAGATCGACTCGTCGACGCCGGCCGTCTTCACGATGCAGCCCTTCTCGGCGATGTTGCCGTACAGCACGGCCAGACCGCCGTCCTTCGTGAAGGCATGGGTCGCCGCGCGGATCACGCCCTTCTCACGGTCGAGGTCGAGCGCCTTCCAGCGGCTGTCCTGCGAGAACGCCACCTGCGTGGGGATGCCGCCCGGGGCTGCCTTGTAGAACGTGTGAACCGCTTCGTCCTGGGTGACCTTGACGTCCCAGTTTGCGATGGCATCGGCCATGGTCGGGCTGTGGACGGTGGGCACGTCGGTGTGCAGCAGGCCACCACGGGCCAGCTCGCCCAGGATCGACATGATGCCACCCGCACGGTGCACGTCTTCGATGTGCACGTCGGGCACGGCCGGGGCGACCTTGCTCAGGCACGGCACCTTGCGCGAGATGCGGTCGATGTCGGCCATCGTGAACGGCACTTCGGCCTCGCGGGCCGCCGCCAGCAGGTGCAGCACGGTGTTGGTCGAGCCGCCCATGGCCACGTCGAGCGCCACGGCGTTCTCGAAGGCCTTGAAGCTCGCAATGCTGCGCGGCAGCACGCTGAAGTCGTCCTGCTCGTAGTGGCGCTTGGCCAGCTCGACGATGGTGCGACCGGCCTTGCGGAACAGCTTTTCGCGGTCGGCGTGCGTGGCCACGATGGTGCCATTGCCCGGCAACGACAGGCCCAGGGCCTCGGTCAGGCAGTTCATCGAGTTGGCCGTGAACATGCCGGAGCACGACCCGCAGGTCGGGCAGGCCGAGCGCTCGACCTCGGCCACCTCCTCGTCGGAGCAGTTCTTGTCGGCCGCCTTGACCATGGCGTCAACCAGGTCCAGCGCAATGACCTTGCCCTCGATCTTGGCCTTGCCGGCCTCCATCGGGCCACCCGAGACGAACACCACGGGGATGTTCAGGCGCAGGGCCGCCATCAGCATGCCCGGGGTGATCTTGTCGCAGTTGGAGATGCACACCAGCGCGTCGGCGGTGTGGGCGTTGACCATGTATTCGACGCTGTCGGCGATCAGGTCACGCGAGGGCAGCGAGTACAGCATGCCGCCGTGGCCCATGGCGATGCCGTCGTCCACCGCGATGGTGTTGAATTCCTTGGCCACGCCACCGGCCGCCTCGATCTCACGGGCCACCAGCTGGCCGAGGTCTTTCAGGTGGACGTGGCCGGGCACGAACTGCGTGAAGCTGTTGGCGATCGCGATGATCGGCTTCTCGAAATCGCCGTCCTTCATGCCCGTGGCGCGCCACAGGGCGCGGGCGCCCGCCATGTTGCGACCGGCGGTGGAAGTGCGGG
Organism: Aquabacterium olei; assembly: GCF_003100395.1. Lineage (NCBI taxonomy): Bacteria > Pseudomonadati > Pseudomonadota > Betaproteobacteria > Burkholderiales > Sphaerotilaceae > Aquabacterium > Aquabacterium olei. The sequence continues at coordinate 2,520,111 of NZ_CP029210.1, forward strand.
AACGGTACTGGGGCATCAGGAAACTCCAGGCAGATGACGCTTGTGGGAACCGGTCATTTTAGCCCGCCCCACCAGCCGGCGCAGTGTCAGCGCCGCTTACGGGGGTTCTGCACGCCCATGGCGTCGACGGCCTTCTGTCGGCGCGCCTCGCGCTTGGCGGCCACCTTGTCCATCGCCAGCCGCTGCGTCCGCCCCGTGGTGTCGGACCACCACCACCACACCGCCGCCAGCCCGAAGGGCAGGCACAGTGCCCACCAGTGCGACGACCACGTCCACTCGCCCACCGGGCCAATGCCACCCAGCCACATCACCAGCAAGGCCACGCCGATCAACACAAACCACATGTGGTGCTTTCCTCATGCACGTGTCACGATAAGTGACAGCGCCGTCAACCCCGAGAAGGGTGAATGCGTTTATAAATCGACCTCCACTGTAATCCACCCCCCGTACCGGAAGGAGACCCATGAAAAAACTGTCGACCCTCGTCGCCGCTGCTGCGCTGGCCACCCTCGCCGCCCCGGCCATGGCCAGCATGGAACTGGCCCAGAAGAAGTCCTGCCTGGCCTGCCATGGTGTCGAGCAGAAGATGATCGGCCCGTCCTACAAGGACGTGGCGGCCAAGTACAAGGGCCAGAAGGGCGCCGAAGCCAAGCTGGTTGAAAAGGTGCTGAAGGGTGGCAAGGGCGCCTGGGGCGAGATCCCGATGCCGGCCAACCCCCAGGTCAGCGAAGCCGAAGCCAAGGAACTGGTGCACTGGATCCTGTCGCTGAAGTGATCGGCGGCGCGGGCTGACACCGCGCCCCCTCTCAGCAACCAAGCGCCCTGCGGGGCGCTTTTTCATGCCCTGCCGTCGGCGGGACGGACATGAAAAAGGCCCCGTCGAAACGGGGCCTGGGGGGTTGTCTCCTCCGTGGGAGGTGCACTGCACCTCCCGCGTGGCATGCCGATCAGTCGCCGGCGTAGATGTCCACGTCCTTGGTTTCCTTCACGAACAGCAGGCCGATCACGAAGGTGATGGACGCCACGATGATCGGATACCAGAGGCCGTTGTAGATGTTGCCGGTCTGAGCCACGATCGCGAAGGCGGTGGTGGGCAGCAGGCCGCCGAACCAGCCGTTGCCGATGTGGTACGGCAGGGACATCGAGGTGTAGCGGATGCGGGTCGGGAACATTTCCACCAGCATGGCCGCGATCGGGCCGTACACGGCGGTCACGTAGATCACGAGCAGCGTCAGGATGGCGATGACGAGCGGCTTGTTCAGCTTGGCCGGATCGGCCTTGGCCGGGTAGCCAGCATCACGGATGGCCTGCACCACTTCCTTCTTGAAGGCCGCGTCCTTGGCCTTGGCATCGTCGGCGCTCAGACCGGCCGAGCTGTACGAAGCGATCTCGCGGTCACCGACCTTGATCACGGCCACGCCATCACCGGACACGTTCTCGTAGTTCACCGAGTTGGCAGCCAGCACCTGCTTGGCGATGTCGCACGAGCTGGTGAACTTGGCGGTGCCAGTCGGGTTGAACTGGAACGAGCACTCGTTCTGGTTGGCGATCAGGGTCACGGGAGCCGTGGCCTGGGCCTTGGCCAGATCGGGGTTGGCGGCTTCCGTCAGGGCCTTGAACAGCGGGAAGTAGGTCAGCGCAGCAACCAGGCAGCCTGCCAGGATGATGGGCTTGCGGCCGATCTTGTCAGACAGCGTGCCGAACACCACGAAGAACGGGGTGCCGATCAGCAGCGAGATGGCCACCAGGATGTTGGCGGTGGCGCCATCGACCTTCAAAGCCTGCGTCAGGAAGAACAGGGCATAGAACTGACCGGTGTACCAGACCACAGCCTGACCAGCGACCAGACCGAACAGGGCCAGGATCACGATCTTCAGGTTCTTCCACTGACCGAAGGACTCGGACAGCGGGGCCTTGGAGGTCTTGCCTTCCGCCTTCATCTTCTTGAAGGCAGGAGACTCGTTCATGCTCATGCGGATCCACACGCTGATGCCCAGCAGGATCACCGACACGAGGAACGGCACGCGCCAGCCCCAGTCCTGGAAGGCGTCTTCACCGATGATGGTGCGGGTGCCCAGAATCACCAGCAGCGACAGGAACAGACCCAGCGTGGCCGTGGTCTGGATCCAGGCGGTGTAGGCACCACGACGGCCGTGCGGCGCGTGCTCGGCCACATAGGTGGCGGCACCACCGTACTCACCACCCAGTGCCAGGCCTTGCAGCAAGCGCAGGATGATCAGGATGACCGGGGCGGCCACGCCGATGGCGGCGTAGTTGGGCAGGATGCCGACGATGAAGGTGGAGGCCCCCATCAGCAGGATGGTCACCAGGAAGGTGTATTTGCGGCCGATCATGTCGCCGAGGCGACCGAAGACCAGTGCGCCGAACGGACGCACGATGAAGCCGGCTGCAAAAGCCAGCAGGGCAAAAATGAAGGCGGACGTCGGGTCCAGGCCGGCAAAGAACTGCTTCGCGATGATGGCTGCAAGCGAGCCATACAGGTAGAAGTCATACCACTCGAAAACCGTACCCAGACTCGAGGCGAAAATGACTTTCTTTTCCTCTTTGGTCATGGGCGCTGTGGAAACGCTCGGACTGGCCATGTGTGTGCTCCTCTTCATTGCCAAATTGCAGCCGCTTGTGGCGTGCTCACCCCAAATATAGGGGGTGTTTCGAGGGATGTCATTCGGGGGAATGCGGATGAAAACAAGCCAAACCGACAAATTTCCACGAGGGTTTTCACGAATAGGATGGCTTCGTGCCCTGAAAAACCTGTCTTATTGGCCTGCGCATACCCAAGCGGTGGGGGTGGAACCCGGCCGATGAATTACTTTTGTGAAGAATATATCGGCGCGGGGACGGTGATGCCTTGGGCCCCGGTCAGGGGCCACGACATTCAATTGCTTTGAGCCAATTGATCGAGAATCGCCGGGTTTTCCAGGGTGCTGGTGTCCTGGGTGACGGCATCGCCCTTGGCGATCACACGCAGCAGGCGGCGCATGATCTTGCCGGAGCGCGTCTTCGGGAGGTTGTCCCCGAAGCGGATGTCCTTGGGTTTGGCGATCGGGCCGATCTCCTGCCCCACGTGGTTGCGCAGCAGCGAGGCCAGTTGCTTGGCCTCGTCGCCGGTGGGGCGGGGACGCTTGAGCACCACGAAGGCGCAGATGGCTTCGCCGGTCAGGTCGTCCGGACGGCCCACCACAGCGGCTTCGGCCACCAGCGGGTGCGACACCAGCGCCGACTCGATTTCCATCGTGCCCATGCGGTGGCCCGACACGTTCAGCACGTCGTCAATGCGACCCGTGATGGTGAAGTAGCCGGTCTGAGCGTCGCGGATGGCGCCGTCGCCAGCCAGGTAGTACTTGCCGCCGAAATCGGCCGGGTAGTAGCTCTTCTTGAAGCGCTCCGAGTCACCCCAGATGTTGCGGATCATCGAAGGCCAGGGCTTGCGCACGACCAGCACGCCGCCCTGCCCCCACGGCACTTCCTTGCCGGTTTCGTCGACCACCGCGGCGTCGATGCCGGGGAACGGCAGCGTGCACGATCCGGGGGCCAGGTCATGGGCGCCCGGCAGCGGCGTGATCATGTGGCCACCCGTTTCGGTCTGCCAGAAGGTGTCGACGATCGGGCACTTGCCGCCGCCGATTTCGCGGTGATACCACTCCCAGGCGGCCGGGTTGATCGGCTCACCCACGGTGCCCAGCAGGCGCAGGCTGCTGAGGTCGAACTGCTTGGGGTGCACTTCGGCGTTCGATTCGGCAGCCTTGATCAGCGCGCGGATGGCGGTGGGGGCCGTGTAGAAGATCGAGACCTTGTGGGCCTCGATCATGCGCCAGAAGCGGGCCGAATCCGGGTAGGTGGGCACGCCTTCGAAGACAACCTGGGTGCCCCCGCACGACAGCGGGCCGTAGGCCACGTAGCTGTGCCCCGTGACCCAGCCGATGTCGGCCGTGCACCAGAAGACGTCGTCAGGGCGCAGGTCGAAGGTCCACTGCGTGGTCAGCGTGGCGTGCAGCAGGTAGCCGCCGGTGCTGTGCTGGACGCCCTTGGGCTTGCCGGTCGAACCGGAGGTGTACAGCAGGAACAGCGGGTGCTCGGCGCCCACCCACTCCGGCGGGCACACATCGGAAGCCTGCGCGGTCAGCTCGTCGAGCCAGGCGTCGCGGCCGGCCACCATGGGCACATCGCCGCCGGTGCGGCGCACCACGAGCACCTGGGTGACGCTGTCGCAGCCACCCAGGGTGAAGGCCTCATCGACGATGGTCTTCAGCGGCAGGCTCTTGCCGCCACGCTTCTGTTCATCCGCGGTGATGACCAGCACGGCACCAGCGTCCTCGATGCGGTCGCGCAGCGACTGGGCCGAGAAACCACCGAACACCACCGAGTGCGTGGCGCCGATGCGGGCGCAGGCCTGCATGGCCACCACACCGTCCACCGACATCGGGAGATACAGGACGACGCGGTCACCCTTCTTCACGCCCTGCGCCTTCAGTACGTTGGCCAGGCGGGAAACGCGGGACAGCAATTCCTTGTAAGTCACCTTGGAGACGACGCCGTCGTCCGACTCGAAAATGATGGCGACCTTATCGCCCAGACCGGCTTCGACGTGGCGGTCCAGGCAGTTGTAGGAAGCGTTCAGCTCGCCGTCTTCAAACCATTTGAAGAAAGGCGCCTGGCTCTCGTCGAGGGTTTTGGTAAACGGTTTGTGCCACTTCAGCAACTCGCGGGCGTGGTTCGCCCAATAACCGCTGTAATCGGCCTCGGCGGCGGCCACCAGTTGGTCGTAGGCTGCGCGGCTGCCGACGCGGGCCTTGCTGGCAAACGCTTCCGGAACGGGATAGAGGCTGGGGGGGGTGCTTGTGCCAGTCATGAGATGGGCTCCTGGGTACCTGCGCCACAAGGGCGCTGAGTCATTGAATCAATTGCCGGGACATGCCATACCATGGCGCAGGACAAGCCCTGGCTTTCCCTAAACCATGCGCCTCTCCCTACAATTTGTTGCTCCGTAGTATCCCTGCTCCAAAGTGACACAGATGCCCAAATCCCCCGCTGCAGTCCCGACGCCCCTCGGTTTCGTCCCCCGCCTGATCTTCGCCAGCCGCTGGCTCCAGATGCCGCTTTACCTGGGCTTGATCCTCGCCCAGGCGGTCTATGTCTTCCACTTCTGGGTCGAGCTCGTGCACCTCGTGGAGGCCGCGCTCGGCCAGCCCGAGGCGCTCAGGGCCATCTTCGAAGCCTCGGGCCAGAAAGCCAGCGCGGCTCCCACCCACCTCACCGAGACGACGATCATGCTGGTCGTCCTGGGCCTGATCGACGTGGTGATGATCTCCAACCTCCTGATCATGGTGATCGTGGGGGGCTACGAGACCTTCGTTTCGCGCATGAACCTCGAAGGCCACCCGGATCAGCCCGAGTGGCTGGACCACGTGAATGCCTCGGTGCTGAAGGTGAAGCTCGCCACGGCCATCATCGGCATCAGCTCCATCCACCTGCTCAAGACCTTCATCAACGCCGAGAACTACTCCGACAAGGTCCTGATTGCCCAGACGGTGATCCACATCGCCTTCCTGTTCTCGGCCATGGCCATTGCCTACACCGACCGCCTGCTGCACCCGCCTGCCCACCACTGAGCCGAAGTGCGCACACCTGCCCGGCCGATCCGTGTCCATCCTTGGCACAATGTCGGGCTCAACCCCATCCGTCCATCTGCCCCAAGAAGGCCCTGCCATGACGACCATTCGCCACGACGACCTCGTTGAAAGCGTCGCTGCCGCCCTGCAGTACATCTCGTACTACCACCCTGCCGACTACATCGCTCACCTGGCGCGCGCCTACGAGCGCGAGGAAAGCCCGGCGGCCAAGGACGCGATCGCGCAGATCCTGACGAACTCGCGCATGTGTGCCGAGGGCAAGCGCCCGATCTGCCAGGACACCGGCATCGTGAACGTCTTCCTGAAGATCGGGATGGGCGTGAAGTGGGAGGGTTTTGGCAACCGCAGCATCCAGGATGCCGTGGACGAAGGCGTGCGCCGGGGCTACAACAACCCGGACAACAAGCTGCGCGCCTCGGTGCTGAGCGACCCGATCTTCGAGCGCAAGAACACCAAGGACAACACGCCGGCCGTGGTGTTCATGGAGCTGGTGCCGGGCGACAAGGTCGACGTGACCGTGGCCGCCAAGGGCGGCGGCTCGGAAAACAAGTCCAAGGTCTACATGCTCAACCCGTCGGACAACATCGTCGACTGGGTGCTCAAGACCGTGCCGACCATGGGCGCTGGCTGGTGCCCGCCCGGCATGCTGGGCATCGGCGTCGGCGGCACGGCTGAGAAGGCCGCGCTGTTGGCCAAAGAGTCGCTGATGGACGACATCGACATGTACGAGCTGCTGCAGCGCGGCCCGCAGAACAAGCTGGAAGAGCTGCGCATCGAGCTGTACGAGAAGGTCAACGCCCTGGGTATTGGTGCGCAAGGCCTGGGTGGCCTGACCACCGTGCTCGACGTCAAGATCAAGACCTACCCGACGCACGCAGCCTCCAAGCCGATCGCCATGATCCCGAACTGCGCGGCCACCCGCCATGCGCACTTCGTGATGGACGGCTCGGGCCCGGTCTACCTGGATCCGCCCAGCCTCGACCTGTGGCCCAACGTGCACTGGGCGCCGGACTACAACAAGTCCAAGCGCGTCGACCTCAACACGCTGACGCCGGCCGAAGTGGCCAGCTGGAAGCCGGGCGACACCCTGCTGCTCAACGGCAAGATGCTGACCGGCCGCGATGCCGCGCACAAGCGCATCCAGGACATGCTCGCCAAGGGTGAGAAGCTGCCGGTCGATTTCACCAACCGCGTCATCTACTACGTGGGCCCGGTCGACCCGGTGCGTGACGAAGTGGTCGGCCCCGCAGGCCCCACCACCGCCACCCGCATGGACAAGTTCACCGACATGATGCTGGAGCAGACCGGCCTGATCGCCATGGTGGGCAAGGCCGAGCGCGGCCCGGTCGCCATCGAGTCGATCAAGAAGCACAAGTCGGCTTACCTGATGGCCGTGGGCGGCTCGGCTTACCTCGTGTCCAAGGCCATCAAGGCCGCCAAGGTGGTGGGCTTCGAAGACCTCGGCATGGAAGCCATCTACGAGTTCGACGTGGTCGACATGCCGGTGACGGTGGCGGTCGATGCCGGCGGCACCAGCGCCCACATCGAGGGTCCGAAGGTGTGGCAGGCCAAGATCGGCAAGATCCCTGTCAGCGTGGCCTGATGGCCGGGCCGCAGCGCCCGCGCCCCCTCGCAAGCCCCGACGGCCCTCCGGCCTCGGGGCTTTTTCATGGCGGGGCCGGACGCACCCTGGGCGCCGTGCGCTAGCCTGCCAGACCATGAAGAACCCGCACTACAACCCGACGAAGTCGCATCACCGACCGAACGGGTTTCAGAACAACCACGCATCGTTTCGTGGCAAGCGCTGGCACGAGATCCTGCGCTGGCGTTGGCAGGCATGGCGGGCCGGCTTGCCGAAGCCGCTGCAGGAGCCCATCCCGGTGGTGGCCCCGGACCTGGCGTTCATCCATGGCAATGCGCAAGCGGGCTTGCAGATGCAGCCCGCCGCAACGTGGATCGGTCACATCACCGTGCTGCTACAGATCGGTGGTCTGAATGTCCTGACGGACCCCGTGTTCTCGGAGCGCTGCTTTCCGGTGCAGTGGGCGGGCCCGCGGCGTCACACACCACCAGGGCTCACGCTCGGGCAACTGCCGCACATCGACATCGTGCTGCTGTCCCACAACCACTATGACCACCTCGATGAGGGCTCGATGCGGGCGCTGGCGCAGCAGCCAGGCGGCGCCCCACTGGTCATCTGCCCGCTGGCGCACCGGCACTGGCTGAACCGCTGGGGTCTGCACCGCGTGGTGGAGCTGGACTGGTGGGATCGGCATGTGATCGAGCCGTCTGCGCACAACCACCGCGTGCCTGTGGTACTGACGCCCGCGCAGCACTGGTCCGCGCGCACCACGACGGACGCGCTGCGCAGCCTGTGGGGCGGGTTCGCGGTGCTGTCGCCGGACTGCCACCTGTTCTTCGCGGGCGACACGGCCTATTCAAAGGACTTCGTGGACATACGCCAGCACTTTGCGCGCGAGCACACGCCAGGGCAAGGCGGCGGCTTCGATCTCGCACTGCTGCCCATCGGCGCCTATGAGCCACGCTGGTTCATGAAGGACCAGCACGTGAACCCGAAGGAAGCGGTGCAGATCTTCGAGGACCTGGGCTGCAAGCGGGCCCTCGCGGTGCACTGGGGCACGTTCCAGCTGACCGACGAGGCGCTGGACGAGCCGCCTCGGGCACTGGCGGCCGCTTTGCACGCCGCGGACCTGCCTGCTGAAGCGTTCCGGGTGATGGCCGTGGGGCAGACGTGGCGCCTGCCACCGCGGCCGTGATGCGGCGGATCGCCGCGATCGTTGGTGCTCAGCCCTGGCGACGGCGACGCAGGTTCAGCGAACCGACCGTCAGCATGCCAGCGGCCAGCAGGCCCCAGGTGCCCGGCTCGGGTACTGCAGGCAGCGGAGCGCCAAGAGCTGCCGCCTGAGCGAACGGCGTGGAGGCCGAGCCGCTGGTGCTGACATTCAGGGACAACGAGGCGGTCACATCGCTGTTCGATGCGTTCATGAACACCGCAACGAACGAGCGGCTGTCGCTGCTCGATTGCTCGGTGGCGGGGCGCACTACGTCTTCGTACACAGCTTGGCAGTAGTACCAGTAGGAACTGCACCCGTAGCCATAACCATAAACATCTCGGTAGCCCACGAAAACAGACTCGGTGTACGCGCCGCGCGCGGTGGCGCTCACCGACACGGTGTCGCTGTAGTTGTACGACACCGAGCCAAGCGGGCCGCCATTGCTGTAGCTGAGGGCCATGGAAGCCGAAGCGCTCGCCGACTCGACGTTGGAGCACCAGTAGTACGAGGTACAAGCCTGCGGGTTCAGTGCTTCGGCAAACACGCTGGCATCTGCCTTGATCACCAGGATCGACTGGGCGGACAGCGTGATGTTGTTCGAGCCGTAGTAACTGTAAGCCGATCCCGAGGCCACCGAGGCGCTGTACGAAGTACCCGGCCCATATGCGCTGCCGTGCACCGACAGCGAAGTGGTGCTCAACGAAGCCGACCCAGAAGCGTTGTCCAGAGAGGACTCGACGGATTTTGTGAAGGACAGCAGGCCCTGACGCGAACGCCCGAAGGAATCGGATTCACCGTAGGTCGAGTCCGACACGCTGAGGCTCATGGTGGAGGTGCCCGCATTGTTCATCAGCGTGAACGCGGCGCCATCCAGCGGATTGAGATCGATGAGTTGGAAGCTGAGGTTGTGGATCGAAGCAGACGACTGCACGGCGGCAGACGCCAACGAAGTAGACAGGCCGAGCGCGCAGAGCAGCGTGGCCTTGACGAATGAACGCATGTTGACTCCCTGTATGAACGAAACAGACGGGGAGAGAAGTTACAGGAACGTCGGCTTTGAAACAGATCGACCACCCCCTAGGACAAGGGAGGACATTCGGCTGATGACACCCTCTGTTGAAAACAGGGGCTCATCTCGTGAGCCAATCACATCTGCCAGCGTTTCAGCCCAGCAAGGTCACAGCACGCGCGAGACGATCCATCTCATCCGTCAGGGCCTCCATCCGGCCCGCCAGTTCCTGCCAATTCTCCGATGGCGACGCTCGCGATGCAGAACGGGTGTCGTAAAGCAACTGCCGTGCGTCGTGCGCCAGCGTGCGCACCGTCGCCCCCAGTTGATCCCGTTGCTGCTCGTGGCTGCGCGCCAGGGTCTGGGCCTCTTGCTCGAAGGCCTGGGTGACGAGGTTGAAGAGGCTGAGCACCGAACTGGCAGACTCCACCAGACCTGCCTGCACGGCGGGCTCCAGTGGGACGCCCTGGCGAAGACTCCGAAGAATCTGCTCGGCCAGCCCCACGAAGGCCTGGGTGCGCTGACGCGCCTGCGTCGGACCGTCGAAGACCAGTCGCAGGTGCTCGCTGAACAACCCCGGATAGCCATCGCCCCCTTCCGTGAGCCGGCGCTGGCTGGCCGCCAGTTGCTGCAACACCTCTTCGGCTGTCTGGACAGCGTCCGCCTGGCCCTGCCCGGCGAGCACGATGAACAGCGTCAGCCGCTGCGACAGCATCCGCTGTCGACCGGAAAGGTTGATGAGGCGGGACAGCATGTCGGCGCCTGGCTGAGTCAGCGCCGAACCAATGGGCAGGAGAGAAGACGGGACCATGCCGCAAGCATACGGGCAGACGCGCCCGCAAGCCCCCCCGGGACACAGTGGAGTGGCAATGAAGAAAGACCGATCACACAAAACGTCAAAAGGCCGCCCGAAGGCGGCCTCTGGTTCCCCGCGATCAGACACGCACCGGATCAGTGCACAGTCCGGGCGAAACTGAACTCGCCTTTGCTGTCCACGTCCACCGGGATGACGTCCTTCGGGCCGAACTGGCCCTTCAGGATCAGCTTGGCCACCGGGTTCTCGATGCGCTGCTGGATCGCCCGCTTGAGCGGCCGCGCACCAAACACTGGATCGAAGCCCACCTTGGCCAGTTCGACCAGAGCAGCCGGGCTCACGTCGAGCTTCATGTCCATCTGGGCGATGCGCGCTTCCAGGCCCTTGAGCTGGATCTTCGCGATCGACTCGATGTGCGCCTGGTCGAGCGCATGGAACACCACGACCTCGTCGATGCGGTTCAGGAACTCGGGACGGAAGTGCTGCTTGACCTCGACCCAGACGGCGTCCTTGATGTCCTCGGCGGGCTGACCGGCCATCTGCATGATGTGGTGCGAGCCCAGGTTCGAGGTCATCACGATGACGGTGTTCTTGAAGTCGACGGTGCGGCCCTGGCCATCGGTCAGGCGGCCGTCGTCCAGTACCTGCAGCAGCACGTTGAACACGTCCGGGTGGGCCTTCTCGACCTCGTCGAGCAGCACGACGCTGTAGGGCTTGCGCCGCACGGCCTCGGTCAGCGTGCCGCCCTCTTCGTAGCCCACATAGCCCGGGGGCGCACCGATCAGGCGGCTCACCGAGTGCTTCTCCATGAACTCGCTCATGTCGATGCGGATGAGGTGGTCTTCGCTGTCGAACAGGAAGCCGGCCAGCGCCTTGCACAGCTCGGTCTTGCCCACGCCAGTGGGGCCGAGGAACAGAAAGGAGCCGTACGGACGGTTCGGGTCCGACAGGCCGGCGCGTGAGCGACGGATGGCGTCCGACACGGCGACGATGGCCTCTTCCTGGCCCACCACGCGCTCGTGCAGCTTGTCCTCCATCGCCAGCAGCTTGTCGCGCTCGCCCTGCATCAGCTTGGACACGGGGATGCCGGTGGCACGCGCCACGACCTCGGCGATCTCTTCAGCGCCGACCTGGGTGCGCAGCAGCTGCGGACGATCGCCGGCCTTGCCCTTGGCGGATTCCTTTTCCTGCGCGTCCTTCAGGCGCTTTTCCAGCTCGGGCAGCTTGCCGTACTGGAGCTCGGCCACCTTGTTGAAATCGCCCTTGCGCTTGAACTCCTCAATCTGGAATCGGATCTTGTCGATCTCTTCCTTCACGGTGGCCGAACCCTGCGCCTGCGCCTTCTCGGCCTTCCAGACGTCTTCCAGGTCAGCGTATTCCTTCTGCAGGCGGGTGATCTCTTCGTTGATCAGCTCGAAGCGCTTCTGAGAGGCCTCGTCACGCTCGCGCTTGACGGCCTCGCGCTCGATCTTGAGCTGGATGAGGCGACGGTCCAGACGGTCGAGCGCCTCGGGCTTGGAGTCGATCTCGATCTTGATCTTGGCCGCGGCCTCGTCGATCAGGTCGATGGCCTTGTCCGGCAGGAAGCGGTCGGTGATGTAGCGGTTGGACAGCTCGGCCGCGGCCACGATGGCCGGGTCGGTGATCTCGACGCCGTGGTGCACCTCGTACTTTTCCTGCAGGCCGCGCAGGATGGCGATGGTGGCCTCCACCGTGGGTTCGCCCACGAGGATCTTCTGGAAGCGGCGCTCCAGCGCAGCGTCCTTCTCGATGTACTTGCGGTATTCGTCGAGCGTGGTCGCGCCGATGCAGTGCAGCTCGCCGCGCGCCAGGGCGGGCTTGAGCATGTTGCCCGCGTCCATCGCGCCATCGGCCTTGCCCGCACCGACCATGGTGTGGATCTCGTCGATGAACATGATGGTCTGGCCTTCGTCCTTGGCCACTTCCTTGAGCACGCCCTTGAGGCGCTCTTCGAAGTCGCCGCGGTACTTGGCCCCGGCCAGCAGCAGGGCCATGTCCAGCACCAGCACGCGCTTGTTCTTCAGCGAATCGGGCACCTCGCCGGCCACGATGCGCTGGGCCAGGCCTTCGACGATGGCGGTCTTGCCCACGCCGGGCTCGCCGATGAGCACGGGATTGTTCTTGGAGCGGCGCTGCAGCACCTGGATGGCGCGGCGGATTTCCTCGTCGCGGCCGATGACCGGGTCGAGCTTGCCCTGGCGAGCGCGCTCGGTCAGGTCCAGCGTGTACTTCTTCAGCGCTTCGCGCTGGCCTTCGGCTTCGGGGTTGTCCACCTTCTGGTCTCCACGGACGGCCTTGACGGCGGTTTCAAGCGCTTTGCGGGTAAGGCCATGGTCGCGCACCAGCGCGCCGGTGTCACCCTTGTGGTCGGTCAGCGCCAGCAGGAACATCTCGCTGGCGATGTAGGGATCACCGGCCTTGTGGGCTTCCTTCTCGGCGCCCTGCAACAGGCTGATGGTGTCGCGGCCAGCCTGAACCTGGTCGGCGCCCTGCACCTGGGGCAGCTTGTCGATCTGCTTTTCCAGCGCGGCCGCCAGGGGCTGCACCTTCACGCCGGCGCGTTCCAGCAGGGCCTTGGGGCCCTCTTCCTGGCGCAGCATGGCGAGCAGGATGTGGGCCGGCTCGATGTAGGGGTTGTCTCGGGTGACGGCCAGGCTCTGGGCCTCCGTCAGCGCTTCCTGAAATTTCGTGGTGAGTTTGTCGAGTCGCATGGGTACTCCTGGGGCACCGGGCATCGGTGCCGATGCGTCCAAGAGTGTGGGCAGACACGCCGCATTTCAAGCCCCCTGCTGCGCCGACGGCCTCCACGAGCGCCGCGGCTTGACGTCGGTCAAGCGGGTGGTGGGAGGCAGACGACCCGGTTGCGGCCCAGCCGCTTGGCCTCGTACAGGCTGGCATCGGCCCGGGCCAGACCCTCGTCGAGCGACTCGCCGCGGCCGTGGTAGGCCACGCCGATGCTGACCGTGACGCTCACCGACACCCCGCGCGCCCGGCACGGCGTGCCTTCCACCACACGGCGCAGCCGCTCGGCCACGCGCAGTGCCTCGCTTTCCAGCTTCACCGGCAGCAGCACGGTAAATTCCTCACCGCCGTAGCGGGCCAGCAAGGCGTCCTCGCGCAGGTGGTCGCGCAGCACCTGGGCCAGGTGGCGCAGGACCTCGTCACCGATCAGGTGCCCATGCCGGTCGTTGATGGCCTTGAAGTGATCGACGTCGATCATCAGCACCGCCGTGGCACGCGGCGGTTTGAGCTGCAGGGCCAGCATGCGTTCACCCAGTTCACGCAGCCCGCGCCGCGACAAGGTTCCCGTCAGGTCGTCGGACAGGGCCCGCGCACGAAGCTGGGCACTGAGCCGCTCGTTGACGATGGCAAACACCACCGCGGCCACCACCAGCGGCAGGATGGCGATGGCCAGGCCGGACCACGGCAGCAGCCACGCAGGCGCGTGCAGCCAGTGAGCCGGGTAAGGGCCTGGCACGGTGAGGGCATGGTTGAGCACCACCACCCAGTTCAGCGCAAAGCCGGCCGCCACGCCCAGCAATGACATTTCGGCGCCACTCACGCGCGGACTGCGCAGGATCAGCCAGCCTTGCTCCACGGCCAGGCCCACGCTGAGGACCGTGAACACCCAGCCGATCGTCAGCACGAAGTGTCGGTCGCCCGCCCACGCCCCGGCCCAGAGCACCGCGCCCGTGAGGAGTGTGAGCACCGTGCCCGCGACGGGAGAGGTGCGGCGCCCGTTGAGTTGCCGGAAAGCCCAGGCCAGCAAGGCCACGCCCATGCCGACGAAGCCGATGCCGAGTTGCAGGTAGCTCGCGCGCGCGGCATCCGGCATCAGGGGCAGGCCGGCCAGTGTGCCGAGGCAGGCAAACGCCCAGCGGTACAGGCTCAGGGCCTGGCGTATGCGCGGCTGGTCGGTCCGGACGAGCGAAACAAGCCCGAAGCCCACCAGCGCCCCCGCGCCGGCCGCCACGTAGCTGGTGTAGACGTCAATCGCGCCCATGGCTCAGGCCCACCAGTGCCGCGCCAGTCGCGCGCCCAGGAAGGCGCAGCCCAGCGCGCCGAGCACGTGGGCGGCTGTGTGCGCCACGGCAACCTCTGGCCGCCCCTTCTCGATCAGCGCCAGCGACTCGGCCGAGAAGCTGGAAAACGTCGTCAGCCCCCCGAGTCCGCCGGTGACGATCAGCAGCCGCAGTGTTTCATTCGACACGCGCCCGAAAAAGACGAACGCCAAGCCGGCCAGAAAGCCCCCGACCAGGTTGACGAACAGCGTGCCCAGCGGAAAGCCGACCCACAACGGGTTGAGCCACAGCGCAGCCAGCCAGCGCAGCCACGCCCCCACCACCGCGCCACCGGCTACAGCGAGGGCTTGCCAGACGTAGGCGCTCATGCAGGGCCCCCGGGCGCGTCGGGGCCAGACCAGCGCGCCGCCGCTGCGTCATCGCTGGCGCGCGCTTCCACCCAACGGCTGCCCTGCGCCGAGATTTCCTTCTTCCAGAACGGCGCCCGCGTCTTCAGCCAGTCCATCAGGAAAGCACAGCAGGCAAAGGCGTCTCCGCGGTGTGCAGAACTCACCGCCACCAGCACGATCTGGTCACCCAGCGCCAGCGGCCCCACGCGGTGGATCACCCGCACGCCGCGCACGTCAAACCGCTCGCGGGCGGTCACGATCAACTCGGCGATGCTGCGTTCCGTCATCCCGGGATAGTGTTCGAGCGACATCACAGGCTGCGAGATGGCTTGGTCCGGGGCAGATTGTGCTGCCCCGCCGGACTCATGCACCCATTCGCGCACCGTGCCGACAAAGCTCGCTACGGCCCCCACGCCCAGGTCTCCGGCGCGCAGGCGCGCCACCTCGGTGCTCAGGTCGAAGTCGTCGGTGCCGACGGTGACGCAGGACAACATGTCCTGCCAGGTGGGTGGCGTGGACATGGGCTTACCCCTCGGCGATCAGAGAAAGGAAGGCGAACGAAACTTCTGTGCGCATGGTGGCATCTTCGCAGAACAGCGTGCGGATCAACCCTGGCGGCTCGCCATCGCCGGCTGCAACAGCTCGGCCAGGGGCAGCCACCGCACCAGGTCGCCCGGCACCACGGTCTGGCCCGGCGCCAGGTCGACCAGGCCGTCCGCCCACGCCGCCGAGCTCAACACGCCCGAGCCCTGGTGCGGGTGCAGCACGGGCCGTCCATCGTCGCCCAGACGGGCGCGCACGAACTCGCGGCGCTTGTCGGCCTTCGGCCACGCAAAGCCAGCCGGCAGCATCAGCGGTCGGGGCAGGTGCCACCCCTCACCAGCCAGGCGGCTCAGCACCGGCCGCACGAGCAACAGAAAGGTCACATAGCTGGCCACCGGGTTGCCAGGCAGACCCATGTACAGCGCGTGCGTGCCATCGGTCCGGCGCAGCCGACCAAACACGAAGGGCTTGCCCGGCTTGATCGCCAAAGCCCAGAGCGCCAGTTCGCCCTCGGCCTGCACCGCCGCCCGCAGGTGATCCTCCTCGCCGACTGACACGCCACCGCTGGTGATGATCAGGTCGTGGTGGGCCGCTGCAGAGCGCAGGGCAGCCCGCGTGGCTTCCAGCTGGTCGGGCACGATGCCCAGGTCGCTCACCACGGCCCCGCATCCCTGCGCCAGGCCCATCAAGGTGTGACGGTTGCTGTTGTAGATGGCGCCTGGCGGCAGCGGCTCGCCGGGCATCACCAGTTCGTTGCCCGTCGTCAGCACGCCGAGACGCGGGCGGGCAAACACCGGAAGGTGGGCCGCGCCAACCGAGGCCGCCACGCCGAGGCCCGCAGCGGTGAGCCGCTGCCCCGCCGACAGCACGGTCTGCCCGCAACCGATGTCCTCGCCGCGGCGACGGATGTTCTGCCCCGCCTGCACGGGCTGGGTGAAGCGCACGGCTCCCTCGCCGGCCGACTCGGTGTGCTCCTGCATCACCACGGCACCCGTTCCCACGGGCACCGGTGCCCCGGTGAAGATGCGCGCTGTCTGCCCGGGCGCGAGCGTCACGCCAACCTGCCCCGCGGCAATCCGCTGCGCCACGGTCAGCACGCCGCCCGGCTGCGCCAGGGCCGGCAGGTCTTCCGCATGCACCGCATAGCCGTCCATGGCGCTGTTGTCGAGCGGGGGAACATCGACGGTCGAGGCCAGATCCTGTGCCAGCACCCGCCCCAGGGCGTCCACGCTGGCCACCGACTCGCGCTTCAGCACGCAGGCGTCCAGGTGCGTCTGCACCGCGGCGTGCAGGCGCCACCAGGCTTCGTCGAGCGGAGTGAGGGGTTGGAAGGCAGGTGGCACGGAGATCCTCGGCACAAAGTGAACGCGGCGTGATTGTGGCGCAGCGCACGTCCATCAGACGGCAACCCGGACTTGCGCCGCATCAAAACCCTGCTGCCCTTGCGCCGCGACCATCGGTGCATTCCTGTCGAACCGTGAGGACACCATGCATGACGCTGACCTGGCCCTGGGCACCCTGGCCCGCGCCATTCCCGGTGCGACCCGGGTCTTTCACCTGCACAACCTCGACTTCTGCACCGAAGCCGACCAGACGCTCCGGGCCGCGGCCCAGGCAAGGGGCCTGGACCTTGCCGTGATCGAAGCCGAATTGGCGGCCATCAAGCAGGCCGCCCGCACCCAGGTGAACTGGGCAAGGGCCAGCACGCCGGCGCTGGTGGAGCACCTGCTGGAGCGCTACCACGGCCACCACCGCGTCCAGCTGCCCGAATTGATGCGGCTGGCCCGGCAAGTGGAGGCCGTGCATGCCGACCATCCGGCCTGCCCACGGGGCCTCGTTTCGGTGCTCGAGGGACTGGGCACCGCGCTCGCACAGCACATGCAACTGGAAGAGGACTGCCTGTTCCCGCTGCTCGCCGATGGAGAAGCCCAGCAAGCCCAGGCCGCCATGAACGCCATGCAAAAGGTACACGAGGGCCATGCCAGCGCGCTGGTGCAGCTCGATCGGCTCACGCATGGCTTCACGGCGCCGGACGACGGATCGCCCGAGTGGCGAACCCTCTGCACCGCGCTGCGCCGGTTCAAGGAAGACCTGATGGAGCACATCTACCTGGAGCGCAACGTGCTCTTCGAGCGCGCCCGGAGGCTGGCAAGTTGAACCCGCCTGCGCCACGAAAAAAGCCTGCGCAGAGGCAGGCTTTCAAAGGGAGGCAGGCGAGGCTCAGTCCTGGCAGTGCTGGACGATGTAGTCCTTGACGGCCTGCGTGCTCTTGGGCACCACCACGAAGCGCTTGGGCAGGTCCTCCAGCCCGTCCAGGCCCTGGATCCAGCTCGGACGCTCGGGCTGACGGCCCGTGGCTTCCACGATGGTTTCGGCGAACTTGGCCGGCAGGGCTGTCTCCAGCACCAGCATCGGCACGCCGGCCGAGACGTGCTCACGCGCCACCTTCAGGCCATCGGCCGTGTGGGTGTCGATCATGATGCCGAAGCGCTCGAA
This sequence comes from Aquabacterium olei, assembly GCF_003100395.1. NCBI lineage: Bacteria > Pseudomonadati > Pseudomonadota > Betaproteobacteria > Burkholderiales > Sphaerotilaceae > Aquabacterium > Aquabacterium olei. The sequence goes on from NZ_CP029210.1 coordinate 2,537,851, forward strand.
GGTGTCCTTGATGGTGGCCAGGCGGTTGGCATGCGTGCTGGTGCCAGACACGAAACCGTAGCCCGGCACGCGGGCGAACTCCTCCGCCGTGAGCGTGAACACGCCGCGCTGCTCGACCTCGTCCTTGAACAGGGCCTTCACGCGGGCGCCATCGCGGCCCAGCAGGTCGAACACGAAACGCTCGAAGTTCGAGGCCTTGCTGATGTCCATCGAGGGCGACGAGGTCTCGTACGTTTCCGCCGAGCCCCGCACGCGGTAGGTGCCGGTGCGGAAGAACTCGTCCAGCACGTTGTTCTCGTTCGTGGCCACCACCAGCTTCTCGACCGGCAGACCCATCATGCGAGCGACGTGGCCGGCGCAGACGTTGCCGAAGTTGCCCGAGGGCACCGTGAAGCTGACCTTCTCGGCGTTCGACTTGGTGGCGTAGAAGTAGCCGGCGAAGTAGTACACGACCTGGGCCAGCAGGCGGGCCCAGTTGATCGAGTTGACCGTGCCGATCTTGTACTTGCGCTTGAACTCGAGGTCGTTCGAGACCGCCTTGACGATGTCCTGCGCGTCGTCGAACACGCCCTCCACCGCCAGGTTGTGGATGTTCGGGTCCTGCAGGCTGAACATCTGGGCCTGCTGGAACGGGCTCATGCGGCCGTTGGGGCTCAGCATGAACACGCGCACGCCCTTCTTGCCGCGCATGGCGTATTCGGCCGCGCTGCCGGTGTCGCCCGAGGTGGCGCCCAGGATGTTGAGCTGCTCGCCACGGCGACCCAGTTGGTATTCGAACAGGTTGCCCAGCAACTGCATGGCCATGTCCTTGAAGGCCAGCGTCGGGCCGTTCGACAGGGCTTCCAGCGCCAGACCGGGCTCGAGCGGCTTCAGCGGCGTGATCTCGTCAAAACCGTACACCGCCTTGGTGTAAGTCTTGGCCGTCAGGGCCTTCAGGTCGGCCGCCGGGATGTCGTCGATGTAGAGCGACAGGATCTCGAAGGCCAGCTCGGCGTACGACAGACCACGCCACTTCGACAGCAGCGCGTCATCGACCTTCGGGTAGGCCACCGGCAGGTACAGGCCGCCGTCCGGAGCCAGGCCTTCCAGCAGGATCTCCGAGAAGCCGCGCCGCGTCTGGTCACCGCGGGTGCTGATGTATTTCATGCCAACTCTTCCTTGCGCAGCTTGACGATCGGGGCGAGCACGGTCGGCAGGGACTGCATCGCAGCCAGCGCGGTGTTCATCGCGCCTTCCTTGGTGTCGTGTGTGAGGATGATGAGGTCGGTCTGGTTGCCGCCCTCGCCGCTCACTTCATCGGCCTCGCGCTGCAGCACCGCGTCGATGCTGATGCCCTGCTCGGCCAGGATGCTCGTGATGCGGGCCAGCACGCCGGTCTGGTCGGCCACGCGCAGGCGCAGGTAGAACGAGGTGACCACCTGCTCGATCGGCAGGATGGGCAGGCTGGACAGCGCATCGGGCTGGAAGGCCAGCGCCGGCACGCGCGACGCGGCAGGTGCCTGAACCTGGCGGGCGATGTCGACCAGGTCGGCCACCACGGCCGAGGCGGTCGGCTCGGAGCCGGCACCCTTGCCGTAATACATGGTGGTGCCCACGGCGTCGCCCTGCACCATCACGGCGTTCATCGCGCCTTCCACATTGGCGATCAGGCGGCGCATCGGCACCAGCGTCGGGTGGGTGCGCAGCTCGATGCCTTCGGCCTGGCGGCGCGCGATGCCCAGCAGCTTGATGCGGTAGCCCAGTTGCTCGGCGTACTTGATGTCGGTGGCCGACAGCTTGGTGATGCCTTCCACATGGGCCTTGTCGAACTGCACCGGCACGCCGAAGGCGATGGCGCTCATGATCGTGGCCTTGTGGGCGGCGTCCACGCCTTCGATGTCGAAGGTCGGGTCGGCTTCGGCGTAACCCAGACGCTGCGCTTCCTTCAGCACCACGTCGAAGTCCAGGCCCTTGTCACGCATCTCGGACAGGATGAAGTTCGTGGTGCCGTTGATGATGCCGGCCACCCACTGGATCTGGTTGGCCGTCAGGCCTTCACGCAGCGCCTTGATGATGGGGATGCCACCGGCCACGGCGGCCTCGAAGGCCACCATCACGCCCTTTTCACGGGCGGCGGCGAAGATCTCGGTGCCGTGCACGGCCAGCAGGGCCTTGTTGGCCGTGACCACGTGCTTGCCAGCCGCAATGGCTTCCAGCACCAGCGCCTTGGCGATGCCGTAGCCACCGATCAGCTCGACCACCACATCCACGTCCGGGCTCGCGATCACTTCGCGGGCGTCGGCCACCACCTTGGCGGCATCACCGACCACGGCCTTGGCGCGCTCGGTGTTCAGGTCGGCCACCATGGTGATCTCGATGCCCCGGCCAGCACGGCGACGGATCTCTTCCTGGTTGCGCTGCAGCACGGTGAAGGTGCCACCGCCGACGGTGCCGATGCCCAGCAGGCCGACGCGCACGGGACGCAGTTGTTCTTGGCTCATGTCGTTCTCTTCTCTCGCTGCGCGCGGCCTTGTGGGCGGCGCGGGTGGGTACAAAGGGGTAAGGGAGGTGCGGGCTCAGGCGTAGCGCTTGCGGTAACCATCCAGGAAGCGCGCAATGCGGCCCACGGCGTCGGTCAGGTCGTCGCTGTTGGGCAGGAAGACCAGGCGGAAGTGGTCAGGGTGGGCCCAATTGAAACCGGTGCCCTGCACGATCAGCACCTTCTCTTCGGCCAGCAACTCGTAAGCAAACTGCTGGTCGTCGGCGATGGGGTACATCTTGGGGTCGAGCCGCGGGAACATGTAGAGCGCGCCCTTGGGCTTGACCACGCTCACGCCCGGGATCTGGGTCAGCAGGTCATAGGCCAGATCGCGCTGCTTGCACAGCCGCCCGCCCGGCGCCACCAGGTCCTTGATGCTCTGGTAGCCCCCCAATGCGGTCTGGATGGCCAGCTGGCCCGGCGTGTTGGCGCACAGGCGCATCGAGGCCAGCATGTTCAGGCCTTCGATGTAGTCGCGGGCATGGCGCTTCTCGCCGGACACCACCATCCAGCCGGCACGGTAGCCGCACGAGCGGTAGTTCTTGCTCAGGCCGTTGAAGGTCAGGAACAGCACATCGTCGGCCAGCGAGGCCATCGAGGTGTGCACGGCGCTGTCGTACAGCGTCTTGTCGTAGATTTCGTCGGCCATCACGATGAGCTGGTGCTCGCGTGCGACCTGGATGATCTCTTTCAGCAGGCTCTCGGGGTAGAGCGCGCCCGTCGGGTTGTTCGGGTTGATGACGACGATGGCCTTGGTCTTCGGCGTGATCTTGGCGCGGATGTCGGCGATGTCGGGATACCAGTCGGACTGCTCGTCGCACAGGTAGTGCACCGGGCGGCCGCCCGACAGCGACACCGCCGCCGTGTACAGCGGGTAATCGGGTGCCGGCAGCAGCACCTCGTCGTCTTCATTCAGCAGCGCATTGAGCGCCATCACGATGAGTTCGGAGGCGCCATTGCCCAGGTAGACGTCGTCCACCGTGACGCCCTTGATGCCCTTTTCCTGGCAGTAGTGCACCACCGACTTGCGCGGCGCGAACAGGCCCTTGCTGTCGGTGTAGCCGGCCGCGCCCGACAGGTTGCGGATCATGTCCTGCACGATCTCGTCGGGCGGCTCGAGCCCGAACACGGCCAGGTTGCCGATGTTGAGCTTGATGATCTTGTGCCCGTCTTCTTCCATCTGGCGCGCCTTGTCCAGCACGGGCCCACGGATGTCGTAGCAGACGTTGGCAAGCTTGCTGGATTTGGCGATCGGCTTCAAAACAGGCTCCGTGGGAGTGCGTGGGGGCTCGGCAGGGCTTCCCTTTCCGTGCGCGACCGCAAAAGCGGCAAGCAGGCACAGACCGCGCTCAAATCGCGGCTTTTTCAGGGAAAGCTACAATTTAACCACACCCTCTCCCGGCCGGCGCAGCCCGTGCGGCCGCCGTGCACCAACCTGCCCACCCGTTCATGAAACTGCATGCCGACCGCGCCGAGGGCGTCAACGTCATCCATGCCTGCGAACCCGGCTCCGTGTCCGTCAATGGCGTGGCCTACACGCACAGCATCCTCATTCCACCCACCGGGCCGGTGCAGCCCTGGGAGCCGGCCGCGCTGGCCGACCTGACGGAAGCGCACTTTGCCCCGCTGGTGGCGGCACGCCCCGAGGTGGTCGTCTTCGGGTCGGGCACCACGCTTCGTTTTCCGCCGCCTGCGGTGCTGCGCGAACTCATGGGCGCACGCATCGGGGTCGAGTCCATGGACACGGCCGCCGCGTGCCGCACGTTCAACATCCTGGTCGGCGAAGGCCGGCAGGTGTGGGCGGCCCTGCTGATCGGGCGCTGAAGTCGCGTCTTCGCGCCTCAGCGACCCGAGTCTGATCCTCCCTCAGGGGGATCCAGCCACACCTCGGGGGGTGTCGGCAGAAGCACTTTATAATCTGAGGCTATTCAATCAGGCTGCTGATTCACCAAGACATGACACCCGCCCTGAACAAACCGTTGCCGGAATTCGAAGCAGTTGCCACTGGGGGCGTGAAGTTCACTCCTCAGGGTTACATCGGTCAGACTGTGGTGCTGTACTTCTACCCGAAGGACCACACCCCTGGCTGCACCACCGAAGCCATGCAGTTCCGCGACAAGCACAAGGAATTCGTGAAGGCCGGGGCCGTGGTGTTCGGCGTTTCACGCGACAACCTGGCCTCGCACGACAAGTTCAAGTCCAACCTCGAACTGCCGTACGAGCTGATTGCCGACACCGAAGAGAAGCTCTGCCACATGTTCGGCGTGGTCAAGAACAAGATCATGTACGGCAAGAAGGTCAAGGGCATCGAGCGCTCCACGTTCCTGATCGGCCCGGACGGCGTGCTGCGCGAAGAGTGGCGCGGCATCAAGGTGGCCGGCCACGTGGACGACGTCCTGAAGGCCGTTCAGAGCCTGAAACAAGAGGCCGCTTGAGCCGGATCTGTGGTGTGCACGCCAGACTTCGCGGTAAAGAAGCGTAAACGAGGCGGCTCACCATCACAGCAAGGGCGTCCCCGAGGCGCCCTTTGTTTTGCCCGCCTGCGACTGTCCAGGATGACACGTTTGTGACCTGTCGGGGGCGGCTGTCACGCCGCCGCCACGCCGGGGGCTCACGCCCGGGATACCGCGCTGGCGGGCGGGCACGGTGTGTGCATAATCGATCGCATGCCCCTGCGCATTGACTGTTTCCCCGCCGACGTCCGACCTGCCTGGCATCGCCCCTGCGATCATCAGGTCGACCCGAACGAGGCCGCACACCGCCCTGTGCGGCCTTTTTGTTTGCCCCAACCCGACGGACTTCACCATGCCTCTGCCCAAGCCGCCCACCAAACGCGCTGACATGCTGACCGAGGAGGACTACGCCTCGCAGCCCAAACCGGCCAAGGCAAGCCGCTCGAAAGCCGGCACCCGTACCACCGACGCGGCGCCCCCGGCCCTGCCCGAGGTCGCGTCGCCCGCCGCCCCGGTGCTGGAGCTGGTCAAGCCGCAAGGCCACACTGCCCGCAACACGGCGCCGGTGCAGCGCACGCCCGTCGTGGCGGCGCCGCGCACGGCCCCGATCGTGGCCGACAAGGTCAATGCGCCGGCTGCGCCCACGCCCGAACCATCCAGCGCCAGCAAGGCGCGCACCGCCGCGACCACCGGGGGCAGCCGCCGCCGCAAGGTGGACGACGGCCCGGCCAAGCTGTTCGTGCTGGACACGAACGTGCTGCTGCACGACCCGATGTCGCTGTTCCGTTTCGAAGAACACGACATCTACCTGCCCATGATCACGCTGGAAGAGCTGGACGGGCACAAGAAGGGCATGACCGAGGTGGCGCGCAACGCCCGTCAGGTCAGCCGGGATCTGGACGCGCTGGCCGCCGACATGAGCAACCGCCAGCAGGTGGCGCCCGACTCGGGCATCACACTGGCCAAGACCGGCCACGTCGAAGCCAAGGGCAAGCTGTACTTCCAGACCACGGGCATGGCGATCGAGCTGCCCATGGGGCTGCCCCAGGGCAAGGCCGACAACCAGATCCTGGGGGTGGTGCAGGCGCTGCGCAACGAGCACCCGGGCCGCGAAGTGGTGCTGGTGTCGAAAGACATCAACATGCGCATCAAGGCCCGCGCGCTGGGCCTGCCCGCCGAGGACTATTTCAACGACAAGACGCTGGAAGACGGCGACCTGCTCTACACCGGCGTGCTGCCGCTGCCCGGCGACTTCTGGGAGCGCCACGCCAAGGGCATGGAAAGCTGGCAGCAAGGTGGCATCACCTACTACCGGATCACCGGGCCCATGGTGCCGTCGCTGTTGATCAACCAGTTCGTGTACTACGAGAGCCCGGGCGCCGCGCCCTGGTACGGCAAGGTCACCGAGATCACCGGCAAGTCGGCCGTGCTGCGCACGCTGAAGGACTACACGAACCAGAAGCACTCTGTGTGGGGCGTGTCGGCACGCAACCGCGAGCAGAACTTCGCGCTGAACCTGCTGATGGACCCCGACTGCGACTTCGTGACGCTGACGGGCTCGGCCGGCACCGGCAAGACACTGATGACGCTGGCCTCGGCGCTGAGCCAGGTGCTCGACGAGCGCCGCTACACCGAGATCATCGTCACCCGCGTGACCGTGCCGGTGGGCGAGGACATCGGCTTCCTGCCGGGCACGGAAGAAGAGAAGATGTCGCCGTGGATGGGCGCGCTGGACGACAACCTGGAAGTGCTGGCCCGCGGCGACAGCAGTGCCGGTGAATGGGGGCGTGCGGCCACCAACGAACTGGTGCGCAGCAAGATCAAGATCAAGAGCATGAACTTCATGCGGGGTCGCACCTTCCTGAACAAGTTCCTGATCATCGACGAGGCGCAGAACCTCACGCCCAAGCAGATGAAGACGCTGATCACGCGAGCAGGTCCGGGCACCAAGATCGTCTGCCTGGGGAACCTAGCGCAGATCGACACGCCTTATCTGACCGAGGGCTCGTCGGGCCTGACCTACGCGGTCGACAAGTTCAAGGGCTGGCCGCACAGCGGGCACGTGACGCTGGCGCGGGGCGAGCGTTCGCGCCTGGCCGACTTCGCTTCGGAAGTGCTCTGACGCACGATCGGCACCACGCCACACAGAAAGCCGAGGCACCGTCCTCGGCTTTTTTTCGTCTGCCATGGCCAAGCCGGGGCGGTTTTCCCTAGGATGCATGTCTGTGTCTGCCTCGCCCCCGCCCGTCATCCGCCCCCTGCTGCATGCCGACCTGCCCGGCGTGCTGGACATCCAGGCCGCCTGCTATGGCGAAGGCTTCGTCGAGCCGGTAGACGCCTTTGCCAACAAGCTGCGCCAGGCGCCCGACACGTGCTGGGGGGTCGATCATCGCGGCCAGCTGAGGGCGTATCTCTTTTGCCTGCCCGTCACGCCGCACAACCTGCCGGCGTTGCACGCGACCGCATGGCAACGGCCCGCGGAGCCCGGCTGGCTGTATCTGCACGACATGGCGGTGCACCCCGAAGCCCGTGCGCTGGGGCTGGCCAGCCGCCTTCTGGACGCGGCGCGGCAACAGGCCCACGCGCTGGGCTGCGACGCCATGGTGCTGGTGGCCGTGCAGGGCTCGGTGCCTTACTGGGCGCGGCACGGCTTCTCGGTGGTGGAGGCCGAGGGCCCGCTTGCCGACAAGCTCCGCAGCTTCGGAGATGAAGCGTGTTTCATGCAGCAGAACCTGCGTTGAACGGAGCCCATCGCATGCCTCGCCGGTGTTTTCGCGGGGCTTGCGGTGTATCAAATCAGTCGATTGATTGATTGAGCCCGCGGTGTCATGCTGCGATCTGTTGCCAGGGTTTCCCCTGCACCCAAGCCACAGGATCCGCGATGACACCCGTCACCTTCCAGACGCCTGCCAGCCACACGCACGCCCCCCTGCCTGAATCCTCACGCGGCGCCCTCGCCCGCGACCGCATGCTGATGGCCGCCCTTGATCTGTTCGGCCGCCACGGCTTCGAAGCAACCACCACGCGCATGGTGGCCCAGCAGGCCGGCATGAACCTGGGCGCCATCCCGTACTACTTCGGCTCGAAGGACGATCTGTACGGGCAGGCGGCTGCCTGGCTGGCTGACTACATTTCCGACCGCATGCGCGAGCCGCTCGCCCACTTGCAGGCCGCTTGCGAAGAGGAAACCGACCCGATCGCGCTGGTGGACCACCTGGTGCAATTCATGCAGGCGCATGCACGGTCGCTGCTGGCCGATGCGGCGCCGGCCAGCTGGATCCAGTTCTACATGCGTGCTCAGACCGAATGCGATGCCGCCTTCGAGCGGCTGTTCGAACAGGTGATCTCGCCCAGCCACGACACCGTGTGTGGCGTGCTGGCTCGGGTCATGCACCTGCCGGCGGACCACCCGCGCACGCGGGCACTGGCCTACCTCGCCTTTCACCAGTCGGTGTGCTTCCGCCTCACCGGCGATGTGCTGCTGCGGCGGCTGGGTTGGGACGGTTTCACCCCGCCACGCATCGAGATGCTGCTGGAGACCATCGGCACGGCACTGCGCGACCAACTGCTGGGCGCCGCCCGCCGGGGAGCCCAGGCATGAAGCGCCCCGTGATCACCACCATGGTGCTGGTCTGCGCAGCGGCAGCCGCCGGCGCCGCGGGCTACTGGTACGTGGCCCACCGCGACGATCTGCCGGCCGGCATTGCACGCAGCAACGGCCGCCTGGAAGTCGAGCGGATCGAGGTGGCGGCCAAGTACCCGGGGCGCATCGTCGACCTGCCAGTGCGTGAGGGCGACGTCGTGCGCGCGGGCGATCTGATCGCGCGACAGGACAGCAGCGAGCTGCAGGCGCAACGGGCCGCCGTGGAGGCCGCCCGGGAACGGGCCACCAATGCCATGGCCCGCGCCAGGGCCGAAACCGCCGTGCGCCAGGTACAGGCCCGGCTGGCGCAGCTGGAGCTCGACCACACCGCCACGCTGCGCCGCGATGAGCTGGTGTCGGTGGCCGAGGTCGACCGCCGCACCGCCCAGCGTGACGGCGAGCGCGCGGGGGTGATGGTGGCCACCGCGGCCATCGGTGAGGCCACCGCCGCCCGTGCCGAGGCCGACGCGCAGATCCGCCGCATCGACGTGGCGATTGCCGACATGAGCCTGCGCGCGCCGGTGGACGGCCGCATCGAGTACCGCGTGGTCGAGCCAGGCTCGGTCATCCCTTCCGGCGGACGCGTGGCCACGCTGCTGGACACCAGCCAGGTCCACATGACCGTGTTCCTGCCGACGTCGGTGGCGGGTCGCTTGAAGGTGGGCGATGAGGCCCGGCTTCAGCTGGACGCAGCGCCCGACTACACGCTGCCCGCGCACGTGACCTTCGTGGCCGCCGAAGCGCAGTTCACGCCGAAGTATGTCGAGACCGCGACCGAGCGCGACAAGCTGGTCTACCGCGTGAAGCTGGCCGTGCCGCGCGCGCTGGCGCAGCAGCACGCCGGCTTTGTGAAGGCCGGGTTGACGGGCTATGCCTATGTGCGCACGGACGCGCGGGTGGCCTGGCCGGCCCCACTGGCCGTCAAGCTGCCCGGTGTGGCGCCGGCGGCCGCGCCGGCGGCCGCGCCGGCCTCGGCGTCTGCCCACTGAGCGCACCAGGCCCATGACGGACACCGGCATCCTCCCGAACATGCCGCCCTCACACGCCCTCGCGGTCGACGTGCAGGGCGTGTCGCATCGCCATGGCGAGACCCTCGCGCTGGATGACGTGAGCCTGCAACTGCCCGCAGGCCGGACCATCGGCCTGGTCGGCCCGGATGGCGTGGGCAAGTCGACGCTGCTGTCGCTGATGGCGGGCGTGCGGCGCCTGCAGCAGGGCCAGGTGCAGGTGCTCGGGCTGGACGTGGCCTGGGCCGCCGACCGGCATCGGCTCGCGCCGCGCGTGGCCTTCATGCCGCAGGGGCTGGGCCGCAACCTGTACCCCACGCTGTCGGTGGCCGAGAACATCGACTTCTTCGCGCGCCTGTTCGGTCAGGGCGCACACGAGCGGGCCGCCCGCAGCCAGCGCCTGATGGACGCGACCGGCCTGTCGCCCTTCCGGGACCGCCCGGCCGGCAAGCTGTCGGGCGGCATGAAGCAGAAGCTGGGGCTGTGCTGTGCGCTGGTCCACGACCCGGACCTGCTGATCCTCGATGAGCCGACCACGGGGGTCGACCCGCTGTCGCGCCGGCAGTTCTGGGCACTGGTCGAAGCCTTGCGCCAGGAACGTCCCGGCATGACGGTAATCGTCGCCACCGCCTACATGGAAGAAGCCGAGCGCTTCGAGGTGCTGGTGGCCATGGACGCCGGCCGCGTGCTGGTGTGCAAGCCCACGGCCGACGTGCTCGCCACGGCCCCCCAGGGCACGCTGGAATCGGCCTACATCGCGATGCTGCCACCCGCGCGGCGCGGCAGTGGCGAGCCGCTGGTCATCCCGCCGCGCGCGCCGTCCGACGGGCCGGCCGCCATCGAGGCCCGCCACCTCACGCGGCGCTTCGGCGACTTCGTGGCGGTCAGCGATGTGAGCTTCCGCATCGAACGGGGCGAGATCTTTGGCTTCCTCGGCTCGAACGGCTGCGGCAAGACGACAACGATGAAGATGCTGACCGGGTTGCTCGACATCAGCAGTGGCGAGGCGAGCCTGCTGGGCCAGCCGATCAACGCCCGGGATCTGGCCACGCGGATGCGCGTGGGCTACATGTCGCAGGCCTTCTCGCTGTATGAAGAGCTGAGCGTGGTGCACAACCTGCGTCTGCACGCGCAGCTGTACCGGATGGACAGCGATGCAGCCGACCGCGCGATTGCCCAGGCCCTGACGCAGTTCGAGCTGGCCGACCATGCCGAGGCCATGCCCTCGGCGCTGCCGCTGGGCATCCGCCAGAGGCTGCAGCTGGCCGCGGCCTGTCTGCACCGGCCCGAGGTGCTGATCCTCGACGAACCGACCTCGGGGGTGGACCCGGCGGCGCGCGACCTGTTCTGGCGGCATCTGGTGCGGCTGTCGCGCGACGAGCAGGTCACCATCTTCGTGTCCACCCACTTCATGAACGAGGCCGAGCGCTGCGACCGCATCTCGCTGATGCACCGCGGCACGGTGCTGGCCGTGGGCTCGCCGGAAGACCTGCGCCAGCAGCATGGCGCTCCCACACTGGAAGCCGCCTTCATCACCTGCCTGGAAGCCGCCGACACCACGGTGCAGGCCGCCCGGGATGCCGCTCAGGCCGACACCCGCTCATCCAGTGAGCCACAGCCGGATACGGCCACCACAGCGCAAGCGCCCGATGCCGGCCGCGCGGCACGACTCGGCTGGCTGGCCCGCATGTGGGCTTTTGCCCGGCGCGAAGGCATGGAGCTGCGCCGTGACCGCATCCGCCTGACCTTTGCGCTGCTGGGCCCCATCATCCTGCTGCTGACCGCGGCCTGGGCCATCTCGTTCGACATCGAGCGTGTGGCCTTTGCGGTGCTGGACCACGATCAGAGCCACGACAGCCGCCAGCTCATCTCGCATTTCGAGGGCTCGCGCTACTTCGTGCAGAAGCCGCCCCTGCACGACATGGCCGAGATCAGCCCGCGGCTGCAGCGGCGCGACGTGCTGCTCGTGATCGACATTCCGCCCGGCTACGGTCGCGACCTGCTGGCCGGCCGGCAGCCGGAAGTGGGCTTCTACATCGACGGCGCACAGCCCTTCACCGCCGAGAACATCCGCGGCTATGCGCGCGGCATCCTGCTGGAGCACGCGATGCGCCTGTCGCGCGAGACCCCGGGCGTGACGCCGGTTGCCCTGCCCGCCGGGTTCGAGCCGCGCTTCGTCTACAACCCGTCGTTCCGCAGCATCTACGCCTTCACGCCCGGCCTGCTGATGCTGTGCCTGATCATCATCCCGAGCATGCTGACCGCGCTGGGCGTGGTGCGCGAGAAGGAGATGGGCTCGATCGTGAACCTGTACGCCTCGCCGGCCACGGTGGCGCAGTTCCTGATCGGCAAGCAACTGCCCTACATCGCGCTGGCCATGCTGAGCTACCTGACGCTGGTGGGCCTGTCCGTCACGCTGCTGCAGGTGCCGCTCAAGGGCAGCTTCATCGCGCTCAGCCTCGGGGCGCTGTGCTTCGTGTTCGCCGGCACGGCGCTGGGGCTGCTGGTGTCGGCCTTTCTGCGTTCGCAGGTGGCGGCCACATTCGCCACGGCCATCCTCTGCATGATCCCCTCGGTGAACTTTTCGGGGCTGCTGTACCCGGTGTCGACGCTGGAGGGCAGCGCGCGCTGGGTGGGGCTGGGTTTTCCGTCGTCGTGGTTCCAGCTGATCAGCCTGGGCACCTTCACCAAGGGCCTGGGGCTGGAGAGCTTCGGGCCGATGTACGCCGCGCTGCTGGGCTTCGGTGTGCTGTACCTGACCGCCGCGCGGCTGGCCGTGCGCAAGCAGGAGACCTGAGGCCATGCGGCAATGGATCCTCAACGTGCTGCGCCTGTCGGGCAAGGAGTTGCGCAGCCTGGCCGGCGACCTGCCGCTGATGGCGCTCATCGTCTTCGCGTTCTCGGTGGCCATCTACAGCACGGCCAAGGGGGTGAAGGCGGAGGTGGCCAACGCTTCGGTGGGCATCATCGACGGCGACCGCTCGGCGCTGTCGCACCGCCTGCGCGACGCCATCCGACCGCCCTACTTCAAGCCCCCGGTGGACACCACGCCGCAGGCCGCCGCCCCGGCCATGGACCGCGGCGACCTGATCTTCGTGATCGACATCCCGCCGCGCTTCGAGGCCGATGTGCTGGCCGGCCGCGCGCCCACCGTGCAGGTGCTGGTCGACGCCACCGCCATGACCCAGGCCGGCCTGGGTGTGGTCTACCTCAACGAAATCTTCTACCGCGAACTGCTCGATTTCTTCCACCAGCAGGGCATCGAGGCGCGCCTGCCCACCCGGCCGGTGATGCACGTGCTCTACAACCCCAACACCCAGTCGCACTGGTTCACGGCCGTCATGCAGATCGTGACCAACGTGACGGTGCTGGCCATCATCCTGGTGGGCGCGGCGGTGATCCGCGAGCGCGAGCACGGCACCATCGAGCACCTGCTGGTCATGCCCGTGCGCCCGAGCGAGATCGCCCTCGCCAAGATCATCGCCAACGGCGCCGTGATCGTGCTGGCCGTGATGCTGTCGCTGTGGCTGGTGGTGCACCTGTGGCTGGGCGTGCCGCTGGCCGGCTCGGTGCCCCTCATCCTGCTGGCCACCACGGTCTACCTCTTTGCCGTCACGGCGCTCGGGATCATGCTGGCCACGCTCGCGTCGTCGATGCCACAGTTCGGGCTGCTGTCGTCGCCGGTGTACGCGGTGCTGTACCTGCTGTCGGGCGCCGCCACGCCGGTGGAAAGCATGCCGCCGCGCGTGCAGCAGCTGGTGCAGTTCTCGCCCACCACGCAGTTCGTGCGGCTCGTGCAGTCGGTGCTGTACCGGGACGCCGGGCTCGACATCGTCTGGCCACAGTTGCTGATCGTGACCGCGGCCGGCGCCTTCTTCCTCGTCATCGCGCTGTCGCGTTTCAGATCGATGCTGGCCCGACAGGGCTGATGCCAACCCAGGAGCTATGAGCATGACCACCCCTTGCACGCCCCCCACCCCGGATCCGGACGCCTGGCAGAACTGGGTCAACGAGCTCGACCGCCATGCGCAGGCCACCGTGGGCCAGATCACGGGCGGCATCTCGCCGGTGCAGGCCGCCCTGGTCTACCTCGACTGGCTGGGCCACCTGGGCACCGCGCCGGGCAAGCAGCTTGATCTGATGAAGCGCTTCATCGAAGACGCCCAGGCCACGACCGAGCGGGTGCTGTCGCCCGAAGACGAGGTGCCCGCAGACAAGCGCTTCAAGTCCGAAGGCTGGCGGCGCTTTCCCTTCAACGCCTGGGCCGAAGGCTTTCTGCTGATGCAGCGCGCCTGGGACCGCGCCACGCACGACGTGCCCGGCGTGGGCCACAAGACCGAGGAAACCGCCACCTTTGCCGCACGGCAGTGGCTGGACATGATGTCGCCCTCGAACCTGCCCTGGCTCAACCCCGAAGTGCTGCAGGCCACCGCCAAGGAAGGCGGCATGAACCTGGTGCGCGGCGGCCAGAACTGGTTCGACGACTGGCAGCACCTGGTGCGCGGGCTGCCGCCGTCCGGCGCCGAGCAATACGAGGTGGGCCGCAACGTGGCCATCACGCCCGGCAAGGTCGTGATGCGCAACGACCTCATCGAGCTCATCCAGTACAGCCCCACCACCGACAAGGTGCACGCCGAGCCCATCCTCATCGTGCCGGCCTGGATCATGAAGTACTACATCCTCGATCTGCAGCCGCAGAACTCGCTGGTGAAGTACCTGGTCGACCAGGGGCACACGGTGTTCATGATCTCGTGGAAGAACCCCACGGCCGACGACCGCGACAAGGGCATGGACTGCTACCGCGAACTCGGCGTGATGGCCGCGCTCGACACCATCAACCGCATCGTGCCCGACCGCAAGGTGCACGGCGTGGGCTACTGCCTGGGTGGCACGATGCTGATGATCGCCGCCGCGGCCATGGGCCGCGCCCACGACGACCGCCTGGCCACGATGACCCTGTTTGCGGCCCAGGGTGACTTCACCGAAGCCGGCGAGCTGCTGCTGTTCATCAACGACAGCGAGGTCAGCCTGATCGAAGCCATGATGGCCGAGGAAGGCGTACTCAAAGGCAGCCAGATGGCGGGCACCTTCCAGCTGCTGCACTCCAACGACCTGATCTGGTCGCGCGTGCTCAAGGAGTACATGCTGGGCCAGCGCGGCGAGCCCAACGACCTCATGGCCTGGAACGCCGACACCACGCGCATGCCCTACCGCATGCACTCCGAATACCTGCGCAAGCTCTTCCTGCACAACGACCTGGCCAGCGGGCGCTACGAGGTCGACGGCAGCCCCGTGTGGTTCACCGACATCCGCATGCCGGCCTTTGCCGTGGGCACCGTGACCGACCACGTGGCACCGTGGAAGTCGGTCTACAAGCTGCACCTGCTGCCCATCGACCTCACCTTCGTGCTGACCAGCGGCGGGCACAACGCCGGCATCGTCAGCGAGCCCGGTCACCCGCGCCGGCACTACCAGATCCACCACCGCCCGGCCGACGAACACTATGTGGACCCGGACACCTGGCAGGCCACGGCCCCGCGCGTGGAAGGCTCGTGGTGGCCGGCGTGGCAGACCTGGCTGGTCGAGCATTCCAGCGGCCTCGTGGCCCCGCCCCGCATGGGCCTGCCCGGTGGCCGCAAGAAGGCCCTGCCCGACGCACCGGGCGATTACGTGCGCGTGCCCTGAGCGGAGACCCCGATGACCGACGACACCCCCGCCCTGCTGGAGAACCGCACCTACGACGAGCTGTCCGTGGGCGACAGCGCCTCGCTGGTGCGCACGCTCAACAAGGACGACATCGCGCTCTTCGCCATCCTCAGCGGCGACGTCAACCCGGCGCACCTGGATGAGGCCTACGCCCGCGACACCCCCTTTCACAAGGTCATTGCCCACGGCATGTGGGGCGGCACACTGATCTCGACCGTGCTGGGCACGAAGCTGCCCGGGCCGGGCACCATCTACGTCGGCCAGACGCTGCAGTTCATGCGGCCCGTGGGCCTGGGCGACCGCATCACGGTCACCGTCACGGTGAAGGCCAAGGAGGCCAACAACCGCGTGCGGCTCGACTGCCTGTGCACCAACCAGCTCGGCAAGCCCGTCATCACCGGCGAGGCCGAGGTGCTGGCCCCGCAGACCAAGGTGAGCCGCCTGCCCAACAGCCTACCCGAGGTGCATCTGCATCGCCACGAGCGCTTCGATCAATTGATGGGCCTCGTGCAATCACATGCACCGCTGCGCTGTGCCGTGGTGTGGCCGGATGACGAGCACACGCTGACGGCCGCACTGGAATGCGCCCACGCAGGCCTGCTGATGCCCGTGCTGGTGGGCAACGGCAGCCGCATCCGTGCCCAGGCCGAGCAGCTGCAACTCAAGCTCGACGGGTGCGAGATCGAAGAAGCGCCCGGGCCGACGGCGGCCGCCCACCACGCCGTGGCCCTGGCCCGGGAAGGTGATGTGCAGGCGGTGATGCAGGGTGCCCTGCCAGTCGGCACGCTGATGCACGCCGTGATGGACCACGGCTACGGCCTGCGCACCCACCGCCGCGTCAGCCATGCCTACATCGCCGATGTGCCGACCTACCCGCGGCCCTTCATCGTCACGGACGCGGCCATCAACATCCAGCCCACACTGGAAGACAAGCGCGACATCGTGCAAAACGCCATCGACCTGGCGCGCACGCTGGGACTGAGCGAGCCACGCGTGGCCATCCTGTCGGCGGCGGAAACCGTGCACAGCACGCTGAGCTCGTCGATGGATGCGGCCGCGCTGTGCAAGATGCTGGAACGCCACCAGATCGCCGGCGGCATCGTGGATGGTCCGCTGTCACTGGACGCGGCCATCAACGAGCGCATCGCCCGCCTCAAACATCCGCAGTCACCCGTGGCGGGCCAGGCCAACGTGCTCGTCGTGCCCAACCTGGAGACAGGCGACATGCTGGTCAAGCAGCTCTCGCTGCTGGCCGATGCCGACGTCGCCGGCATCGTGCTCGGCACGCGCGTCCCCATCATCCTCACCAACCCGGCCGACAGCCCGCGCACGCGGCTCGCCTCGGCCGCGCTGGCTCTGCTGCTGCACGATGCCGACGGCCGGCTCACAACCGAACACCCGATCACATGAACGCGTCTGCCGACCGACTGTCTGTTCCGCACGCCTCCGCTGGGCGGCACACGCAGCGCCTGCTGCTCGCCTGCGCCGTGGCCACCCTGTGCGGTTGCACCCTGGTGCGCGTCGACCTGCCCGCCAACGGCGTGGCCACCCCGGCGCACTTTGCCGAAGCCCCCACCGAGCCCGGCACCGCCCTGCCCGACACCGCACGCTGGTGGCGCCAGGTGCCCGACCCCGCCCTGCATGCGCTCATCGAACGAAGCCTGCACGCCAACGCCGATGTGCGGATCGCGCTGGCGCGCGTGAAAGAGGCGCGCGGCGTCATCAGCCAGGCCGAATCGGCGCTGTATCCGACGCTGTCGGGCTTTGGAGGCATCGGGCGCAACCGTCAGGACGTCCTGCCCTCCACACCGGAAGGCCTGCCCGTGACCCTGCCTGATGTCCGCGTGCCCATCAGCCGCTTCGACGGCTTCGGCCTGGCCGCCGCCTGGGAGGTCGATCTGTTCGGCCGCCGCCGCAGCGACATCGACGCCGCCCGCGAGGCCGAGCTGGCGCAGACCGAACGCGTGCATGGCGCCCAGCTGCTGGTGGCCGGTGACATCGCAGCCAACTATGCCGAGGCCCGCGCCATCGAACACCGCCTGGCCGTGCTCGACCGGGTCGAGGCCACGCTCCAGACCCTGCTGCGCTATGTGCGCGGCCGCTTCACGGCAGGCCAGGCCAGCCGTGCCGACATCGACCGCGCCCAGGCCCAGTTGGCCAACGTGCAAGGCCAGCGCGCGCCGCTGCAGGGTCTGCTCGCCTCGCGCCTGCGCCGCCTGGCGGTGCTCTCGGGCCAGACGCCCGGCGCCCTGACCACCCTGCCCACGCCCACCGCCGCCGCCCCGGCCAACGCCAGCGTCATCCCGACCGCGCTGCCCACCGTGCTGCCTTCGTCGGTGCTGGAACAGCGCCCCGACGTGCGCGGCACCGCGCGCCAGGTGCGCGCCCTGGCCGCCCGCCTCGGCAGCGCCAAGGCCGAACTGCTGCCCAGCTTCTACCTCGGCTTCCTGAACACCGACGGGCGCCTGAGCATCGGCGACAACCTGGGCGCACGCGACCAGTTCACGGCCTGGGGCGTCGGCATGCGTCTGCCCATCTTCGAAGGCGGCCGCATCCGCGCGCGCATTGCCTCGGCCGACGCGCGGCTGGAAGCCGCCGCCGTGCAGCACGAACAGGCGGTGCTGAGCGCACTGGAAGACGTGGAGAACGCCTACGGCATGCGCCACGCACTCGATCAGCGCGCCACGCAGCTCGCTGCCTCGCTGCAGCACGGCAACGACGCAGCCCGCCACGCCCAACGCCTGTTCGAACAAGGCAGCACGCTGTTGCAGCCCGCGCTCGAAGCCCGCCTCACGGCGCTGCAGCGCGAAGACGAACTGATCCAGACCCAGGCGGCCCGCGCACGCGCCACCATCGCCTTCTACCAGGCCATCGGAGGTGGCTGGCAGGACGAGACAGCCTCTCGGGCAGAGACCGCCGAGCGCGCACCGCGCTGAGGCAAAGAAAAAGCCGCCGGGCTTGCACCTCGGCGGCTTTTCAATCTGACAAGCAAGCCGGCTTGCGCCGGCAGCCCGATCAGTTCTTCGACTGGTCGACCAGCTTGTTCTTGGCGATCCAGGGCATCATGGCGCGCAGCTCGGCACCCACGGTCTCGATCGGGTGCACGGCGTTCAGACGACGGCGAGCGGTCATGCTCGGGTAGTTCGTCTTGCCTTCCTGGATGAACATCTTGGCGTATTCGCCGGTCTGGATGCGTTTCAGGGCGTTGCGCATGGCTTCGCGCGACTTCTCGTTGATCACTTCCGTGCCGGTCACGTACTCACCATACTCGGCGTTGTTCGAGATGGAGTAGTTCATGTTGGCGATGCCGCCTTCGTACATCAGGTCGACGATCAGCTTCAGTTCGTGCAGGCACTCGAAGTAGGCCATTTCCGGCGCGTAGCCGGCTTCGGTCAGGGTTTCGAAGCCCATCTTCACCAGCTCGACGGCACCGCCGCACAGCACGGCCTGCTCGCCGAACAGGTCGGTTTCCGTTTCTTCACGGAAGTTGGTCTCGATCACGCCACCCTTGGTGCCGCCGTTGGCCGCAGCGTACGACAGCGCGATGTCCTTGGCCTTGCCGGACTTGTCCTGGTACACGGCGATCAGCGAAGGCACGCCGCCGCCCTTCAGGTATTCCGAACGCACGGTGTGGCCAGGGCCCTTCGGGGCGACCATGATCACGTCCAGATCGGCGCGGGGCACGACCTGGTTGTAGTGCACGTTGAAGCCGTGGGCGAACGCCAGAACGGCGCCTTGCTTGATGTTCGGCTCGACGTTGTTCTTGTAGACGTCGGGAATGTTCTCGTCCGGCAGCAGGATCATGACGACGTCAGCGCCCTTCACGGCGTCGTTGACCTCGGCCACCTTGATGCCAGCGGCTTCGACCTTCGACCACGAGGCGCCGCCCTTGCGCAGACCGACGGTCACGTTGACGCCCGAGTCACGCAGGTTCTGAGCGTGGGCGTGGCCTTGCGAGCCGTAACCGATGATGGCGACGTTCTTGCCCTTGATCAGGCTCAGGTCGGCGTCCTTGTCGTAATAGACCTTCATGTTTTGTGCTCCGTCGAAAAACGAATGGTTGCTTGATGGACTCAAGCGGGTTGTTGCAGTGACAGCGGAAATCAGCGGGAGAAAGAGACTGCGGAGAGTCAGACGCGCAGGATGCGCTCGCCGCGCCCGATCCCGCTGGTCCCGGTGCGCACGGTTTCGAGAATGGCAGCGCGGTCGATGGCCTCGATGAAGGCATCAAGCTTGGATGCGTCGCCAGTGAGTTCGATGGTGTAGGTCTTGTCCGTCACGTCGATGATCCGGCCGCGGAAGATATCAGCCATGCGCTTCATCTCTTCGCGTTCCTTGCCCACGGCGCGCACCTTGATGAGCATGAGTTCACGCTCGGTGTACGGGCCTTCGGACAGGTCGACGACCTTGACCACCTCGATCAGTCGGTTCAGGTGCTTGGTGATCTGCTCGATCACGTCATCGGAGCCATGCGTGACGATGGTCATGCGCGACAGCGACGGATCTTCCGTGGTGGCGACCGTCAGGCTCTCGATGTTGTAGCCGCGGGCCGAGAACAGGCCGACAACGCGGGACAGGGCGCCGGCTTCGTTTTCCAGCAGCAGGGCAATGATGTGTTTCATGGTGATCGTCCTGGCGGGCTCTTGAGCACCCGGGGCGGTAACCCCGGGCCCGTGGCCCGCGCACGATGGGAAGTCGTTGTGCATGCGCCCGACCGGCTTGAGCGAACCCTCCGCCCGTGCCGGAAAGCACGGGCCTTGGTTCTACCCCGACCGGATCGGGCCTCGGTGTCAGTTGGCGTGGCGGATCAGAGTTCCTCGGAGCCCAGCAGCATCTCGGAGATGCCCTTGCCGGCCTGCACCATCGGCCACACGTTCTCGGTGGGGTCGGTGCGGATGTCGAGGAACACGGTGCGGTCCTTCAGCGCGATGGCTTCCTTCAGGGCGCCTTCCACGTCTTCCGGACGCTCGACCAGCATGCCCACATGGCCATAGGCCTCGGCCAGCTTCACGAAGTTCGGCAGCGCGTCCATGTAGCTGTGCGAGTAGCGGCCGCCGTAATCCAGCTGCTGCCACTGGCGCACCATGCCCAGGTAGCGGTTGTTGAGCGACAGCACCTTCACCGGGGTGTTGTACTGCAGGCAGGTCGACAACTCCTGGATGCACATCTGGATCGAGCCTTCGCCGGTGATGCAGAACACATCCGATTCGGGCTTGGCCAGCTTGATGCCCATGGCGTACGGCAGGCCCACGCCCATCGTGCCCAGGCCACCGGAGTTGATCCAGCGACGCGGCTCTTCGAAGCGGCAGTACTGCGCGGCAAACATCTGGTGCTGGCCGACGTCGGACGTGATGTAGTGGTCGGTGCCGGCGGTCAGGCGACCCAGCGTCTCGAGCACGAACTGCGGCTTGATGACGTCGTTCGAGGTCTTGTAGCGCAGGCATTCGCGCTTGCGCCATTCGTTGATCTGGCTCCACCAGGCGGCCAGCGACTGCTGGTCGACCTTCTGCGCCGATTCCTTGACCTGGGCGATCAGCTCCAGCAGCACGTCCTTGACGTCGCCCACGATGGGGATGTCGACCTTGACGCGCTTCGAGATCGACGAGGGGTCGATGTCGATGTGGATGATCTTGCGCTCGACCTGGGCAAAGTGCTTGGGGTTGCCGATCACGCGGTCGTCGAAGCGGGCGCCCACGGCGATGACCACGTCAGCGTGCTGCATGGTCATGTTGGCTTCGTAGGTGCCGTGCATGCCCAGCATGCCCAGGAACTTCGGGTCGGAAGCGGCGGTCGCACCCAGGCCCATCAGCGTGTTCGTGCAGGGGAAGCCCAGCATGTCGGCCAGCTCGCGCAGCTCCTTGTGGGCGTTGGCCAGCACCACGCCGCCGCCCACATAGATGTAGGGGCGCTTGGCGTTGAGCAGCAGCTGCACGGCCTTGCGGATCTGACCGCCGTGGCCCTTGCGCACCGGGTTGTACGAGCGCATTTCCACCGACTCGGGGTAGTGGAAGGCGGTCGTCTTCAGCGAGACATCCTTCGGGATGTCGACCACGACCGGACCGGGACGGCCGGTACGGGCGATGTGGAAGGCCTTCTTCAGCGTCGAGGCCAGGTCCGCCACGTCCTTCACCAGGAAGTTGTGCTTGACGATGGGGCGGGTGATGCCGACGGTGTCGCACTCCTGGAAGGCGTCCAGGCCGATCGCGGCCGTGGGCACCTGCCCGGTGATGATCACCATCGGGATGGAATCCATGTACGCGGTGGCGATGCCGGTGATGGCGTTCGTCACGCCAGGGCCGGAAGTCACGAGGGCCACGCCGACTTCGCCTGTGGCGCGCGCATAGCCATCGGCCGCGTGAACGGCGGCCTGCTCATGGCGCACCAGCACGTGCTCGATCGTGTCCTGCTTGTACAGGGCGTCGTAGATGTACAGAACGGCGCCACCGGGGTAGCCCCAGATGTACTTGACGCTCTCGGCCTGCAGGCAGCGCACGAGGATGTCGGAACCGTTGAGGATTTCGCCGTGGGCGGCGGAGTTGGCGTCGGCAGCTGCGGCGCGCTTGGCGTCTGCGGGAGACATGTCCATGATGAAGAAGAACCTTTCCGAATTTCTCTAACGAAAAACGATCGGTGCCCCTCTTACACGGCCACCACCCGGGCGGGTGGCAACAGCAGCACTGCGGCAACGGATTGCCAGCGTGCTCGCCCTCGTGAGGCGGTTTCGGAGCCTGCGCGGCCTGGGCACGTCGCCTGTTGATGCGGGCGAGCACAAGCCAGATCGAAATGGCGCAAAACCGACATTATTGCATTCCCTGACACGACTTCAAGCAAACCGGCCCCGCGGCATGATGCCGGGCAAGCGGGTGCCATAATCCGCCGCGTCATACGCCGCCGTCCGGCTTTTGGTCTTGACCCCTCTTCCCAGCCCCACCCCAGAAGAAGAACTCGACGACTTTCTCAGGAGCGTCGAGCGTCGCGCCTTCAAACGCACGGTGTACGCCGTCCGCGACGAAGATGCGGCCCTGGACATCGTGCAAGACAGCATGATCCGCCTGGTGCAGAGCTACGCCGACCGCCCCGCGAACGAGTGGCCGATGCTGTTCCAGCGCATTCTGTCGAACGCCACCCTGGACTGGTTCCGCCGCCAGAAGGTGCGCAACGCCGTGTTCACCAACATCGGCGACCTGGAAGCCGCAGCTGGCGACGGCGACGGCGACTTCGACCTGCTGGAAGCGCTGACGGCTCAGGACGGTGGCACGGAAGGTGCAGATGATGCTGCGGCGCGCACGGAAGCCCTGGGGCAGATCGAAGAAGAGATCGCAAAGTTGCCGGCGCGTCAACGGGAAGCGTTTCTGCTGCGTTACTGGGAGGAACTGGATGTTGCAGAGACCGCCGCCGCCATGGGTTGTTCCGAAGGCAGCGTGAAGACGCACTGCTCGCGCGCCGTCCAGGCCCTGGCCAAAGCCCTTCAACTTCGTGGAATCACATTGTGAAGACCCGCCCGACTCCCCCGCTGAACGCAGCGCAACGCGAGGCCCTCGAGGCCCGCTTTGCCCTGCGCCTGAGCGCGCGCCTGGAAGGAGGTGCGCGGTGTGTGCCCCATGACGTGGCCGAGCGCTTGCGCGTGGCACGTGAACAGGCGGTGCGCACGGCCCGTGAGGCCCGTGTGCGCACCGCGCCCTCCAGCGTGCACATCGCGACGCCCGTGGTGCACCTGGGCCTGGCAGGCGCGGGTGCCACGGGCACTGGAGGCGGTTTCTCGGCCCCCGTGGCGGGGTGGCACGAAGGTGCAGCGCGTCAGCCCGGTCATGGCCGCCGCCTCGACGAGGGTCGGCTGTCCTGGGGCCTCAAGCTGGCCTCGGTGCTGCCGGTGATGGCGCTCGTGGCTGGCCTGTGGGGCGTGCATCACTATCACCAGATCGAGAAAACGGAAGCCGCGGCCGATGTCGACACGGCGCTCCTGAGCGACGACCTGCCGCCGGACGCCTATGCCGACCCGGGCTTTGCCGAGTTCCTCCAGAACGACACGGCACCCGCGATGGCGGTGGAAGCCGTGAGCACGCCGGACATCGAGGTCTCGGTGCAGCCGCCCGTCGAACTGGAGGCAGCCGTGGAAGAGGAAGGCGGCGAGGTCGCGCCCGCCGTGACGCCATGACGTTGACGCGCTGCGCCTCCCCCACCCTGCTGGTTGCGCTGTGCCTGGTGGCACTCGGCCCGGCGGCGGTGAGCCTGGCGCGCGCGCAAGGGCCCGCGAGCGCCCAGACCGCACAGGCCGGCGCACCGGCCTGGCAGTCGCTCACACCCGCCCAGCGGCAAGTGCTGCAGCCCCTGGCCGCGCAGTGGGGCGATCTCCCCGCATCCAGCCGCGAAAAATGGTTGCAGGTGGCCGTTCGCTACCCCAAGCTCACCGCCACCGAACAGCAGCGCCTGCGCGAGCGCATGAACCAGTGGGCATCGCTGCCTGCCACCGAGCGCGGCGAGGCACGGCTGCGCTTCCAGCAGGCGCGCCAGCTGAGTCCCTCCGAGCGGCAGCAGAAATGGGAGGCCTACCAGGCGCTCTCCGCGGAAGACCGTGACCAACTGGGCCGCCAGGCACGCCAGAAGGCCGATCCGGCCAGCATGGCGAGCAGCGCGGCCTCTTCGGCACCGAGCCAGAACAGCCGCCGCCTCGTGACGGCCGACGGGCGCAAGGCGAACGTCGTGCCGGCTGCCGGACAGCGGCGCGCCCCCGCACCCACCGTGGTCGCTCCGGCACTGATCAAGGAAGGGCCCGGCGCGACCACGCGGCTGGTGACGCAGCCGGCCACCCCGCCTTTGCACCAGCAGGCGGGCCTGCCCAAGATCACCGCCACCCGGGTCTTTGTCGACCCGGTCACCCTGCTGCCCCGCAAAGGTGCGCAGGGCGCCGGCATGGGCGGCGCCATGCCGGCCGACCGCGATCACGACCTGCCGGACTGAGTCGATTCGCGTCGGCTGCGCTGGTGTATCGTTCGCGGCTGCTTGTCTGACCGCCTTTCGCCATGTCCGCCCGGCCCACGAACACGTACCGCCCCCTCACCGCTGAAGAAACCGCCACCCGGGCCCGCGCCACCGCGCCGCGCCTGAGGCGCCGTGTCACCTCGTTCGTCTACGAGGGCGTGCTGGTGTTCGGCATCGCGGTGCCGGTGGGCCTGGTGTACGGCATCGCGACCAACCAGCGGCACGGCCTCGAGGGCCGTCACGGGCTGTGGGCAGCGCTGCTGCTGGCCTTCGCGCTGTACTACACATGGTGCTGGGTGCAGACCGGCCAGACGCTCGCCATGAAGACCTGGCACCTGCGGGTGGTGGGCCGGGATGGCGAGGGCGTGACCCTGCCCCGTGCCTTGCTGCGCCATGTGCTGGCCTGGCTGTGGTTGATGCCGGGCCTGCTGCTGCCGAAAGTGCTCGGCCTGACCCAGGGCCGCCAGCTGTTTGCCGCCCTGGTGGGCTGGATGGTGCTGTATGCCGTGTCGAGCTTTGTGCTGCCGCGCCGTCAGTTCCTGCATGATGTGCTGAGCGGCACCAGCCTCATCGACACGCGGCCGGACGCCGCGCCAACAGCCAACCCCGACGCCGTGCACGCGGCCTGACCACCATGTCCCTGTCTCTGTGTGTGTACTGCGGCTCGCGTGACGGGCTGGATCCGGCCCACGTGGCTGCGGCGCGTGAAGTGGGCCGCCAGATCGGCGAGCGCGGCTGGCAGCTGGTGTACGGCGGCGGCAGCACGGGCCTGATGGGCACGGTAGCGGACGCTGCACTCGACGCGGGTGCGCCGGTGATCGGCGTGATCCCCGAGCGCCTGATGACGCGAGAGATGGGGCACGGCCGTCTCACCGAGTTGCAGGTGGTGGACACCATGCACGCGCGCAAGCACAACATGGCCATGCAGTCGGACGCTTTTCTGGCGTTGCCCGGCGGCATCGGCACGATGGAAGAGATCTTCGAGGTGTGGACCTGGCGGCAGCTGGGCTACCACCGCAAGGCGCTGGGCCTGCTCAACGTGGCCGGCTACTACGACCACCTGCTGCGCTTCATCGACGGCTGCCGGGATGGTGGCTTCCTCTGGCCGGATGTGCAGGAACTGCTGATGATCGGGGATGACATCACGACGCTGCTCGACCGCATCGAGGACGAGCACGCCCGTCTGCAAGTGCAAACGCCGCCGGACCAGCCTGAGCCGGGTCCTGGCGGCGTGTCGCCCGAGATCTGAAGCGGCGTCAGACGGCCGATTCGTCGGTCTCGCCAGTGCGGATGCGCACGACCTGCTCGACCGCCGTCACGAAGATCTTGCCGTCGCCGATCTTGCCGGTCTTGGCGGCCTTGACGATGGCTTCGATGCAGCGATCGACGTCGCCATCCTTCACCACGACCTCGATCTTGACCTTGGGCAGGAAGTCGACCACGTATTCGGCGCCGCGGTAAAGCTCGGTGTGGCCCTTCTGGCGTCCGAAACCCTTCACTTCGGTGACGGTCAGACCGGTCACGCCGACTTCAGCCAGGCCTTCGCGGACTTCTTCGAGCTTGAACGGTTTGATGACGGCGGTGATCTGTTTCATGGAGGAACTCCGGATAAGTCTGCGAAGTGGGGAAATCGGCAAGCCGCGCGGGCGCCATGTTGCGCCGCATGATGGCTATTTAAGCACGTCTCGCGCTCAGGCGCGGAAGCGGGAAGTGATCGGGTAGCGCCAGTCCCGCCCGAATGCGCGGTAGGTGATGCGGATGCCGACCGGGGCCTGGCGGCGCTTGTATTCGTTGATCTTGATCAGGCTGGTGACCCGGTCAACATCTGCGCGCTCGAAGCCGGCAGCCACGATCTCCTCAATGGACTGGTCCTGCTCCATGTAGCGCTCGAGGATGGCGTCGAGCACGTCGTACTCGGGCAAGCTGTCCTGATCGGTCTGATCCGGCCGCAGTTCGGCGGAGGGCGGGCGCGTGATGATGCGCTCGGGAATGGGCTCGACCTGCCCGGCCGCGGCGGCCTGGGCGTTGCGCCAACGCGCCAGCCGGTAGACCACGGTCTTGGCCAGGTCCTTGATCACGGCAAAGCCGCCGGCCATGTCGCCATACAGCGTGCAGTACCCTGTGGCCATCTCGCTCTTGTTGCCCGTGGTCAGCACGATGGCGCCGGTCTTGTTGGACAGGGCCATGAGCAGCGTGCCGCGGATACGGGCCTGGATGTTCTCTTCGGTGGTGTCCTCGGCGCGACCCACGAACAACGGTGCCAGAGAGGCCTTGAAGGCCTCGAATTCGGGCGCGATGGCGATTTCGTCGTGGCGCACGCCCAGTCGGTCGGCCATGTCGCGCGCGTCGATCCAGGAGATGTCGGCCGTGTAGGGCGACGGCATCATCACGGTGCGCACCTTGTCGGGGCCCAGGGCGTCGACGGCGATGGCCAGCACCAGCGCCGAGTCGATGCCACCGGATAGGCCGATGATGGCGCCGGGGAAGCCGTTCTTGCCCAGGTAGTCGCGCACGCCGATGACCAGCGCCTGCCAGATCTCGGCATCGGCCGATGGCACGTCGGCCAGCGCGCCCTGCACGCTGCCGTCGGGCTGCAGCGTCAGCGGCAGGGTGGCGGTTTCGAAACTGGGTGCGCGCGCCTGCACGGCGCCCTGCGCGTCGACGGCGAACGAGGCGCCGTCGAACACGACCTCGTCCTGCCCGCCCACCATGTGCGCATAGACCAGCGGCACGCCGAGCTGGCGGGCACGCTCGCCCATCAGGGCTTCGCGCTCGCCCCATTTGCCGGTGTGGAAAGGCGAAGCGTTCAGCACGACCAGGGCCTGGGCGCCCTGCCCCAGCGCGGCGAGGGCGGGCTCGTCGAACCAGGCGTCCTCGCACACGAGCAGGCCCAGGCGCCAGCCCAGCACATCGACCACGACAGGGCCCAGCCCCGCTTCGCGACCGCCGATGAAGTAGCGGCGCTCGTCAAAGACCTGGTAGTTGGGCAACTCGCGCTTGGCGTAGCTGGCGCGCACCTGGCCGCCTGCGATCAGGCTGGCGGCGTTCAACAGCCCCGGCACCGCGTGCGAGCGCCCGCGCAAGCCAGCGCCCGGGGCGGTCTGCGGGTGCCCCAGCACCAAATGCAGGTCTGGCAGGTCGGCCAGCCGGGCCGCGATGTCGGCCACGGTCTGGTCGCACGCTGCCACGAAGGCCGGGCGCAGCAGCAGGTCTTCCGGGGGGTAGCCGCACAAGGCCATTTCCGGCGTGACGGCAAGGCGCGCGCCTTGCGCGTACGCTTGGCGGGCCGCGTCCACGATCAGGCGGGCGTTGCCGGCCAGGTCACCGACGACCGGGTTGATTTGCAGCAGGGCCACGTTCAGCGCTTGGGCAGGACGGGCCGCGGACGACACAGCATTCATGAGCAGGATTCAAGCAGACGGCGCAGACGCGCAAGCCAGCATGGTAGCGGCCCTGTCGGGTGACTGCAGCATCACCTGGGTGGATGACCCGGGTCTGATCGACGCCGACGCCTGGGATGCGCTGCTTCCCGCCGAGGGCGCGAACCCGTTTTTGCGGCATGCCTTCCTGCGGGCCTTGCATGACACGGGCAGTGCGGCCCCGGCCACTGGCTGGCATCCGCAGTTTCTGTTGCTGCACGATGCTGCAGGCCGGTTGCGCGCCGCGTGCCCGGCCTACGCCAAGGACCATTCCTATGGCGAGTACGTGTTCGACTGGGCCTGGGCCGACGCGCACGACCGCGCACTGGCCCGCCAGGGAACGCACTACTACCCCAAACTGCTGAGCGCGGTGCCGTTCTCGCCCATCCCGGGGTCGCGGCTGCTGGTCGACCCGAGTGTGCCCGCGCCCGCCCGTGCCGCATGGCAGGGCCGCCTGCTCGATGCCCTGGCCGCGCGGTGTGAGGATCAGGGCTGGTCGTCGGCCCACCTGCTGTTCCTGCAGGACGAAGAGGCCACCCGGGCGGCCGAGCGGGGCTGGCTGAAGCGGCCCGGCGTGCAGTTCCACTGGCTGAACCGCAGCGGCACGCCGTATGCCGATTTCGCCGACTTTCTCGGCACCCTGCAGCGCGAGAAGCGCAAGAAGATCCAGCAGGAACGGCGCAAGGTGGCCGAGGCCG
Source organism: Aquabacterium olei (assembly GCF_003100395.1). Lineage (NCBI taxonomy): Bacteria > Pseudomonadati > Pseudomonadota > Betaproteobacteria > Burkholderiales > Sphaerotilaceae > Aquabacterium > Aquabacterium olei. The sequence continues at coordinate 2,566,274 of NZ_CP029210.1, forward strand.
GTGTGCGCTTCGAGGTGAAGCAGGGCGCGGCCATCACCGAGGCGGACTGGGATTTCTTTCACCGCTGCTACACGCGCACCTATCTGGAGCACGGCCAACGCCCCTACCTGGCTCACGCCTTCTGGCATCAGGTGGGCGCGGCGCTGCCAGACTGCTGGACGATGTTCATTGCCGTGCGCGACGGCGAACGCATCGCGGCCTCGTTGCTGGCGGTCGATCCGCAGGCAGGAGTGGCCTATGGGCGCTACTGGGGCGCGCTTGAATCGGTGTCCTGCCTGCATTTCGAGGCCTGCTACTACCAGGGCATCGCCTGGTGCATCGCACAGGGCATGCAGCGGTTCGAGGGCGGCGCGCAGGGCGAGCACAAGCTGGCACGCGGCCTGCTGCCTGTCACCACGCACTCCGTGCACCTGCTGCGCCATCCCGGGCTGCGCCAGGCGGTGGCCGACTTCCTCGACCGCGAGCAGCGCGGCATCGGCTACTACCTGAACGAACTGGAAGAGCGGCAGCCCTTCAAGGCGGGGGATCCCCCGACGTGACGGCCCCGTCGACATGGGGGCACATTCAACACACAGACATCAGGGCCCCCATGATCCTCTCCCCGCAGGCCAGCAGCGCCCCCTTCCCACCCACCATCATCGACATCGAGGCGTCGGGCTTCGGCCATGGCAGCTACCCGATCGAAGTGGGGTTCGTGCTGCCGGATGGTCGCGCCTGGTGCAGCCTGATCTGCCCCGAGCCCGACTGGCAGCACTGGGACGCCGCAGCCGCCTCCGTGCACGGCATCGCCCGGGAACAGCTGTCCCGCCACGGGCGAGCGCCCCGGGTGGTGTGCGAAGCGCTGAACGACCAGTTGCACGGGCAGACGGTGTATTCGGACGCCTGGGCGCACGACTACACCTGGCTGGGCCGGCTGTATGACGTGGCCGACCGCACGCCGTCCTTCCGGATGGAGAACCTGCGGGCGCTGCTGGACGAGGCCGAGGCTGCGCGGTGGCACGAGGTGAAGCAGCAGGTGGCGGCGCGCATGGGCCTGGCGCGTCACCGGGCGAGTGCCGATGCCCGCGTGCTGCAGCAGACGCTGGTGGCGCTGCGACCGGACACGGCCCATCAGACGGCGGCCTGAGGACAGGACGGCCCCTCTGGCTCAGGGCTGCATGTTGCGCTGCGCTTCTTCCTGCCGGCGCATGCGCACGCACTCGGGATGGCGTTTGTAGGCCGACCGGCTGCAATGCTGCTTCATGCAGATGGCCAGGAAGATGAAGGACTTGCCGGCGCACGCCGCGCGCGGGTTCAGCGGGCCCGGACGCGCCTCTCGCTTCTTGTCCTCCGGTCGGGCCTTGTCGGTGGCGCCGCTGGCACCGGCGCTGACCGCGCTGGCGGCGTCCGGCCCTGGCGGCATGACGGACGGCGCAGAAGGCCCGGCCGACACCCACTGGACGGCCGAGGCAGCCGGCGCGACAGAAGGCACAGCCGGCCGCGAGCCGAACCAGCCCAGCCCCGCCACTGCCAGCGTGAACACGCCCGCGATGCCGGCCCAGGTGGCGCGCCGCGTGCGCGCAAACCGGCCGCTCAGCGGCGATGACGAAGCGGACGGCGCAGCGTCATCGCTTGTTTGCGAGGCATCGGGCGCGGCGCCCGTGGCGGTGGACGGCGCGCCCGGTCGGGGCAAGGGCTGGGTCGCGGGCGCCGCCAGCACGCTGGCCGCGGGCGCGGTGGTCGCGAAGGCCTCGCCGGCTGGCCTGACCAGCACGGTGGGCATCAAGGCATCGTCCCGCCCGCCGTCTGCCGCGTCGGCACGCGGCACGCTCACGATGCCGGCCAACTCTTCGCGCCAGGCCAGCACCGACGCCGGGCGGTCTTGCGGGCGCACCGCCAGCGCGTGGTCGATCGCCGCCAGGAACACCGTGCTGTAGTCGCGGTTGAAGCCGCTGGCCAGCGCGGGCGCCATGTCCTTCAGGGACGGCAGTTCGTCGTGCAGCGTGCGCGCGGTGGCCGGCACCGGCGGGCGCCCGGTGATGCAGAAGTGCACCACCGCAGCCAGCGCGTACAGGTCCGTCCAAGGCCCCTGCCGAAGCTGGGTGGTCTCGGCATACTGCTCGATGGGCGCAAAGCTCGGCTTGACGATGGCCGTCAACGCCTGCGTGTGGTCGCTGATGACGCGACGCGCGGCGCCGAGGTCCAGCAGAACGGGACGCCCATGGCCCTCACCGTGCTCGTCATCCAGCAGCAGGATGTTGTCCGGCGCGATGTCACGGTGGTAGACCTGCTCGCGATGCAGGCACTCGAGCGCGCCCAGCAGCGGGTTGATCAGACGCCGCAGCCAGGCCTCGTCGGGCGGCTCACCCATCTCGCGACGGGCTTCCTGCAGTGTGCGCCCCTGGTAATACGGCATGGCCATGTAGGCCGTGCCATTGGCCTCCCAGAAGCGATGCACCTTGACCAGCGAAGGATGGTCGAACCGGGCCAGCAGCCGCGCCTCGTTCACGAACGAGCGCAGCCCCAGTTCGAATGCGCCCGCGTCCGCCCCGGGGCGCAGGCTCAGGGCATGGTCCGCCCCTCGCACCGCCAGCGCGGAAGGCATGTATTCCTTGACGGCAACGCGGCGCTCCAGGGTGTGATCGAGTGCCAGGTACACCACCCCGAAACCGCCCGAGCCCAGCACGCGCTGGATCTCGAACTCACCCAGTCGGGTGCCAGGCGGCAGCACATCGTGTGCAGACAGGAGCGGCATGGGGTACGGTGAAGCGACAGCCACAAAGACGATCAGCCTGCCAGCTTAACGCACCCCGATGACAGGGCGGAAACGCCCTGCTGAAAAGCCGGCCCGCCCACCCTTGCGTGGCACCGAATGGAAAAAAGCCGTCAATAGACGAAAGAAGCCCCATGATCGAGTGGAGAACCGTCATGTTCCGCGCCACAGACCGCGGGCGGATGAGGGTATAACCGCCCCTTTGCTTCTGCCGAAAGCCCACCTCATGCGACAGATGGAAACGCCGCCCCTGCCTTCCCCAGACCGTACACCGGGTGGCCGCCCGCGTGTGGTGATCATCGGCTGCGGGTTCGGCGGGCTGGAAGCCGCCCAGGCGCTGGCGGCCGCGCCGGTGGACATCGTGGTCATCGACCGCACCAACCACCATCTGTTCCAGCCGCTGCTTTACCAGGTGGCCACGGCCGGGCTCTCGGCCCCCGCGATCGCCGCGCCCATCCGCCACGTGCTGCGCAAGCAGATCGCCAAGGGCCAGCTTACGGTGCTGATGGCCGAGGTGACGGGCATCGACACCGCCTCGTCATGCGTGCAGATGGATGGCGGAGAGCACCTTCATTACGACCACCTCATCGTGGCGGCCGGGGCCACCCACAGCTATTTCGGGCGCGATGACTGGGCCAAGTACGCACCGGGCCTCAAGACACTGGGCGACGCCTTCACCATTCGCCGCCGCGTGCTGACCGCCTTCGAGCAGGCCGAGCGCGAGACCGATCCCGTCAAGCGTCTGCCCTGGCTGACCTTTGCGGTGGTGGGTGCGGGGCCGACGGGCGTCGAGATGGCCGGCACGATGGCCGAGATCGCCCAGCAGACGCTCAGCGCCGAGTTCTGCCGCATCGACTCGCGCGAGGCCCGCATCGTGCTGCTGGAGGGCGCCCCGCGTGTGCTGGGCACCTTCAGCGAGGACCTGTCACAGCGGGCCAAGGAGCAGCTTGAAGGCCTGGGCGCCGAGGTGCTGCCGGGTGCACGGGTCACCAACATCACGGCCTTCGGCATTCACTACGACCTCACCGAGCACCAGCCCGACGGCACCACCCAGGCCGTATCGCACTTCCTGCCGACACGCACCGTGATCTGGGCGGCCGGCGTGGCCGCGTCGCCACTGGGCAAGGCCCTGTCCAAGGCCACCGGCTGCGAACTCGACCGCGCCGGCCGCGTCGTGGTGCAACCCGACCTCACGATCCCCCACCACCCCAACATCTATGTGGTGGGTGACCTGGCCAACGCCAGGAGCTATCTGGATCCGGCCAAGCCGACCCCCGTGCCCGGCGTCAGCCCCGGGGCCAAGCAGATGGGCCGCAAGGCGGCGTTCAACATCATCCGCCGCATGAAGGGGCTCGAGCCGCAGGCCTTCCGCTACTTCGACTATGGCTCGCTGGCCACCATCGGCAAGCGCGCGGCGGTGGCCATGGTCGAACTGCCCTTCACCCGCAAGCAGGTGCGCTTCAGCGGCTTTGTGGCCTGGCTGTTCTGGCTCTTCGTTCACGTCTACTTCCTGATCGGCTTCCGCAACCGCCTGGTGGTGATGATGGACTGGGCCTGGGCCTACTTCACCTCACAGCGCCACGCACGGGTGTTTCCGGACCCGCACGCACTCGAGCCGAACAAGGTGTTGATGCGGGTCGACGAGGCACAGCCCGTCCCGGCCAGCGCCCCACCCAAGGTCGGCTGAAGCCCGCGTGCGCGGCATGAGGCGCCGCGGCATGGCAACATCGGTGGTCGATTTCCGCTGGACCAGACCGTGAACGCCCCCCAAGCCCTCGCCCCGCTCGCCTCGCCCATTCCGGCCCGACTGTCCACCCTGCGCGCCACCATGGCCGCACGGGGCTGGCACGCCGTGCTGCTGCCCAGCAGCGACCCGCACCTGTCCGAATACCTGCCGGCGCGCTGGGAAGGCCGCGCCCACTTCAGCGGCTTCACGGGCTCGTCGGGCACGCTGCTGGTGGCGGCCGACCGCGCCGCGCTGTTCACCGACAGCCGCTACTGGACGCAGGCCGAAGCCGAACTGGCAGGCACCGGCGTCGAACTGGTCAAGCTGGATGGCGCGCCGGTGCCCGCCTATGTGGCCTGGCTGGGCGCCTTGCCGGTGTCGGACGGGCCGGCCACGCTGGCGGCCGACGGCGCGGTGATGGGCCTGGCACAGACCCAGCAGCTGCGGGACGCCCTGACCGGCATGACGGGCGCCGCATGGCAGCTGCACACACGAGAAGACGTGCTGGCCGAGGCCTGGCCCGATCGCCCGGCCCTGCCCGCCGCACCGGTCTATGAGCACCTGCCCCCGCACGCCAGCACCCCGCGCGCCGACAAGCTGGCCGCCATGCGCGCCGCGCTGCAGGAACGGGGGGCGACGCACCATTGGGTGGCCACGCTCGACGACCTCGCCTGGGTGCTGAACCTGCGAGGCGCCGATGTCGAATACAACCCGGTGTTTCTGGGCCACCTGCTGATTGCGCCGGACCGGGCCGAGCTGTTCGTGGGCGTCGGCAAGGTGGACACGGCACTGGCTGCCCGCCTGGCTGCCGACGGCGTGCAGTGCCGCCCCTACGATGAAGCCTTGGCGGCGCTGTCCGCGCTGCCGGCCGGCGCGGTGCTCTGGCTGGACCCCAAGCGCACCACGTGGGGACTGCGTGAAGCCGTGCCCGAGGGCGTGCGCGTCCTCGAAGCGATCAACCCGAGCACCCTGGCGAAGTCCCGCAAGACCGAGGCCGAGTCCGAGCACATTCGCGAGGCCATGGCGCGCGACGGCGCCGCCATGTGCGCCTTCTATGCGTGGCTCGAGCAGGCACTGGGCCGCGAGGCGATCAGCGAGCTCACCGTCGACGAGCGCATGACCGCCGAGCGCGCACGCCAGCCCGGCTACGTGTCGCTGAGTTTTCCCACCATCGCGGGCTTCAACGCGAACGGCGCCCTGCCGCACTACCGTGCCACGCCCGACGCGCACGCGATGATCTCCACGCCCCAGGGCCTGGTGGCCGACGGGCTGCTGCTGATCGACTCGGGCGCGCAGTACCTGGGCGGCACCACCGACATCACCCGCGTGTGGGCCATCGGCACCCCGACACCCGCGCAGAAGCGCGACTTCACGCTGGTGCTCAAGGGCACGATGGCCCTGTCGCGCACGCGCTTCCCCAAGGGCACGCTGGCGCCCATGCTGGACGCCATCGCGCGCGCGCCGCTGTGGGCCGAGGGACTGGACTTCGGCCATGGCACGGGGCACGGTGTCGGCTACTTCCTCAACGTGCACGAGGGCCCGCAATCGATTTCAAAAGCCGTGCCCCACCCGGACATGGCCATGCACGCCGGCATGATCACGTCGATCGAGCCGGGACTCTACCGACCGGGCCAGTGGGGCATCCGCATCGAGAACCTGGTGCTCAATGTGGCTGTGCCCTCGGCGCGGCCGGATGCCGAACCGGGCACGCCCGAACATGGCGACTACCTGGCGTTCGAGACGCTGAGCCTGTGCCCGATCGACACCCGGTGCATCGACCGCAGCCTGTTGCGTGAAGACGAGGTGGCCTGGCTCGACGCGTACCACCAGACCGTCCGCGAGCGCTTGCTGCCGCACGTCGACGGGGCGGCGCGAGACTGGCTGGTGGCGCGCACGCAGCCACTGTGATCCATGTAAACCCGCATCATGAGGGGGCTTTGGAAACACGGCGCGCAAACGTTACACCTTGATGCCGTGTCCGTTCGATGAAATAGAACACGCAAGCGACATGCGCTGCATAGACTGCCTGCACGGTGTTTTGTCACACCGGCAACACAAACTCAGGAGTCTTCCCACATGTCCGCGTCTTCACTGCCCACGGGGTTTCGGCGCCCCGTCCTGATGCCACTGTCGTTTGCGGTCGCGTTGTGCACCACCGCCCATGCGAGCACGACCACGCATGCCAATCCCTTCATCCACCACGGCACCACCCAGACGGTGAAGGCGAGCGGGACGATCCAGCTCGGTGAGATGGAGCCGTTCGAGACCGTTCGCAACGAAGACGGCGGCGAGCAGACGGGCACCGGCGATGCGGGCACCCTGCACCAGGGCCTGAGCGTGCAGCTCGACAGCGCGATGGGCTACGGCGGTGTCGACGGCCAGGCCCAGCAGACGTGGTCGGCCGCCCCCAACCGCATCTCGTTCAGCGGCCTCGTGGACGTGTCGGCCTACGGTTCGGTCTACGACTTCGATGGCCAGTACTGGGGACACGGTTACACCGAGACCACGCTCTCCCACCGCTTCGAGCTGGAGGACGGTCACGGCATGCGCCTGACCATGAACAGCACCGTGGCCGACTACCGCGATGACGACTTTGCCTTCAGCCTCAGCCGGCTGCAGGACGGCGAATGGCAGGCGGTGTGGACCAACACCGTGATCTTCGATGACGTGGCCATGTACCGCGACTTCTCGGTGCCCCTCTTCCTGAGTGCGGGGCAGTACCGCATGGACATGACGCTGCGCGCGTCGGCCTACATCGACGGCACCATCGGGGGCAGCTACGGCTATTCGGGCCGCACGCTGGCCGACGTGACGCTCAGCCCGGCGCCCGAACCCGAAACGGTGCTGATGGCGGTGGTCGGCCTCGGCATGGTGCTGGCGCTGCGCCGCAAAGGGCGGGCCGAAGGCACCGCCTCTGTGCAGAACCAGCTCTGAACAGCGGCACAGCGCTGGCATAGCGCTTGCGTGATCTGATGCAGCAAAGGTGCGCAGGGCCATGGCGCGCGGTCGCCGCCACCGTGGCCCTCGCCGCACCCACGCTGCTTCACCGCAGGCGGCCGACGTAGCGCTGCTCGATCTTGCGCTCACGCTCCCGCTCCGCCTCCAGCTGCATGCTGCTGTCTGCCCATGCCGGCACCACGGCCACGGGCGGCGGGGCCACCGGCCTCACAACACGTGGCCGCAAGGTCTGCATGGCCGCATCCAGCTTGTCGGCCAGCCCCACCAGCTCCGCATCCCCCTCGGCCCGGCACATCCGGATGATCTCCGTGGCGTAGGTCGGATCCTGCGCCAGCCACTCGGTGTCGGTCACGCGGCCGGTCTTGCGGCGCAAGGCCACATGAATGCGGGCGGCAAGGGCGATGCGGGTACTGTCTTGGCTCATGCGAGAAAACTCCTGCTACTGCTGAACGCGTGGATTTAGCAAGATGCAGACCGCCCGCGCCGCCCTGCCTGCAGGCAGGTTGTTGAGGTGCATCACACCCACGCCCCTGGCGCACGGCGGACAATGCAGCACGGCGCCCGCCCCGGGCGACTCGCCCTCGCCCCGACCTCATGCGCCCGCTGCTCCAACCCATTGCCCCCGAGATCGACGACCCGCTGGCCCTGCTGACGGCCTGCCATGAAAAGGTGCGGCGCTTCTCGACCCTGACGCGACGGCTGGTGGCGCACGTTGGGCAACACGGTGCCGATGCCGAGGCCCGCGAGGCGGCCACCTCCGTGTTGCGCTACTTCGATCTGGCGGCGCCGCTGCACCATGAAGACGAAGACATGGATCTGTTTCCGGCACTGCGGGCGCTCGGCCAGCCGGACGTGACGGCACACATTGCACGCCTGCAGGCCGAACACGATGAGCTGGGTGCGCTGTGGCAGGCCACCCGCCCCTGGCTGCTGGCCGTGCAGGCCGGCGAGGCCGCGCCGGGCGATGCGGTGCCCGACGCCGTGCTGACGCTGACGGAACGCTACCCGGCCCATGCGGATGCCGAGGAAGCTTGGGTCTATCCGGCCGCTGCCGGCCTCACGCCCGAGCAATGCCGCACGCTGAGCGCCGCCATGGTGGCACGCCGCCGCACCCACTGAGCACAACGTGCCGCGTCAGCCCAGCCGTCGCGGGCTGCGGCGCGCGAAGTAGAACCACTCCTGTCCCACCTCGGCTTCGGGGTTGGGGAACACCACCCAGCCGTCTTCCGGCGCACACACGGCCTGGCCATCATGGCGCCAGCCGATCGGTTGCCCCGCCCGCACCGGATCGAAGCCGCGCCAGGGGGCAGCCAGCCGGTCATCGGGGTGGAGTCGGTCCGTCACCTGCACCAGCCGCATCACGTCCGGATCGCCCACGGGCGGCACCAGCGGCAGATCGGCCATGCCAAGCCACGCCAGCGTCTGCCGGATCGCATGCAGGCCCACGGCCGCACCGTGCGGATCGCCGTGCAGGCCACACTCCAGCGTGATCCCGTAGCCGCCCACCGAACGCATGTACTCGGTCGTGCCGACGCCATACTGCGCATCCTGCACGACGGCAGGCAGCGCGCCATCCAGCGCCGCCCGCGCGCGCCGCTCGGCCACGCCGGCCGCGTAGGTGTCCAGCCAGCCCTCGACGAAACGCCGCGGCCCCAGGTGCGCCGCCCACGCCGACTCGCATGCGGCGTACGTGAAGGGCTCGAGCGAACCGGTGTTGTCTTCGGGGCCCAGCATGGCGAAGGGTTCGCCGGGGGTGTGGAAGGAGTGCAGATCGAGCAGGACCTCGTGGGCGGCCAGCAACGGGCACAGCACATTGGCCACGCGGTCTTCGAATTCGCGCGGCTCGGGCTCTGGCCGCAGGCGGCGGTTCAGGTTGCGGTCACCCTGGCGCGTGCCGCGCGCGAAGGCCAGCGGATTGGCCACGGGCACCAGCGTCAGGCAGCCGCGCTGGATGGTCAGACGGCCGCTGTCCAGTTCGGGAAGCAAGGCCTCGATGGCCTGCGTGCCGCAGGTTTCGTTGCCATGCACGGCACCCAGCACGATGAGCCGGGGGCCGGGCTGCAGGCCGTGGAACTGGTGCACCCTCAACGAGGCCGGCACGGTGGAAGCAGCTTGGAGGTCAGCCATGACTGCAGTGTCGCATGGGCGACGCCCCGGGCTGGCGCACCGCCCTGCGCGGGCGAAGGTCAGAACTCGTTGGCGAGCCGCTTGTAACCCTGCACCAGCTCGTTGTTGGTGCGTGCCACGTCTTCCGAGAATTCCGAAGCGGCCACGCTCACGCGCGAGATGTTCTCGAGCTTGCTGCTCGGCCCGATGCGCTCGGTGGACGGCACGTAGAAGCCGGCCGGCAGGTCGATGCCATCCACCACGGCGTTGTGGCGCACCACGCAGCCCGCGCCGATCTTGCAGTTGAACAGCACGCTGTTGAAACCGATGAAGGCGCCGTCGCCGACCTCACACGGGCCGTGGACGATGGCGCGGTGCGCGATCGAGGTGCGCTCGCCGATGGTGACCGCCGCGCCCGACTTCGAGTGGATCACCACGCCGTCCTGGATGTTGGAGTGCGCGCCGATGACGATGGGCTCCATGTCCCCGCTGGCGTCGACTTCGTCAGCGCGGATCACGGCATAGGGGCCGATGAAGACGTTCTCGTGCACGATCACCTTGCCGCACAGGATGGCGGTGTGGTCCACATAAGCGGATTCGTGGACCTGGGGCAGGTGACCGGAAGGGTTCTTTCTGAGCATGAGCGGCAGTGCGTACTTTTCCTTGATGCCTGAAGGATACGCAAAGGCTCCAATCAGATAAAGTGATCTTTTCCGATGCTTTCCATCTACCCCTCCGATGAATACCTTGCGACTTCCGCGTGCCAGTCTTCAGCAGCTGCGCAGCTTCGAGGCCGTGGCCCGGCTGGGCGGGATCGGCAAGGCGGCCGAGGCGCTGCATCTGGCCCAGCCCACCGTGTCGACCCAGCTCAAGGAACTGGCGCAGGCGCTGAACCTGCACCTGCTGGAGCCTGAAGGCCGTGGCGTGCGGCTCACCCCGCACGGCGAACTGCTGGCCGACACCGTGCGCGATCTGTTTGCACGCTGGCGGCGCTTCGAAGAGGATGCGCTGGCCATGCAGGGCCTGCAGAAGGGCCGGCTGAAGCTCGCCGCCGTCACGACGACCGAATACTTCATCCCCGACCTGCTGGGGCCGTTTGCCCGGCAGTACCCCGGGCTGCGCATCGATCTGGCGGTGGAGAACCGCGATGCCGTGATCCAGCATCTGGCCCGCGGGGATGTGGAACTGGCGGTGATGATGCTGCCGCCCACCGACCTGGCGCTCGAGCGCTGGCCCTTTCTGGAGAACCCGTTGGTGCTGATTGCACCGGTCGGTCATCCGCTGGCGCAGCGCACCCGGCTGCGGCTGAGTCAGGTCATCCAAGAGGCAAGGCTCACGCGCGAGCCCGGCTCGGGCACGCGTCAGGCCACCGACCAGTATCTGGCTGCACAGGGCGTGAGCTGGCCCGCCCGCCTGGCGCTGGGCAGCAACGAGGCCATCAAGCACGCCGTGGCGGCGGGCCTCGGGCTGGCCATCCTGTCACGCCATACGCTGGGGCCGGACCCCGCCTCGCAGGGGCTGGTGGAGCTGAAGGTGACGGGGTTGCCGATCCGGCGGATGTGGCACGTGGTGTGGCGCAGCGACCGGAGCCTGTCGCTGCCGGCGCGCACCTTTCTGGCGGCGCTGCGCCAGCAGTTCAGCGAGACGCCGCCGGGGCGCGAGGTGCCACGCCACGAACCCGGATGAGGCAGCCACGACGGGGCGAGCCAGCCCGGTGCCGTGGCGCCCACAACCCCATCGGGCTCAGGCACCCATGATGACCGGGCCGCCCTTGGCCACGCCGCGCTGGTAGGCCGGACGGGCCTCCACACGCGCCAGCCACGCGCGCATCGCCGGGGCCGGCGCCGGGTTGCGCGACAGCAGGGCCGCCACGGCAAAGCTCATCTGGAAATCGGCGAGGCTCAGCTGATCGCCCGCAAACCATGTGTGGCGCGAGAGGTGGTCTTCGATGAAGGCGTGGGCGCTGGCCAGGTTGGGGTCGATCAGTTTGGCCTGCACCTGCTGGCACAGCTGCCGCGCGATCGGGCGCACGAAGAAGGGCATGGGCTGCGTCGGGATGGTCATGAAGACGAGCTTCATCACCAGCCAGTTCATCAGCGAACCCTCGGCGTAGTGCATCCAGAAGCGCAGTTGGTGGTGCGCCTCGGTGCCGCGGACAGGCAGCAGGTTGGCCAACTCACCCTGAGCCCCGCTGCCATGGGTTTCAGCCAGGTATTCGAGGATGGCGCCCGATTCGGCCACCACGCGGTTACCGTCGGTGATGACGGGCGACTTGCCCAGCGGGTGCACGCGCTTGAGTTCGGGCGGGGCCAGCCGGGTGCGCGGGTCGCGCTTGTAGAGCTTGATCTCGTAGGGCAGGCCGAGCTCTTCAAGCAGCCACAGCACGCGCTGCGAGCGGGAGGTTTCGAGGTGATGAACGATGATCATGGGCGCGAAGCCTACACGCCCGCGCGGCCCATGTCACCGCCCAGGACCTGATACAGGGTGGCCAGCGCCGACAGCCTGTTGTAGCGGTTCAGCGCCAGGTTGTTTTCGGCCGCGCGGCGGGTCTCCTGCGCGTCCAGCCAGGTCTTGAGCGGCACGGCGCCGCTGCGATAGCGGATCTCGCTCAGGCGCTCGGCCTGGCGGGCCGCCTCCACCGCTTCAGCGAGGCGGGCGCCCTGCTCTTCGTACTGGCGCCGTGCGGACAGCGCGTTCTCGACCTCGCTGAGCGCGGTGTACCAGGTCTGGCGGTAACTCAGCACGGTCAGCTCGTAATCGGCCTGCGAGATGGCCGTGTTGCGGCGCACGTCGCGCCACTGCACGAAAGGCAGCGTCAGGCCCGCGCCCAGCGTGCCCACCGGGTCGATCAGCACATTGGACAGGGCGGTGGTGGTGCGGCCCACGCTGCCGGTCAGCGTGAGCACCGGGTAGGCCGCCGCACGGGTGGCATCGACCGTGGCAAAGGCCGAGCGCAGGCGCAAGTCGGCCGCCAGCACATCAGGACGCCGCGTCAGCAGCGAGGCTGGCAGCCCGGCGGGCACTTCGGGCAGCGTGCCTTCCGGCAGCAGCTGGCTTTCGTCCATGGGCACGCCCGGCGGGCCGTCGAACAGGATGGCCAGGGCATTGCGTGCCTCGACGCGCTGTTGCAGCCATTGCGTGTGTGAGGCCTCCAGCGCAGCCACGGTCTGTCGGGCCTGCGCCACCTCCAGCCCGGAGGCCGCGCCCGCGCGGGCCTGGGCGTCCACCAGCTTCAAGGTCTGGCGGGCGTAGTCGATGCTGGCCTGGCTGGCGGCCACCCGCTGATTCAGGTAAGCGACCTGCCAGTAGGTTCGGGCCGTGGTGGCGACCAGGGCCTGGGCCGTGGCAAGCCGGTCCTGGGTGGTGGCCGAGGCCTCCCATTCGGCCGCCTGGCGGGTTGCGGCCAGGCGGCCCCAGAGGTCCAACTCCCAACTGACGCTGCCCGTCAGGGCGCTGGTCTTGACGAGGTTGCCTTCGCCGTCGAGTTGACGACTGCCCTGCGTGCTGGCGCGCACGGACACCGTGGGCAGCTGGTTGCTCGCCGCCGTGCCGGCCACGAGCTGCGCACGACGCACCCGCACCGTGGCCTGGGCCAGGTTGTTGTTGCGCGCCAGTGCGTCGTCGATCAGGCGCACCAGCACCGGGTCGTTCATTTCCAGCCACCAGGGCGAGGGTCGGGTCTCGCCCACCTGTCCGCCTTGTGCCTGCTGGAAAGCAGACGGTTGCTGCACAGCGGGTGCCACGGGCTCGCCGCGGTAGGTGGCGCACCCACCCAGCGTGGCCAGCGTCAGCAAGGTGAGTGCAAAGGGAAGGAGGCGGGCGTCGCGGTTCATCGTGCGTGTATGCGGGAAGGCGGCCACGGGCGGGCGCTCATTGTCGGGCCAGCGCGTCCACCGGATCGAGCCGGGCGGCATTGCGCGCGGGCAGGAAACCGAAGACAACGCCGATCAGCGTCGAGACCGCGAAGGCCGTGACGATGGAGGCAGAGGAATAGACCATGCTGAAGTTGCCACCCAGGCGCTCGAACAGCAGGCCGATCAGCAGCGCGATGCCGATGCCCAGCACCCCGCCGATCAGGCAGACCAGCACGGCCTCGATCAGGAACTGGCGCAGGATGTCGCTCTGGCGCGCGCCCACGGCCATGCGCACGCCGATCTCCTGGGTGCGCTCGGTGACGGACACCAGCATGATGTTCATCACCCCGATGCCGCCCACCACCAGCGAGATCAGCGCAATGGCCGACACCAGCATGGTCATGGTCTGGGTCGCGTTCTCGACCGTCTGGCGGATGCTGTCGCTGTTGCGGGTAAAGAAGTCCTGCACGCCATGGCGTTGCGTCAGCAGCGCCACGATGCCCTGCTCGGCCGCCGCGCTGGGCACCTGGTCGCTGATCCGCATGGTGATGTTGCGCAGGTGGTCCTGCCCCAGCATGCGCTTCATGGCCGTGGTGTAGGGCACCCAGATGTTCAGGGCATCGGTGTTGCCCATGGCCGACTCCAGCGGGGCCGTCACGCCGATGACGCGCACCGGCACGCTGCCCAGAAAGATCACCTGGCCCACGGCAGCCTCGCTCGGTGCGAACAGCGCCCTGCGGGTGTTGGGGTCGATCACGGCCTCCTGGCCCAGCCGCGAGACGCTGTCGGCATCGAAGCCCTGCCCTTCAGCCAGCGTGTAGCCCTTGACCCGGAAATAGGCCTCGCTCACGCCCGACACGGTGGCCGACGCTTCCACATTGCCGCGCCGGCTGGTCACACTCGTGCTCACGGTGGGGCTCACGCTGTCGACATAGCTCAGCTGCGACAGCGCCCGTGCATCGCCTGGAATGAGCGTGTGAATCGTCGCGGCACGCCGGTCGCCAAAGTTCTTGCCGGGGAAGATGTCGATCGTGTTCGTCCCCATGGCGCTGATGTCCTTGAGGATGCGCTCACGCGAACCCTGCCCGAGGGCCACCACCGACACCACCGAGGCGATGCCGATCACGATGCCGAGCATGGTCAGCAGCGTGCGCAACCGGTGGCCAGCCATGGCGCGCAAGGCCATCGTGAAGGCTTCGGCCAGCCGATCCCAGTGCGCATGCAGCCAGGAGCCGGATGCGCGGTCGCGAGCCGGCGGCGCAGCCGTCACCGACGCGGCCTCGCCCTGCCGGCGGTCGGCCACGATGCGCCCGTCGCTGATCTCGATGACGCGCTGGGCGTGGCTGGCCACCTGGGCGTCGTGCGTCACGAGGATGACCGTGTGCCCATCGGCATGCAGCTCGCGCAGGATGCGCATGACCTCGGCGCCACTGACGCTGTCGAGCGCCCCGGTCGGCTCGTCGGCCAGGATCACATCACCGCCATTCATCAGCGCCCGTGCGATGCTCACGCGCTGTTGCTGCCCGCCCGAGAGCTGGCCGGGACGGTGCCCTGTGCGATCGCCCAACCCCAGCCGCTGCAGAAGGGCCTGCGCGCGTTCATGGCGCTGCGCGGGCGGCATGCCCGCATAGATGGCCGGGATCTCGACGTTGCCCTCGGCCGTCAGGTCCCCCATCAGGTGGTAGCGCTGGAAGATGAAGCCGAAGTGCTCGCGCCGCAGCCGCGCCAGCTCGTCCGGCTCCAGTGCGGCAGTGGACTGGCCGGCCACCTCGTACTGCCCGCGCGTGGGGCGATCGAGGCAGCCCAGAATGTTCATCAGCGTCGATTTGCCCGAGCCCGAGGCGCCCATGATGGCCACCATCTCGCCGGCCTCGATCGTCAGGTCGATGCCCTTGAGCACCGCCACCGTGCCCTCGCCCGAAGGAAACTCGCGCCAGAGGTCGCGGACTTCCAGCAATGCCTTGCCCATGTCGTGCCCCGGCTCAGAACATCGGCGGCCCGCCGCGGGAACGGGACGCGTTGTTCGCCGACGCATCGCCGATCACCACGCGCTCGCCTTCCTTCAGCCCGTCCAGCACCTGGGCCTGGACGCGGTTGTTCAGGCCCACGCGCACCTGGCGCTGGCTCACTCTCTGAGCCTGCCCCGCCTCCCCCTCCAGCACCTTCACGGTGTAGCGGCCGTCCTTGCCGCGCGCGCCCAGTGCGGTGGCGGGCACGGTCAAGGTGTTGTCGGCACGCGAGGCGACGATGGACACCTGCGCGGTCATGTCGATGCGCAGCTTGTGCTCGGGATTGGGCACGGTGAAGCGGCCGTTGTAGTAGATGGCCGAGGTGGTGGAGGAGCTGGTGCTGCTCGTGCTGGTCGTGCTCGAGGTTTCGGCCTGCTCGGCGTCGGTCGAGGGCTCGATCGCCACGAGCCTGGCGTCGTAACGCTTGTCGGGCTCGCCCATGATGGTGAAGTACACCGGCATGTCGGGCCGCACCTTCACCACGTCCGCTTCCGAGATCTGCGCGCGGATCAGCATGGTGTCGAGCTGGGCCAGCTTGATCAGCGTCGGGGCCGATTGCAGCGCGTTCACCGTCTGCCCGGCCTTGCGCACCACGGCGATCACCACGCCGTCCATCGGCGCCACGATGCGGGTGTAGCCCAGGTTGGTCCTGGCGGTGTCGACGGCGATGCGCGCCTGCTCGATCTGCGCGTCGAGCTCGGCCAGCGCCGCCCGCGTGGTGTCGACCGAGGCCTGCGCCGCCTCCAGGTCGGCCCGTGTGCCCGCATCTTCCTTCACCAGCGCCTGCGTGCGCTGGAGCGCCAGCTCGTACTGCACCAGTTGCGCCTGGCGCGACCGCTTCTGCGCGGCCAGCACGGCCAGTTGCGCCTCGGCATTGCGCAGGTCGTTCTGTTGCTTGGTCGAGTCGATCTCGGCCACCAGATCGCCCTTGTGAATGGACTGCCCCAGTTCGACATGCAACTTGCGGATCTGCCCCGAGGCCTGGGCCCCGATGTCCACCTGCTGGATGGCCTGGATGGAGCCCGTGGCCAGCACAGTGTCTTCGAGATCCTGTCGCGTGACGGGCGCCGTGATCACCTGCGGTGCCGGCGGTGGGGTGAAGTAGTGCTGGCGCACCCACCAGCCTCCCCCGATCAGCAAGGCGGCGATCAGGCCCAGCCGCCACCCCTTGAACCAGCTTGTTCTTCTCATCATCGTGCTCATGCGGGCAGTGTGATCGTGCCCGGTTGTCATTCCGCGAAGCGCAGGTTACTGCAATGTAAAGACCGCTGCGCGCGCGTCCGGAAAGCCGCAACAAGTACCCGAAAAGGCGTGGGTCACGGGCTGATCCCACGGTTTCGTTCGTCGTTCCGGGCCAAGATACCGGCATGCTGTCTCATAGTGAACCGGCCCTTCTGCTGGCCGCTGCCCTCTTTGCGCTGGCGCAAGCTCCGGCCGCCATCGCGGCACCACAAGGCCTGATGGTGGTGGACACCGCCGGGCAACCGGTCGCGGGGGCCGTTGTCTCGGTTCTGGTGCGCGGCGTGCGGGCCACCGCGCCGTCAGGCACGCTCGCCCAACTCGGGCAGCGCAACAAGCAGTTCGAGCCGACGCTGCTGGTCGTCCAGACGGGCACGCTGGTGAACTTCCCCAACTTCGACACGGTGCGGCACCACGTCTATTCGTTCTCGCCCGCGCGCCCCTTCGAAATCAAGCTGTACGCCGGCACCCCGGCGCAACCCGTGCTCTTCGACAAACCGGGCACCGCCACGCTGGGCTGCAACATCCACGACCGCATGCTGGCCTACGTCCACGTCGTGGACACGCCGCATTTCGGAGTGAGCGACGAGCGCGGCCGGCTGACCATCGACCTCCCCGGGGGCGAGCACACCGCCCGCATCTGGAAGCCTGCCATGGGCGAGAAGGTCCCGGGTCAGGAGGTGCGCTTCGCGACCACGGCCGCGGGGGCGGTCACGCTGCGCATGAACCCCTGACGGACGGGCGTCACACCGCTTTCACAATCGGCTGGCACAGTTCACCTTGTCGGCGGCCTGAAAAGGCCGCAGGGAGCCCACCAGGCCCGGCCGACGGACGCCGCAGTCGACGCCTGAATTCCCCCGACACCTTTTTTCTCCGGCCTGCCCTTCACCTGGCGGGCCGTTGTCTTTCCAGCAGGTGCAGCACCAGCGCAACGCGGGCCTGCGCCGCCGTGAGCGAACCGGCAGCGAGCCAGTGATCGCCCTCACGGGGCGTCACCCCGCCCCGCGCCACCCGGCTGCTGCGCCACACCGTCACGCCCGCCGCCTCCGCGCGCTCCAGCGCGGCGGACAGGCCGGCATGGAGGGTGCCGTGTCCGGTTGCGGCGGCGATCAACCCGTCCAGCCCCCCGTGCTGCGCCGCATGCGCACACAGCGCGTCGACGACCCAGCCATCTGCATCGGCATGGCTGGTGACCACCTCCACCCGCGGCACGCGAGGCGCCTGCAGCAGCGCCCAGCCGCGCGCGCCACACGACGGCCACATCGATGCGCTGGCAGGCATCGTGCCGTCGGGGCTCAGCTCACAGAGCACAGGTGCATCGCCCCCATCGAACGCGTCGATCACCGACGTATGGGCCTTGCGCACCGCACTGGCAGGCCACACCCGGCCGTGCATCACCACCACCACGCCCCCCTGCCCGGCCTGCGCCCCCTGGCGAACCACCGCCACGGCATCACGCAGGTTGGCCGGGCCATCGGCATCCGGCGCCGTCGCGGGCCGCATGGCGGCTGTCAGCACGATGGGCTTGCGGCCATCGTGCAGGGCGTGCAGCAGCCACGCGGTTTCCTCGAGCGTGTCGGTGCCGTGCGTGATCACCACACCGGCCACATCGTCGCGCTGCAGTTCGGTCTGGATGGCCTGGCCCAGTGCCTGCCAAACCGGCCAGCCCATGTCCTTGCTGTCGATCTGGGCCACCTGCTTCGCCTCGATCGCCTCGCTGGCCAGCTCCGGGACAGCGTCCACCAGCTCTGCCACGCTGCGCTGGGCGGCCACGTAGTGCCAGGCGCGATCGGGGTCCGAGCCGGTCCCGGCGATCGTGCCCCCCGTTCCGAGGATCACCACCTTCTGCATCGTTCTTTCCTTGGGGTACTGGACAAAGAAACAGTCCTGTATAAAATGCCAGCAAACGGACTGCGCCCCCCGGGCTGCCCTGCGATGTCGAACGATAAACCCAAACTCACGCCGCGCCAGCAGCAGATCTTCGAGCTGATCCAGCGTGCCATCGCGCGCACAGGCGCCCCGCCCACCCGGGCCGAGATCGCGGCCGAGCTGGGCTTCCGTTCGGCCAATGCCGCGGAAGAGCACCTGCAGGCCCTGGCCCGCAAGGGCGTGATTGAACTCGTGGGCGGCACCTCGCGCGGCATCCGCCTCAAGGCCGACACGCTGCGCACGGTGAATGAAAGCCGCAAGCGCCCGGCCGAGCCGCGCAACGGCGGGCTGCCCTTCAACCTGCCGCTGCCGGGCCTTGAGCAACTCGTGCTGCCGCTGGTGGGCCGTGTGGCGGCAGGCCAGCCCATCCTCGCGCAGGAGCACGTCGAGCAGACCTACGCGGTCGAACCCAGCCTGTTCAGCCGCACGCCCGACTACCTGCTGCGCGTGAAGGGCATGAGCATGAAGGATGTCGGCATCCTCGACGGCGACCTGCTGGCCGTGGCCCGCACCCGCGAAGCCCGCAACGGCCAGATCGTCGTGGCGCGCCTGGGTGATGAGGTGACCGTCAAGCGCTTCCAGCGCACCCCGGAAGGCATCACGTTGCTGCCGGAGAACCCCGATTTCGAACCCATTCTCGTCCCCCCTGATCACCCCGAGTTCGAGCTCGAGGGGCTGGCGGTGGGCCTGATTCGCAAGCAGTTGCCGAACTGAACACCGCCCCAGGGCGGCGCCAGTTGGTCAACAGCCACCATGCGGGTGGCGGGCATTCGTGCGCCTGGATCGGCGTGCAATCCCGCATGGTGATGTGCGTCCGAATCCTGCCGGACTTCGTCAGTTTCAAGGAGTTCACCATGATTCATCACCTCGCCCGGGCGTTCGCCGCACGCCAGCAAGCCACTTACCCCCTGGAGTCCGCACGCGCGCAGCAGAACGCCGCCGAGGCGGACACCGCCGGGCGCCGTCCCGTGCGGCCTCGGCCCCTCACGCCCTGGCAGGTCAAGCCCGCACCGGAAGCACCGGGCTGCAAGCAGGGGGCCGACAGCAGCACCCCACCCGCGCCGGGTCAACGCCCCCCGGTTGACGGCCGCCCGGCTTCCGCCCATGCGGTGCGCATCTCCACCGACCCCACAGACGCACGCCGCACCGTGATCGCAGGTCGATTCGGTGCCGTGTGTGCGGCGCTGGATCGCCTGGTTCGCGAGCAGGAAGCCCTGGCCTGAGGACCATCGCCACCCCGGCCATCGAGCGTGCAAAAAAGCAGAACCCGCCAGGCACACAGGGTGCACTGGCGGGTTCATGACCCGGGCTCAACGCTCGGATCAGGCGAGGCCCGGCAGCCTCAAGCCACCGGGTTGATGCCGCGCATCAGCCCATGTGCAGGCCGCCGTTGACCGAGAAGTCGGCGCCCGTGGCAAAGCCGGCTTCTTCGCTGGCCACCCACGACACCATCGAGGCGATTTCTTCCGGGGTGCCCAGACGCTTCACAGGAATGGTGGCCACGATCTTGTCGAGCACATCCTGGCGGATGGAGCGCACCATCTCGGTGCCGATGTAGCCCGGCGACACCGTGTTCACGGTCACGCCCTTGTTGGCCACTTCCTGCGCCAGCGCCATGGTGAAGCCGTGCATCCCGGCCTTGGCAGCCGAGTAGTTCGTCTGACCGAACTGGCCCTTCTCACCGTTGACCGAGCTGATGTTGATGATGCGTCCCCAGCCGCGGTCCACCATGTCGTCGATGACCTGCTTGGTCACGTTGAACATGCTGTTGAGGTTGGTGTCCATCACCGCATCCCAATCGGCCTTGGTCATCTTGCGGAACATGCCGTCACGCGTGATGCCGGCGTTGTTCACGAGCACATCGATGGGCCCATGCTCGGCCTTGCACTTGCGGAAGGCCTCGACCGTGGAGTCCCACTCGGCGACGTTGCCCACCGATGCGTAGAAGGTGTAACCCAGGGCCTTCTGCTCGTCGAGCCATTTGACATGGTCACGGCTGGGGCCGCAACCGGCGATGACCTTGTAGCCGTCCTTGTGCAGCCGCTGGCAGATCGAGGTTCCGATGCCGCCCATGCCGCCGGTCACGTAAGCCACTTTTTGAGTCATGTTGATCTCCTCTTCCAAAGAATGTTTATGGTCTCGACGAACGAAAACTGCGCTCAACGCTCGATGGTGAGCGCCACGCCCATGCCGCCGCCGATGCACAGCGAGGCAATGCCCTTCTTGGCGTCGCGCTTGGCCATTTCATGCAGCAACGACACGAGGATGCGACAGCCCGATGCACCGATCGGGTGACCGATGGCGATGGCGCCCCCATTGACGTTGACCTTGCTCGTGTCCCAGCCCATTTCCTTGTGCACGGCGCAGGCCTGAGCGGCAAAGGCTTCGTTGATCTCGAGCAGGTCGAGGTCGGCAGGCGCCCAGCCGGCACGCTGCAGCGCGCGGCGCGATGCCGGCACCGGGCCCATGCCCATCGTTGCCGGGTCAAGGCCCGCGTTGGCGTAGGAAGCGATTCGACCCAGCACCGGCAGCTTGAGTTCCGCAGCCTTGGCGGCCGACATCACCATCACGGCAGCGGCGCCGTCATTGAGGCCCGACGCGTTGCCAGCGGTCACCGAACCCGCCTTGTCGAAAGCCGGACGCAGACCGGCCAGTGCTTCGGCGCTGGTCTTGCGGTTCACGTACTCGTCCGTGTCGAACACGACGGGGTCGCCCTTCCGCTGCGGAATCACGACCGGCACGATTTCGTCCTTGAAGCGACCGCTCTCGATGGCCGCGGCCGCCTTCTGCTGCGACGCGAGCGCCAGGGCGTCCTGCTCCTCACGGCTGATGCCGTACTGCTTGGCCACGTTTTCGGCGGTGATGCCCATGTGGTACTGGTTGTAGACGTCCCACAGGCCGTCGTTGATCATGGTGTCGACCATGGACCAGTTGCCCATGCGCATGCCGTCGCGCGAGTTGGGCACCACGTGCGGCGACAGGCTCATGTTCTCCTGACCGCCGGCGATCACGATTTCGGCGTCACCGTCGCGGATGGCCTGTGCAGCCAGCATCACGGCCTTCAGGCCCGAGCCACACACCTTGTTGATCGTCATGGCGGGCACCGAGTTCGGCAGGCCGGCCTTGATCACAGCCTGGCGCGCGGGGTTCTGGCCGCAACCGGCCTGAAGCACCTGGCCCAGGATCACTTCGCTGATCTGGTCACCCGACACGCCGGTGCGGCGCAGCAGATCCTTGATCACCACCGCACCGAGTTCCGCGGCCGGGGTCTTGGCCAGGGTTCCACCAAATTTGCCCACCGCGGTTCGCGCGGCGGCAACGATGACGATGTCAGTCATGAGACGCTCCTGTATCAATCAATGAAAAGCCCGTGCGCCGGGCTCGTGCGGTTCAAGCCTTGCGCAGCACGTAACGGCCGGGCGCGGCTTCGATCGGGGGGTAGGTCCGGTTGCCAGGGCGCTTCGGTGCGGGCACCTGACGGCCGGCATGTCCAGCCAGCCAGTCGGCCCACACGGGCCACCAGCTCCCGGGACGTTCTTCTGCCGCATCCAGCCAGGCCGAGGCGCTGTCAGGCAAGGCCTGTGCCAGCGAACCGCTCACCCAGTGGCTGCGCTTCTTCTTTTCAGGCGGGTTGATCACGCCGGCGATGTGGCCCGACGCACCCAGCACGAAGGTGCGGGGCCCCCGCACAACCTGGGTGGACGCATAGGCGCTCTCCCACGGCACGATGTGGTCTTCGCGCGAGCCGTAGATGAAGGTCGGCAGGTCGAGCCGGCTCAGATCGAGGGGCTCGCCGCACACCGTGACCGCCCCCGGTTGCACCAGCTTGTTCTCGAGGTAGGTGTTGCGCAGGTACCAGGTGTAGAACGGGCCCGGCAGGTTCGTGCTGTCGCTGTTCCAGTACAGCAGGTCGAACGCCGGCGGCGGCTCGCCCTTCAGGTAATTGCCCACGACGTAGTTCCAGACCAGGTCGTTCGGGCGCAGGAACGAGAAGGTGGCTGCCAGGTCGCCGCCGCGCATGAGGCCGCCGCCCTTCGGGCTGTCGGGGCCCATGGTCATCTCGCGCATGCGGACCATGGCCTCGTCCACGAAGACGTCCATGATGCCGGTCTGGCTGAAGTCGAGGAAGGCCGTCAGCAGCGTCAGGCTGGCGGCGGGGTGTTCGCCCCGGGCAGCCAGGGTGGCCAGCGCCGTGCCCAGCATGGTGCCCCCCACGCAGAAGCCCAGGGCGTTGACCTGGTCGGCGCCCGAGATGTCGCGCGTGACACGCAGCGCCTCGAACACGCCCTGCTCGATGTAATCGTCCCAGCTGGCCTGCGCCAGGCTCTCATCCGGATTGACCCAGCTGACCATGAACACCCGATGGCCTTGCGACACCAGGTAGCGCACGACCGAGTTCTCGGGCTGCAGATCAAGGATGTAGAACTTGTTGATGCACGGGGGCACGAAGAGGAACGGCCGCTCGTAGACCTTCTCGGTCAGCGGCGCGTACTCGATCAGCTGGAAGAAGGCGTTCTCGAACACCACCTGGCCGGGGCTGGTCGCCACGTTCTGGCCGACGTGGAAGACGCTTTCGTCCGTCTGCGACAGGTGCCCCTGACGCAGGTCGTGCATCAGCTGCTGCACGCCCTGCGTGAGGCTGCTGCCGCGGGTGTCGATCGCCTTCTTCAGCGCCTCGGGGTTCAGCGCCAGGAAGTTGCTGGGCGACGAGGCCGCCACCCACTGCTGCACGGCGAAACGCACGCGCTCGCAGGCCTTGTCGTCACCCTGCAGCGCGTCGGCCAGGCGGCGCAAGGTCCGGGCGTTGAGGAGGTACAGCGACGCGGTGAAAGCGGCTGCCGGATGAGCCGACCACTCGGGCGCAGCGAAACGCTTGTCAGCCGGCTTGAGCGCGTCCTGGCCTTCCAGCGACTTGTTCCACAGCGCAGTGGCTTCCTGCACGTACTCCTGCTGGATGCGCTGCATCTCGTCGGCCGGCACACTCAGCCCCGCCAGCGATTGCACGGTGGTGCCGAGGCTTCGGCCCATGGCCTCCACCGCCGCGGTCATGGTGGACACACCGGGTGCCGTGGGCAGGGTCGGCAGACCGGCCGGCTTCAGCAGGTTCATCCACTGCGTCAGGGCCTCGGGCCCGGCTTGGCCCGCCGTGCTCGGCGGAAACTTGAACAGATCGGCGGCGTCGAGGCCCGTGCCCCGTGCCCACTGGCGCCAGTCGGGCCATGCGCCGGTCTTGAACGCCTCGGCGCCGGGCAGTGCCTGCGCAAAGGCCTGGAACGGTGCGCCGAACGGGTTGGCTGCCGCTGCGGCCTCGGCGCCGGGCGAGGCACCGGCTGACGGCGCTGCGGCCGCGGAGTCTGTCGCCGCTGGTGCGACCTGCTCGGGCTCGCGCGCCGGCGCAGGCTTCGTCGCCCGGGTGGCCGACTTGGGCGAGGGTGCGGCGCCCGGGGCGCGCGCAGAGGGGGTTGCCTTGCGCGACTCAGCGTCGCTGCTGGCTTGCCGGGTGCGCGAGCTGCGCGACCTTGGGGAAACTGCCATACGTCTCCTGCTTGGATGAGGACCGATGCGGGCAACCGAGTGCCCCTCTGCATGTTGTCCTATTTTGAGGGCACATTTTTCGTGGCGAAACGACCCCAGGCGGCTTTTGCCGTCTTTCCAACAACCGCCATTCGCCCGGTAAGGCAGCGCACCATGGTCACAATAACGCCATGAATGCACTGGCATGGGTGATGCACATCAACCGACATGGTCTTGGTGCGCCCCGTTACCGTCTGCAGTGTTTGCCCTCGGTGCCTGAAGAAAGCCCTTCGCGATGTGGACCTGGATTGTTGCCCTGGCGTGGATGTATGTGGTCTCGCTGATGACGCTGGCCGAAGCCACGGACCCGCAGGGCTCCGTGCTGGGCGCGGTCATCACCTTCCTGTTCTATGGGCTGGGCCCACTGGCGCTCGTGATGTACCTGCTGGGCACGCCGGCCCGTCGCAAGGCCAGGCAGGCAGCCGAAGCGCGTCAGGCGGCCGCAGCAGAGGGCCCGGCGGCCGACTCAGCGGCAGGAGTCGAGCCAGATGCAGGCAGCCTGCCGTCCGGTGCGCCCGTCTCGCCGGAAAGAAAAGAACCGTGATGGCTCGCTGACCGTGCACCACGCCCCCCCGGCGGTGTGCGCCGCGCGCACGCCCAGCCCGGCCAGCCGGTCCTGCGCCAGGCCAGCCAGATCCGCCAGCCAGCGGGGCGCGGCCTCGCCGCTGCCTGCGCGGGGCACGAACCGGGGGTGAGATTCAGCGGGGTTCACCCCGAAGCCCGCCAACACGTCGGCGCCCACTTCGAACGCCGACGGGCCGATGCAGGGCCCCAACCACGCGCGCAGATCGGCGGGGGCACAGCCCGTGGCCTCACACAGCGCCGCCACACCGGCCTCCACGATGCCGCGCCCGCCCAGTTCGCCTGCGCCCGCCAGGCCGCGCCAACCTGCGTGGAGCGCCGCCACGCCGCGCCCCTCCGGCGCAGCGAGCAGCACCGGCAGGCAGTCCGCGACCATCACCGTGCAAGCCACGCCGGGCTCCGTGGTCAGCGCCCCGTCCGCTTCAATGGGTTCCCCGCCCAGACCACTGCCTGCCGTCAGCCGGACCACGGTATGCCCATGCACTTGCCTGAGCCAGACTGGTCGCGCACCGAGCAAGGCAGCCACCTCGGCCCGATTCAAGGCCACGGCGTCGGGCGTGTCCCCGACATGGTCCCCCAGGTTGCACCCGGCATAGGGCGCGGCACTGTGCCCGCCAGATCGTGCCGTCATCAAGGCGCCCACGCCCGGCCCCATGGCTGGCACGATCCACCCGGCCGGCAGGCCCGGGGGCTGGCCGGCGACGTCGGAGCGGGGTGTGGTGGCAGGGTCAGTGGACATGAGACGAGACGGTGGCAGGGCTATGATCGCGCCCCGATGCTACCCCGACGATACCCCGCGCCTGACCGCCGCCTGCCCTTGACATGCGGCGACCTGCCCGCCTGGCTCTGCGCCCCGGGATCACTGACGGCGCGACTGCGAAGCCACGGCGTCGTCACCGTGCGGGTGCTGCAGCAGGGCCATCGACCGCTCTGGCGGCAGGAGCAGCGGGCCCTCGGCGAGCGCAGCGGGCACGTCCGCGAAGTCATGCTGATGGTGGATGGCCGGCCCGCAGTCTGGGCACGGAGTGTCACGACCTTGCGCGCCGCACGCGGCGCCTGGCGGGCCATGAAGGGCCTGGGCACACGGCCGCTGGCCGAGTTGCTGTTTGCGCACCGGCGCGTGCACCGTGGGCCGCTGCAAGCCAGCCGCTTCCCCTCTTCCTCGCCCGAGGGCCGTCATCTGGCACGCGGCTGGCAAACCCGTGCGCCCGAAGCCATCGCCGCCACGCCATCATGGGCGCGGCACTCCATCTTTCGACACAAGGGGCACCCGCTGCAGGTGCTGGAAGCGTTCTCACCATGGGTGGGCGGGCTGGAAGCGGGCCGCACTGGCGCCGTGCGTCGGGGGCACCGGCGCTGACCCGCGCCGTGCGCTGCCTTGCCCTACACTTGACGGATGCTGTTTGCACGCCGAATCGAGCACTGCCAGGTCTGTGGCACCCCCGTCGAGCACAAGGTGCCAGCCGACGACAACCGCGAACGGGCGGTGTGTCCGTCGTGCGGGCACGTTCACTACGTCAACCCGCTGAACGTGGTGGGCACCCTGCCTGTGTGGGGCGACCAGGTGCTGCTGTGCAAGCGCAACATCGAGCCCCGCAAGGGCTTCTGGACCCTGCCCGCCGGCTTCATGGAACTGGGTGAGACCACCGCCGAGGGTGCCGCGCGCGAAACCGACGAGGAAGCAGGGGCTCACATTGAGCTGGGCGACCTGTACTGCGTCATCAATGTGGTCAGCGCGGGCCAGGTCCACCTGTTCTACCGCGCACGTCTGCTTGACACGGAATTTGCGCCCGGCCCCGAGACGATGGAGGCGCGCCTGTTCCACCGCCACGAGATCCCATGGGACGACCTGGCGTTCCGTACCGTGCGGATGACACTCGATCGCTATTTCGCAGACCGGGAAACGGGTCAATTCGGCATCCATTGCGCCGATATCCGCTGACACACCCGCGCCGGCCAGCCAGGCCCTGCGCGGCCGGCCTGCCTCCACACCATCGATGAACGCCCCTCAGGATCCCCCTGTCGTCGCCCAGCCCACCGCGCGCCTGCGCGACGATCTGGTCACCCCCGATCCCTTGCTGGACTGCCTGATCGAGGTCTGCCGCCTGCATGGCCTTGGGGCCTCTCGCGCTGCCTTGTCGGCTGGACTGCCGCTGGCCAGTGGCCCGCTGACGCTGCAGCTGGCCGAACGGGCCGCAAGCCGGGCCGGACTGGCCACCAAGGTACAGCGCCTGGCGGTAGCCGACATCGACGCCCTCACGCTGCCCGCCATCCTGATCTTGCACGGGCAGCGCGCGTGCGTGCTGCTGTCCCGGGAGGCCGATGGCACCTGCCGCATCCTGCTGCCCGAATCGGGTCAGGGTGCGATCAGCCTGACGCTGGACGACCTGAACACCCGCCACACCGGCGTGGTGCTGTTCGCGCGCCCGCACTTCCGCTTCGACGAGCGTACGCCGGCCGTGCGAGCCACCCGCAGCGGCCATTGGTTCTGGGGCCCGGTGCTGGCGCAGCGCCTAGTGTACCGCGATGTGCTGTGGGCGGCGCTGCTGATCAACGTGTTCGCGCTGGCCTACCCCATTTTCTCGATGAACGTGTACGACCGCGTGGTGCCCAACCACGCGACCGAGACACTGTGGGTGCTGGCCATCGGCATCGTGCTCGTGCTGGGCGGCGACCTGTTCATCAAGCTGCTGCGCAGCCACTTCATCGACGAGGCGAGCGCCCGCATCGACGTGCATATCTCGGCCACGCTGATGGAGCGGGTGCTGGGCATGCGGCTGGAGAACCGGCCGGCATCGGTGGGCTCGTTCGCGGCCAACCTGCGCGGCTTCGAGCAGGTCCGCGATTTCATTGCCTCGGGCACCGTCACAGCGCTGATCGACCTGCCGTTTGCGGTGCTGTTCCTGGGCGTGATCGCCTGGATCTCGCCGTGGCTGGTGATCCCCGTGGTGCTGATCTTCCTGATGATTGTGGTGGCCGGCTATGTGCTGCAGCATCGCCTGCACGAGTTGTCGCAGCAGACCTACCAGGCCTCGGCGCAACGCAACGCCACGCTGGTCGAGAGCCTGACCGGCATCGAGACGATCAAGGCGCAGGCTGCCGAAAGCCTGATCCAGGACCGCTGGGAGCGCGCCAACCGCTTCCTCGCCGGGCTCAACGTGCGCATGCGGGGTCTGTCGTCCAGCGCGATGTACACGACCGCCACGCTGACCCAGATGGTGTCGGTGAGCATCGTGGTGATCGGCGTCTACCTGATCACCGACCGCCAGCTCACCATGGGGGGCCTGATCGCCGTGAGCATGCTGGCCGGCCGTGCGCTGGCCCCCGCGGGCCAGATCGTGGGCCTGTTGATGCAGTACCAAGGCGCACGCACGGCCCTGGAGTCGCTCGAGAAAATCATGGCGCAGCCGGTGGAGCGGCCCGAGGGCTCGGCCTTCGTGCAGCGCCGCGAGTTCAAGGGCGAAATCGAGTTCCGCCATGTGTCGTTCGCCTACCCGGGCCGACAGGAGCCGGCCATCGATGACATCAGCTTCAAGGTGGCTCCGGGTGAGCGCGTGGCGCTGATCGGCAAGGTGGGCTCGGGCAAGACGACGTTGCAGAAGCTCGTCATGGGCCTGTACCAGCCGACCGGGGGCGCCGTGCTGCTCGATGGCATCGACCTGCGTCAGCTGGACCCGGCCGACGTGCGTCGCAACACCGCACACGTCTCGCAGGACGTGAACCTCTTCTTCGGCACGCTGCGCGAGAACATCACCTTCGGCATGCCGCACGCGATGGACGATGCCATCGTGGCCGCTGCCGAAACCGCCGGACTGACGGAGTTCGTGCAACGCCACCCGCAGGGCTTCGATCTGCCGGTGGGCGAGCGCGGCGAGCTGCTGTCGGGCGGCCAGCGCCAGAGCGTGGGCATTGCCCGCGCCGTGCTGCACAACGCCCCGATCCTGCTGCTCGACGAGCCCACCAGCGCGATGGACTTCTCGACCGAGGCCCAGGTGACGCAGCGCATGCAGGCCTTCTGCCAGGGCAAGACCGTGGTGCTGGTGACGCACCGCACCTCGATGCTGGCCTTCGTCGACCGGGTCATCGTGATCGACCAGGGCAAGGTGGTGGCCGATGGCCCGCGCGACCGCATCATGCAGGCGCTGGCGGCCGGCCGCATCGCCCGCGCATCGTGACCGGAGGCCGCACACCATGAACAAGCTCATCCAGTCCGGTCAGGGTGCCGTGCGCGTCCTCGAAAAGGTGCGCACCACCATCGCGCCCGTGACCGACCCTTTGCTCGACCGCCTGGGCGGCCCGCGTGTGGACGCCGCACAGGCCCATGCGGCCGGCATGCCCGCATTCGAGAACGAGGCCGAGGCCGTCATGTCCACCGCGGGCACCCACCGCGCACAGACGCTGGTGCGCTCGGCGGTGCTGGTCACGGCCATCCTGATCGCGTGGGCGGCCGTGGCCGAGGTGGACGAGGTCTCGAAGGGCGACGCCAAGGTGATCCCGTCGCGGCAGTTGCAGGTGATTCAGTCGCTCGATGGCGGCGTGGTCTCCGAGATCCGTGTGCAGGAGGGCCAGGTGGTCGAGGCCGGGCAGCTGCTGCTCAAGATCGACGAGACGCGGGCCACCTCGGGCGTGCGCGAGAGCGCCGCGCAGGCGTTTGCGCTGCAGGTCAAGCAGGCGCGCCTGAAGGCGCTCGCCGAAGGCGATCCGTTCTACCCGCCCACGGCCCGCACCGGCGACGCCGAAGAGCAGCGCATCATCGACGAGGAACGCCAGCTCTACGACGCGCGCCGCTCCGAGCTCAACGCCCTGGTGTCCATCAGCCAGCAGCAGCTCGCCCAGCGCCAGCAGGAACTGAGCGAGTACCGCGCACGCCGCGAATCGGCCGCACGCTCGCTCGACCTGTCACAGCAGGAACTGGCCAAAACGCGACCGCTGCTGGCCACGGGCGCGGTCTCGGAAGTCGACGTGCTGCGACTCGAACGCGACGTCACACGCGCCCGCGGCGAGATGGAGCAGGCTGGCGCGCAGATCGGTCGGGCCCAGGCCGCCATCAGCGAAGCCACGCGCAAGATCCAGGAAACCGAGCTCTCCTTCCGCAACGAAGCGCGCAAGGAGCTGTCCGAGGTGCTGGGCCGTCTGAACGCGCTCAACCAAGGCGCCGTGGCCCTGGCCGACAAGGTGGACAAGGCCTCGGTGAAATCGCCGGTACGCGGGCGTGTGCAGCGCCTGCTGGCGAACACGGTGGGCGGCGTCGTGACCCCGGGCAAGGACCTCATCGAGATCGTGCCACTGGACGACGCCCTGGTGCTGGAAGCCAAGGTGCAGCCGCGTGACATCGCCTTCATCCGCCCCGGCCAGCCGGCCACCGTGAAGTTCACGGCCTACGACTTCTCGGTCTACGGCGGGCTGGACGCGACGGTGGAAAACATCAGCCCCGACACCGTGACCGACGAGCGGGGCCAGAACACGTTCTACGTGGTGCGGGTGCGCACCAAGCGCGTGAACTTCAGCGACCAGCTGCCCATCATCCCGGGCATGACCGCCGAGGTGGACATCCTCACCGGCAAGAAGACGGTGCTGTCCTACCTGCTCAAGCCGGTGCTCAAGGCCAAGGCCTACGCGCTGCGCGAGCGCTGATCAGGCGGTCGTCAGCCGCACGGCCGGGCCGGTGACACCGTCCAGGCCAGCCTGGTGCAGGGCCACGATGTCGGCCGGATCGCTCACGCCTTCGGCAAACACCTGCAGGCCCAGGCCATGCAGCATGCTGACCGTCGCCGTCACATACGCCGAACGGGCCGGATCCTGGGCCACCCCCTGCACCACCGAGGCACCGAGCTTGACGTAATCCAGCCCGGCCTCGAACAGCAGGTTGATGCGCGCCAGGCGGTCACCGGCGTGCTCGAGCCCCACGCGGGCCCCCAAGGGGCGCAGCTGCTTGCACAGCTCGCGCACCATGTCGAAGCGGTCGATCGCCGCGCTTTCATCGACCTCCAGCCACAGGTGGCGGGCCGCCTCGGGCATGGAGGCCAGACGCGCGCGCAGGCGCGGCACGAAGCTGCTGTCGGCCAGGGAGGCCGGCGACAGGTTCACGCCCAGCGGTTCGTGATCCCGCGCAATCTGCAGCAGGGCCAGTGCCACGGCGGCCTCGTCGATGCGGGCGATCAGGCCGGTGCGCAGCGCCATCGGCAGCCAGCGCGCGGCCGGCTCGGGCGTGCCATCATCCTCAAGCTGGATGCGCAGCGGGCATTCGTGGTGAACCAGCAGCTGGTCACGGCCGACCACCGGAAAGCGCACCAGCTCCATCCGGCCTGCCTGCAGGGCGGCGTCCAGCCGCTCGCGCCAGGCCTCCTCGCCCAGCACGGCCACATCGGACTGCGGCATCTCGGCCGTCTCCACCGCGAACGGACCGCGGCTTTCCGCGCGGGCCAGCGCCGAGTCGGCTGCCGCCAGCACCTGCGCGACCGGCATGCCGCGGCTCCAGCGCACGGCGCCCACCACGATCTGCGCGGGCGAGGCCATCTCCGTCAGCGCGCGGCGCAGCAGATCGGCATAGTAGGCCGCCGGCGGCGGCGCCACGTCGCCCTGCCCCACCAGCACGGCAAAGTCGCCCCCATTGAGCCGCCCGCGGGCCACGCCCGCCACATCGGCCCAGACGCCACGCAGCACGTCGGACACCTTCTGCAGCAGGGCATCGGTGGCCCGGTGGCCCAGCTGCCGGTTGATCCCGGCCAGGTCCACCACGCGGATCAGGTACAGCATGCCTTCGCCGGCCGCTTCGTCGGTGGCCAGCATGGCGCGCAACTGTGTCATGAAGTGTGCGCGATGCGACAGCCGGGTGAGCGGGTCGCAATGCGCCTGCTGACGCAGCTGCTCGACCTGCGTGGACTGCTCGTCGAACAGCGATTTCAGCCGTTGCACGACCTCGTTCATGGCGCGGCTCAGCCGAGCCAGCTCGGGCACGGCCGGCTCGGGGACCGTGACAAAGCGCCGCTCCATCAAGGCCTGTGCCTGCGCCACCGTGGCATCCAGCGGGGTGCGGATGCGCCGCACGCCATATGCGGCCGCCCCCGCCGCCAAGGCGCCCAGCACGGACAGCAGCCCCACGGTCTTCAAGGCGCCCTGCCAGAGCTGGTCGTAGGCAAACGCCGCGTGGCTCACCACCTCGACCGAGCCGAGCGCACGCCAGCCATCGGACACCTGGGCCACCCCGGGTGTCGACGTGACGGTCACCATCTGCGCAAACCAGGCGGGGGCACGGGGACGCACGGCATCGGCTTCGGCATCGCGGCTGAACAGCACGCGGCCGGCACCGTCCCGCAGCGTCACCCGCTGGTAGAAGCCGGTGTCGAAAACGGCCGAGGCCGTCAGCTCCATGGCCGTGCGGTCGCCCTTCTGCTGCGACAGGCTCAAGGCCAGCGACTGCGCGTTGTCGGCGTTCTTCAGCCGCAACTGCGTTTCAAGGTAGCCGCGCGCAGACAGCATCCAGACGGCGAAGCTGCCGAAGAACGCCAACAACAGCGTCGCCAGCAACAACAACCAGATCTGACGAATCAAGGACATAAACACTCCACCTGCTTGCCGTTCACCACCACCCCTCCGCCTTCGCTTTCGCGAGCACCTCTCGCCAGCGCGACAGACGCGCAACCGGATCGCCCGCCGTGGCGGCCCCCACACCTTGCCACAAGCCTTCGGCATTGAAGCTGAAGACGGGCGTCAGATCAGGCCGCCGGGACGCAGGCCGGATGTCTGTGATGAGGTTGTCGAGGATAAGCGGCTCTGCGTCGGGCGTCGGGTAATACGCCAGCACCATGTGCGCCTGGATGACGCCCCCGTTCTGTGCACGGACGTAAACCAACCGCATCCGCGCACTCGGCACGCCCGCCGCCATCAGCGCAAAGTATTTGCCGATGGCGTAGTCCTCGCAGTCGCCCTGCCCCTTCGTGAGGGTTTCGAGCGGCGAGCCCCAGTAGTCGACCTGCCCCCACACATCGCGGTCATCGCGGTACTGGACCTGGCGATTGAAGAAGGTGTTGAGCCGCCGCAGCCGAGCCTCTTCGTCGAGAGCGGCGGCCTCGCCGATGTCCTGCACCAGCGCCTGCGCCCGTGCCGCCACCACCGGGCCGAGGCGCTGTGCGCTGCCGAGCACCCGGGGGGCCTCCCAGGCCAGGCCCACCGTGCCGACGAACGAGGCCAGCACGACGAGGCCGAGCAGCCACCCGCGCGCCCTGCGCAGCAAGGGCGCGCGATGGCCGTCGGCATCCAGCGGAGCCATGGCGGACAGCAAGGCAGACGGGCGAATCACACGACAGTATCGGCCAGTGCGCCGGAGACTTGACCCACCTTCACCGTTAAGGGGATGCACTCCCCCCGGGCCGGATGGCCCCGGCGGCAGGTCGCGCGCGTACGCTTGGTGACAAAATAACCGGTTTACCAACACATGCGGACGCCGTCGTCCCGACAGCTGTAGTTTGAAGACCCGAGGCCGATAACCCGGGACCGACCGTTTCCCAAGGCAACACCGTGACGCAAAACAAGATGAAGTGCGCCCTCTCGGCACTGGCTATGGCGTGCCTCGCCACGGCAGCAGGCGCCCAGACCGCCGCAGGCCTGACCGAAGCGGTCCAGAAGGCGCTGGCGAACAACCCCGACGTCACCGCACGGCTGAATGCACTGCAGGCGGCGGCCAATGAAGCCGACGTCGCACGCGGCGGTTTCTACCCCCGCATCGACCTGGGCGCCAGCGTGGGCCGCGACCAGGACCGCATCACCTCGCGCACGCCCGACTCCCAGAGCCTGACCCGCCATGGCCTTGCGCTGAGCGCCTCGCAGATGCTGTGGGACGGCCTGGCCACCCGCAAGGAAGTGGAGCGACTGGGCCACGCCCGCATGGTGCGCTACTTCGAGTTCCTGTCTGCCAGCGAAGACACCGCGCTGGAAGCCGCCCGCGCCTATCTGGACGTGCTGCGCTTTCGCAAGCTCGTGCAGTTGGCGGAAGACAACTACGTGCAGCACAAGTACGCCGCCGACCAGCTGCAGTCGAAATTCAAGGCGGGTGTGGGCCGCGGTGTGGACGCCGAGCAATCGAACGCCCGACTGGCCCTCGCCGAATCCAACCTGACGACCGAGATCGCCAACCTGCACGACGTGAGCGCCCGCTTTCTGCGCATCGTGGGTGAGGCCCCGGGCCCGCGGCTGAACGTGCCCGCCGGACTCGAGCGCGGGCTGCAGCCCGCCAACACCGATCACGTGAACCAGGCGCTGGCCCGCAACCCGGCCATCAGCGCCGCGGTCGAGAACCTGCGCGCCGTGCAGGCGCAGGCCGAAGGCCAGGAAAGCCGCTTCCAGCCGCGCGTCGAGGCGCGGGTGCGCTCGGGTGTGGGCAAGAACTTCGATGGCGTGCTCAACCAGAAGCGCGACACCGCCGCCGAACTGGTGATGAACTGGAACCTCTACAACGGGGGATCCGACCGCGCTCGCGTGCGTCAGTACGCCGACCTGATCAACCAGGCTGCCGACCAGCGCGACAAGGCTTGTCGCGACGTGCGCCAGACCAGCGCCATCGCCCACAACGACATCCGCAAGCTCAAGGACCAGCTGGTGGCACTGGACCGCAACGTGCTGGCCATCGAGAAAGCGCGCGACGCCTACCGCCAGCAGTTCGACATCGGCCAGCGCAGCCTGCTGGACCTGCTGAACGCCGAGAACGAGCTCTACACGGCCCGCCGAGCCTATGCCAATGCCGAGCACGACCTGCAGTTGGCCTACGCCCGCACACAAGCCGTGCGCCACATGCTGGTGAGCACGCTGGGCCTGACCCAGGAAGGCGCTGCACCCGAGCTGGCCAAGGACTGGCAGGCCGAGGATGAGGCAGCCCAGCGCTGCCCGGTGGTGTCGGTGGAACCGACCGGCACCCCGCGAGAAGAACTCGACGCCCGCGCGCGCAGGCTGGCTGTGCCCGCTGTGGCGACCGCAGCCGTGACCGCCCCCACCGTGCCGACCGCTGCGCCGGTGGCGCCCAAGGCCGACGCCGCAGCGGTGGCCACCGTGACGCAGCGCCTGCAGGACTGGGCCGCCGCCTGGATGGCCAAGGACGCGAACCGCTACCTCGGCTTCTACGCGCCCGAATTTGCACCGGCGCGCACGACCCCGGCCCAATGGACAGCCAACCGCCGCCGCATGCTGAGCAAGTCCGGCCCCATCGAGGTGAAGCTGGGCCAGGTGCAGGTCGCGCCGGAAGGCGACACGGTCGTGACCCGCTTCGAGCAGAGCTATCGCTCGAATGACTTCAGCGACCAGACGGCCAAGACGCTCACCTGGCGCCTGCAGGGCGGCGCCTGGGTCATCGTGCGGGAAAGCAACCGCTGAGCGCATTTCGCGGGCAAAGCGTGCAGGCGTCACACCTGCGTGCCCTCGCTTCGGCGCACACTGGCATTGCTGACCTGACGGCACAGTCCGACAGCACAGCATGACCCGCCGGACATCGGGGGTCAGACCGGGCACGGTGCCGCCCTCGGGTGGCGCAGGCGGGGTGATCCCGCCTCGGCCCGACCGCCGGTGAGGCGGCCCTGTCATCAGGGAAAGCGGCAGCGCCGGATCACCTGGGCGCGCCAGGTCAGGCAGTGAGCCTGCCCGCCGAACCCGTCGTGCCTGCGTGCGACGGGTTTTCTTTTTTCGGCCTTGCCGCATCAACCGTAGGGCCGCCACACCGGCAGGCCTGCCACCCGCGCCTGGTTCACCATGTCTTCGGTGCCGGGTCCCCCGGGAAACGCGACGAGCGCGTCCGGTCGCCCGGCCACCAGCATGCGCGTGTTGCGCAGCGGGCTCGCGGCCAGGCCGACCCGCTCCCATTGCTCGGGCGGCACGGGGAAGACCTGGCGCTCGATGCCACGCGCCACCGCCCACTGGTCGGCCAGCGTGTCCGCCCCGCGGGCGGCCCCGTGAATGAGCACTGTGACCTGGTACCGCGTGAGCACGAGATCGAGCGCGTGAAACACCGCGTGCTGGTCGTCGGCCTCCAGCCCGCCACACACCAGCACGCGCAAAGCGGGGCGCTCTGCGGCAGTCCAGTGCGCGCACCCAGCACCCATCTCGGGCTGCAGAGCCGGATCGGCACGCAAACAGATCCCCACCAGACGCGAGGGAGCCCGCCGGGGGCTGCCGCCGAAATGCCGACAGGACCAGCACGGCATCCTGACGGGCCGGGACACGGGAAGGACAGACACGGCCGGAAGTCTGGCAGGGTGAGGCCCGGCACGCACGTTCCCTGCGGTTGGTCAAGGTCTCGACAGGGTCATCGCACGCTGGCCGATGGGACAATGTCGCGCTGTCAACACGACCATCGCTCAGGGCAGTCAGACAATGAACAGCATCACCCGTGGCTTCGCCACACCCGGTCTCGTCCTTGCGCCCGCGCGGAGGGAACGATGAACACGTTCTGGATGCTGTGGGCCGGCACGCTGGCCCTGATCCTGTCGGTGGCCACCTGGATGGAGTACAGCGCCATCCACCAGCGCATCAACGGCGCCAACGGGCTCACCCTGCTCGTGGCCGGCATCGTCAGCGCGCTCAGCCTGCCGGTGGGGGGCGCCATCGCGTGGTACCTGGGGGGCTTTGCCGCAGCGGCAAAGATGACCCTGGCGACCGGCGCGGGGGTCGCCACGGTGTTCTACGGCGCGCTGCGCTGGCTGGACAGTCAGGCAAAACAGCCGCGCTGAGGCAAGGTGCTCCCCCGCGGCTGGAAGCCGGGGGGGGTTGGCGTCAAGCGCCCATGGCCATCAGGCTGGCGTTGCCACCGGCCGCGGCGGTGTTGATCGACAACGTCCGCTCGTGCACCAGGCGGCTCAGGTCGTAGTCCGGTGTCGGTTGCAGCAACTGCAGGATCGGGCCGGGGCGAGACGCCACGCGAACACGCAAGGCATCGGCATCGGCCTCGCTGCCCTCGAACAGCACCGCGCCCAGCTCGCGCTCGAACCACGCCGCATCCACCGTCACATGCGAGCGCAGGGGCGCGGGCAGCGAGGCCACCACCACCCGGGCCGCATGGCCTTCTGCCACCACCAGGTGGTTGCCGCTCGCCAGCGCCGCCATCAGCTGATGCAGCACGGCCGTGGCGGTGTCCGCCACCCCGGCAATCGTGCCGCGCGCGGTGAAGCGCAGGCTGTCGTCCTCGCCCGTGGGGCCGGGCAAGGCCACGCGCAGGCCACTGATGCGGCGCGCACGGCAGGCGTCGGCGCGGTCGCGCAGCACGGCGAGTTCGTCGCCCTCCAGCAGGGCCCGCCCGGCGCCGTCCAGCCAGCTCAGGAAGGCGGCAAATGCCTGGTCGGCCGACCGGGTCTCATCCCCTTCCGTGACCGACACGGCACCGTTGTGCAGTCGGGGCCCCGAGGTGCGGGCCAGCAGGCGATGGAGGTACAGCGGGCCACCCGCCTTCGGTCCTGTGCCGGACAGGCCTTCGCCGCCGAAGGGCTGCACCCCCACCACCGCACCAATGACGTTGCGGTTCACATAGAGGTTGCCGACATGCGCGCGGGCGGCCACCCGCTCCACCGTCTCGTCGATGCGCGTGTGCACGCCCATCGTCAGGCCATAGCCGCTGGCATTGATGGCGTCGATCAGGCTGTCCAGGTCGGCGGCACGGTAGCGCAGCACGTGCAGGATGGGGCCGAACTGCTCGCGTCCCAGCTCCGACAGCGCACCGATCTCGATGATGGTCGGGGCGACGAAGGTGCCGTGTGCGCATTCGGCGGGCAGCGTCAACTGGGTGACACGGGCGCCCTTGTGCTGCATCGCGGCCACGTGGCTTTGCAGGCCATCGCGCGCTTCGGCGTCGATCACCGGGCCGATGTCGATGCGGACGTCGGCGGGGTTGCCCAGGCGCAGCTCGGTGAACGCGCCCTGCAGCATGTGCAGCACGCCATCCGCGATGTCCTCCTGCAGACACAGCACGCGCAGTGCCGAGCAACGCTGGCCGGCCGAATCGAAGGCCGAGGCCAGCACGTCGCCCACCACCTGCTCGGGCAGCGCCGTGGAATCGACGATCATGGCGTTCTGGCCGCCGGTCTCGGCAATCAGCGGCACGTTGCCACCGCGCGCAGCCAGCGTGCGGTTGATCAGCGCCGCGACCTCGGTCGAGCCAGTGAACATCACGCCGCGCACGCGGGCATCCGCCACCAGGGCGGCGCCCACGGTCTCGCCACGGCCGGGCAACAATTGCGCGGCCGCCACCGGCACCCCGGCTTCATGCAGCAGGCGAACCGCAAAGGCGGCAATCAGGGGCGTTTGCTCAGCAGGCTTGGCCAGCACAGAGTTGCCTGCGGCCAGGGCGGCAGCCACCTGTCCGGTGAAGATGGCCAGCGGGAAGTTCCACGGGCTGATGCACAGCACGGGGCCCAGCGGCACATGGGTGGCAGGATCGAAGCCCCGCGCCTGTTGTGCGTAGTAGCGCAGGAAGTCGACGGCTTCCCGCAGCTCCGCCACGGCGTTGCCCCACGACTTGCCCGCCTCGCGCACAGTGAGCGCCAGCAGGATGTCGGCGTCGCGCTCGAACAGTTCCGCAGCGCGCTCCAGCGCGTCGCTGCGCACGGCGGCCGGGGTGGCGCCCCACTCGGATGCCACCGCATGGGCAGCCAGCAGTGCCTGAGCCACGTCTGCGGCCGTGGCCTCTGCCACGTGGCCCACCACATCGCGGTGGTCGGCGGGGTTGCAGACCGGTTGGACGATCGCTTCAGCGGCCTCGACCGCGAGCGTCGGTCCCGCTCGGAAGGCCGTTTCGCAGGAGGCAGCCAGCGCGGTGGCAATGCGTTCACGCACCGTTTCGCTGGCCAGGTCGTGGCCCTCGGAGTTGGCGCGCAGCGTCCCGAACAGCTCAGCGGGCAGCGGAATCTTCGGATGCGGTGCGCCAGCCAGCGGCGCGGCCTGCTCGACCGGGTCGGCAATCAGTTCTTCCACCGGCACCCGCTCGTCCACGATGCGGTTCACGAAACTGGTGTTGGCGCCGTTTTCCAGCAGACGACGAACCAGGTAAGCCAGCAGGGTCTCATGGCTGCCCACCGGCGCATAGATGCGCACCATGCGGTGGCGCTCGGCCTGGCCCACGATCTGGTCGTACAGCGGCTCGCCCATGCCATGCAGGCACTGGAACTCGTAGTCGCCGGGCTGCCAGGCACGCCCCTCAGCCGCGGCAAGATGGAAGATTGCGGCCAGCGAGTGCGCGTTGTGGGTGGCGAACTGCGGATATATCACATCGCGCGCGGCGAGCAGCTTCTTGGCACACGCCAGGTAGGACACGTCCGTGTACACCTTGCGGGTGTAGACCGGGTAACCCGAGAGCCCATCGATCTGCGCGCGCTTGATCTCGGCATCCCAGTACGCGCCCTTGACCAGACGCACCATCATCCGACGACCGCTGCGGCGGGCCAGGTCAATCACGAAATCGAGCACATACGGTGCGCGCTTCTGGTACGCCTGCACGACAAAGCCGAGCCCGGTCCAGCCCGCCAGTGCCGGGTCGAGCGCCAGGGCCTCCAGCAGATCCAGCGAAATGTCCAGACGATCGGCCTCCTCGGCATCGATGTTCAGGCCGATGTCGTGGCGCTTGGCCTGCAGGCACAGGGTCTTCAGCTTGGGCAGCAATTCGGCCAGCACGCGTTCACGCTGCGACCAGGTGTAGCGCGGGTGCAGCGCAGAGAGCTTCACCGAGATCCCGTTGCCGTCGACCACACCGCGGCCGGTGGACGACTGCCCGATCGCCTCGATGGCCCGCTCGTAGTCACCGAAATAGCGGTCAGCATCGGCGGCCGTCATGGCCGCCTCGCCCAGCATGTCGAACGAGTAGCGATAGCCCTTCTTCTCGTGGGCACGGCCACGGCGCAAGGCCTCGTCGATGTCGCGGCCGGTGACGAACTGCTCGCCGAGCATGCGCATCGCCAGGTCCATGCCCTTGCGGATCAGCGGCTCACCACCGCGCGCCACCAGACGGGTCAGCGCAGACGACAGCCCCTCTTCGCTGCTGGTCGACACCAGCCGGCCCGTGATCAGCAGGCCCCAGGTGGCCGCGTTGACGAACAGCGACGGGCTGTTGCCGATGTGGGAACGCCAGTCTCCGTCGGCCAGCTTGTCACGAATCAGGCGGTCTGCCGTGGCCTTGTCCGGCACGCGGAGCAGCGCTTCGGCCAGACACATCAGCGCCACGCCCTCCTGACTGGACAGTGAGAATTCCTTCATCAGCGCATCGACACCCGACGAACGCGAGCGGGTGGCGCGCAGGCCGCTCACAAGATCGTGCGCCAGGCCACGCACCGGCTCACGCAACGCCGCCGGGATGCGTGCGGCGTCGACCAGGGTGGGCACGCAGACCGGTTCAGGGGTGCGCCATGCTGCGTCGATCCTGCGGCGAATCTCACTGCGGGGCGCGGTGGGCAAGGCGGTGGCCGAGGCGTCAAACGCACCGATGGGCCAGAGGCTGGTGGGGATGGTGGCGGTCATGTCCGGGTACTCCTGAGGGGCTGGCGCATGGCGCAGAGGGCTGCGCGCGCTGCAGTCGCGAGAGATGGCGGAAAACGCATCCGCCAGATGGGCTGAATTGTTTTCGAAACACCGCAGTAAATGGCTCCAAATTTTCGATCTGAAAAGCCATAATGACTTTTACAAGCAGCTTTGGAAGTCAGAAAGACTGTCTCGCACATGGACCGCATTGACCTCAAGATCCTCGCCGAACTGCAGGCAGACGCCCGCCTGTCCATCGTGGAACTGTCCCGCCGGGTCGGCCTCACCAAGACGCCGTGTGCAGAGCGGGTGCGGCGGCTGGAGAAAACAGGGGTGATCCGCGGGTACCACGCCGACCTGGATCCCGATGCCGTGGGGGCCGGTCACATCGTTGTGGTGCAAGTGCTGCTGGCCGGCACCACCGAGCACGAACTCCGGCGCTTCAACGAAGCCGTGCAACGCATCCCCGAGATCGAGTCATGCCACATGATCGCCGGCGACTTCGACTACCTGCTGAAAGTCCGCACCCGCGACATCAACGAGTACAGGCGGGTGATGGGCGAGCACATCTCCGGCCTGCCGGGTGTGAAGCAGACCCACACGTATGTGGTCATGGAGATGGTGAAGGAGTCACGCAGCCTGCCGCTGCCACACCCCTGACCCTGGCCCGAAAAGCAAAAAACCCCAAGTGAAGGAATCACTTGGGGTTGTGTTCTGGCGGAGAGGGCGGGATTCGAACCCGCGGTAGGCTATTAACCTACACACGCTTTCCAGGCGTGCGACTTAAACCGCTCATCCACCTCTCCGAAGCCCGCTACTTTAGCATGCTTCGCGTCAGTTCACCGGCGTCTTCTTGCCGTCCTTGTAGCCGTACAACGTCATGGCGGGGTTCTTCAGCTCGCCATTCGATTCGAACTGCACCTTGGCCGTCACGCCCTGGTAAGCGGCCTCGACGATCTTCGGGCCGTACACCTTCGGGTCGACCGAGTTCGCGCGCTTCATCGCGTCCACCAGCACCATTGTGGCGTCGTAGGTGTAGGGCGAATAGACCTGGAACTGGCCCGGGAACTTGGCGTCGTAACGGGCGCGCCAGTCCTTGCCGCCGGCCAGTTTCTCGAGCGAGGCACCGCCCACCGCGCAGACCACGTTGCCCAGCGTCTTGGCGCCGCTGGCCAGTTCGATCAGCTTGTCGGTACAAATGCCGTCGCCGCCGAACAGGTAGGTCTTGGTCAGCCCCAGCTGCTGCATCTGGCGCAGCATCGGGCCGGCCTGCGGGTCCATGCCACCGAAGAAGATGCCGTCCGGCTTCTTGTTCTTGATGGCCGTCAGGATGGCCATGAAGTCCACCGCCTTGTCGTTCGTGTACTGCTGGCTCACCACCTCCATACCCAGTTGCTTGGCGGTCTTGGCGAACACTTCGGCCACGCCCTTGCCGTAGGCCGTGCGGTCATCGATGATCGCGACCTTCTTGAGCTTCAGGGTGCCATGCGCGTAATTGGCCAGACCGGCGCCCAGGGCGTTGTCGTTGGCCAGCAGGCGGAACACGTTCTTGTAGCCCGGCTTGGTCAGGTCGGGGTTGGTGGCCGAGGGCGAGATCATCGGCAGGCCGCACTGGTTGTACACCTTCGAGGCCGGGATGGTGGTGCCCGAGTTCAGGTGGCCCACCACGCCGTTGACCTTGGCGTCACACAGCTTCTGCGCGGCCGCCGTGCCCTGCTTCGGGTCGGCTGCGTCATCTTCGGCCAGCAGTTCGAAGGTCACCTTCTTGCCGCCGATCGAGATGTTCTGCTTGTTGAGTTCGTCGACCGCCATGCGTGCGCCGTTCTCGTTGTCGCGACCGTAGTGCGCCTGCGGGCCGGACACCGGGCCCACGTGGCCGATCTTGACCACAGTCTGGGCCTGGGCTGCGCCGCCGGCCGTGGCCAGGGCGGCAAACGATGCGGCAGCCAGGGCCACGTGGCGCAGGCTCGGGGAAGGGGCAAAGCGAAGGGTCATGTCCACCTCGTCGGTTGGGTTGAAAGCGTTTGGGTACGGTTCACAAGGCACCGTGGTTCAGCGCTGGCGAAGTTTCGCCACCTCCTGCGCCACGGACCGGGCCACCACGTCTCGCATGGTGCGCCCGAGTTCTTCACGCAAATCGCGCACCAGGGCTTCGCTGTGGCGCGCGAGGATCGGCCCGATGGCCTCCCGAAGCCGGAAATCGAGCAGGCCGTCGATCTGCTTCTGCACGTCGTTGAGCACGCGCTGCGCAATCTGCGCCTCGGTGATGTCGGCACGCGTGGCCGCGCCGGTAGCCACCGGCTGCATGGGCAGATCCACCAGCGGGGTGTCGCCCGGTGCCCCCACCACCAGATTGGAGATGGGCGCCCACGCCGGCCGGGCGTTCGGAAAACCGGATGTGACGACCGGTGCAGATACGGTCTGCCCGACACCCGCCACGTCGACAGGCAGGTCGATCACCTCCGTCAACGTCGGCACATGGGCAGGCGGGCGGGGCGACTGGCTCATTCCTTGACCTCGTGCGGCTGCACCTGCCAGCCCATGGCTGCGTACTGCTTCCAGCGTTGCCGCCCGAGCTGGCGGTCCTCCGGCTCGCTGGAGACGATGTCGAACAGCCGGGCACAGCGGTCCATGCCCGCCGGCAGCCGCTGTCCCACATTCACCAGCACGCTGCGCTCGCCCGGCGCGGTGGCCGGGTCAGGCGTGAGCCAGATGGCCGTGTCGTGCTGACAGGCAGGCAGATCGCCTGCCGCCGCGGCCAGCACATGCGGCAGGAACTCCTGCTCGTCAAATGTCCAGAGCTGGCGATCGAGGGTGCGCAGGCTCGCTTCATCCCCCGTCACCACCACGCGGGCCCCGGCCCGGTACGCCTTGCGCAGCAGGCGGCAGGCATACGCCAGCTTGTCGCCCACCCCGTGGTGGAACTCGACCTTGCCTGTCCGGGCCTCGCTCATGATCCGCTCAGACCTTGTTCGAAGCGGCACTCACGCGGGCCGTGCGGACGCGCGGCGCGCGGGTCGGTGCGGCGGCAGTTTCCTGCCGCAGTGGGGTCGTGCGTGACGATCCAGCCGCCTTCACAGCTTTCACGGCCTTCACAGCACGCGGCACGATGGCCTCCTTGCCGGCCGCGGCCTGGTCCAGGATGAAGCGCGTCAGCAGACCGACCGGGCGACCGGTGCCACCCTTGGCGCCCCCCGACTTCCACGCCGAGCCGGCAATGTCGAGGTGGGCCCAGCGGTAGGCCTTGGTGAACTTCGCTAGGAAGCAGGCCGCCGTGATGGCCCCACCCTCGCGGCCGCCCACGTTGGCGATGTCGGCGAAGTTGCTCTTCAGGCCTTCGGCGTACTCGTCGTCCAGCGGCATGCGCCAGGCGGTGTCCTGTGCCTGCTGGCCGGCCTTCAGCAGCGCCTGTGCCAGCTCGTCGTCCGCCGAGAACAGGCCGCTGTGCTGGTTGCCCAGCGCGATCACGCAGGCGCCGGTCAGCGTGGCGATGTCGATCACGGCAGCCGGTTTCAGGCGCTCGGCATAGGTCAGCGCGTCGCACAGGATCAGGCGGCCCTCTGCGTCGGTGTTGAGCACCTCGATCGTCTGGCCCGACATGCTGGTGACCACATCGCCCGGCTTGGTGGCCGTGCCGCTGGGCATGTTCTCGCATGCGGGCACCAGGCCGATCAGGTTGATGCGCGGCTGCAGTTCGGCCACGGCACGGAAGGTGCCCAGCACGCTGGCCGCGCCGCCCATGTCGAACTTCATTTCGTCCATGCCGGCGCTCGGCTTGATCGAGATGCCGCCCGTGTCGAACGTGATGCCCTTGCCCACCAGCACCAGCGGCGCCTGGCTCGCGGCCGCGCCCTGGTAGCGCAGGATGATGAATTTGGGCGGCTGCGCCGAGCCGTTGGTGACCGACAGGAAGGAGCCCATGCCGAGCTTTTCCAGGGCCGGGCGATCGAGCACCTCGACCTTGAGCGA
Organism: Aquabacterium olei; assembly: GCF_003100395.1. Taxonomy (NCBI): domain Bacteria; kingdom Pseudomonadati; phylum Pseudomonadota; class Betaproteobacteria; order Burkholderiales; family Sphaerotilaceae; genus Aquabacterium; species Aquabacterium olei. The sequence continues at coordinate 2,610,452 of NZ_CP029210.1, forward strand.
CTTGAACTCGCGGCCCAGGCGCTTGGCTTCGCTGGCCAGAAAGCTCGGGGTGCAGTGGTTGCCCGGGCGGTTGCCCAGCTCGCGGGCCAGCGTCACGCCTTCGGCCACCGCCTGGCCTTCAGCCAGACCGCGCTTGACGCCAGCGGCCTCGTCCTGCGTGCAGGCCAGCGTCACCTTGCGCAGCTGCCCGGGCTTGGGCGCGCTCGGCTTGGTGTGCGTATAGATGTAGGTGGCATCGGCCACGGCCAGCACCAGGGCGTGGGCGTGGGCCGCTTCCAGCGTCACACCGGCGGCCACGGCCAGAGCGGCGTGGGCCGCACCGAGGTCCTTGATGTGGGCCACGCCCTTGGCCACGGCGGCCTTCAGCGCCTTGGGGGTGGCATCGGCCGCGGCCAGCAGCACCACGCGCGAGGCCTTCACGCCCGCCGGTCGATGCACGTACAGGCTCTTGCCCGCCTTGAGCGCGAAGTCGCCGGCGGCGATGGCGTCCCTGGCGATCTGGTCCAGCACCGGATCACCCGTGCTGCCCTGATCGGCCGTGAAAACCACCAGCAGCGCATCGGCATTGAGCTGGGACAGGGCGGGCCCGTGGGCCACGGTGGAGCGGTAGTCCATGCAGTGCAAGTCCATAATGGACGGGATAGACAGATCCAAGCAATGTTATTCGATTCCTCCGTGCGCCGTGAACTCTGGCGCAGTTTCATGGCCACGCTCGTGGTGCTGCTCACCGTGGTGCTCACCATGGTGCTCATCCGCATCCTGGGTCAGGCCACCAAGGGCGCTTTTGCGCCGGCCGACGTGAGCCTGATCCTCAGCTACACCGTCGTCACACAGCTGCCGGTGCTGCTGGCGCTCGCGCTGTTCGTGTCGGTCGTGTCGGTGCTCAGCCGCATGTGGCGCGACAGCGAGATGGTGGTCTGGCAGGCCAGCGGTGCGCGGCAATTCAGCTTTCTGCGCCCGCTGCTGCGCATGGCCTGGCCCATCGTGGCGCTGGTGGCGGCCAGCACGCTGGTGGCGCGTCCGTGGGCTTATGACCAGACCGAGGTCCTGCGGCACCGCTTCGAGAAGCGCTCCGACATGGCGCGCATCGCCCCGGGTCAGTTTCAGGCATCTGCCGATGGCAAGCGCGTGTTCTTCATCGACAGCCACAGCGACGGCCAGACCACCGGGCGCAATGTCTTCATGGTGCTGACCGATGAAGGCACCGAATCGGTCGTCACGGCGCGCGAAGGGCAACTGCAGGTCGACAAGGGCATGCGCTACCTGATCCTGAACAACGGCGAGCGCATCCAGACCCGACTGGACACGGGCGAGATCACCAGCGCCCACTTCGACCGTGCCCGGGTGCTGGTGGGCGAGGCGCCGGACGCCGGCTCGGCTGCTCCGGAGCTGCGCGCCATGTCGACCACCGACCTCCTGGCCGACCGCAGCCGCGAGGCGCGCGGCGAACTGGTCTGGCGCCTGGGCCTGGTGTGGGCTGCCCTCAACATGGTGCTGGCCGGCCTCGCCCTGGCCGCCGGCAACAGCCGCCGCAACAGCAGCTGGAACCTGGTTTACGCGCTGCTTCTTTTCGTCGTCTACTTCAACCTGCTGACGCTCACGCAGTCGTGGGTCACACAGGGCAAGATGAAGTGGGCGCCGGCCGTGCTGGGCGTGCATGGCGGGCTGACCATGGCGCTGCTGGCCCTGATCGCCTGGCGTGACGGCGCCTTCCGCATGCTGGGCCGCCGCCCGCAGGAGGCCCGCGCATGAAGACCGTTCGCCGACTGATCTTCGGCACCATCGTGCGCCACGTGGCGCTGGTGGCACTGGCCTTCTCGGCCCTGTTCTTCTTCATCGACTTTGTCGACGAAGTGCGCAACCTGGGCCGTCTGGGCTACAAGCTGCACCACGTGCTGTGGACCTGCGTGCTGATGCAGGGCGCCCACCTGTATGACCTCTTCCCCATCGCATTGCTGATCGGCGCCATCCTGGCGCTGTCCAGGCTGGCGCAGACCTCAGAGTTCACCATCCTGCGCACAGGCGGCCTGGGGCCCGGCCGGGCGCTGAGCCTGCTCGGGCTGCTGGGCGTGCTGGCCGCGGCCATCATGGTGTGGATCGGCAACTGGTACGTGCCCTGGTCCGAGGCGCAGCTGCAGGTGCACAAGGCGCAGTTCAGCACCCGCCAGGGCCTGAAGCTGGGCCAGTCGGGCGCCTGGCTGCGTGAACGGCGCGCCCAGCCCGATGGCAGCACCCACCTGATCACGGTCAGCGTGGGCAAGGCCGTGCGGCAGGACCAGTTCGGCGACGTGCGCATCTTCGAGTTCGACGACAGCGGACGGCTGCTGCGCCGCCTCTCGGCGCGACAGGCCGACGTCAGCGCCGGCGGCGACGACGTCGGCTCGGTGTGGCAGCTGCGCGAGGTGAACGAGACACTGTGGCTCACGCACGACCTGCTGGGCGAGGAAGCCGTGCGCGAGGCCCGCCCCGTGGTGCGCGAGCAGACCCATGTGCAGCTCGCCTGGCAGAGCAGCCTGACACCGCTGGTGGTCTCGGCCTCGGTGCTGCCGCCGGACACGATGTCGACCCTGGCGCTGTGGCGCTATACCCGCCACCTGGCCAGCAACGCCCAGGCAGCGCAGCGCTACGAAATCGAGTTCTGGAAGAAGAGCTTCTACCCCGTGGTGTGCCTGGTGATGGTGGCGCTCGCCCTGCCCTTTGCCTACCTGCACGCACGCAGCGGCGGCATGAGCCTGAAGATCTTTGGCGGCATCATGCTGGGCATCAGCTTCGTGCTGGCCAACCACATCAGCAGCCACCTGGGCCTGTTGCACCAGTGGCAACCGTGGCTGGCCGCCGCCGCACCGAGTGCGCTGTACCTCCTGCTGTCCATGAGCGCCTTCGTGTGGCTCGTGCGTTACCGTTGAAAGCCTCCGCCATGTCTTCCTCTGCCTCCGGCATCCTGCTGTTCGCCCACGGCGCCCGCGACCCGAACTGGGCACGCCCCTTCGAGGCCGCCGCGGAAGCCTTGCGCCAGCGCGCCCTTGCCGCAGGCGATGCGGCCCTGGCCGCGCACATTCGCCTGGCCTTTCTCGAATTCATGTCGCCCGACCTGCCGGCCGCCGGCCGTGAACTGGCCGAGGCGGGGTGCACCGCGGTGACGGTGGTGCCGCTGTTTCTGGGCGCTGGCGGGCATGTGCGCAAGGACCTGCCCCGCCTGATGACCGAGCTGTCCGAAGCCCACCCGGATGTGACATGGACGCTGAGCGCGGCCGTGGGCGAGACTGCCCTGCTGATCCAGGCGCTGGCCGACTCGGCCTGGCAGCTCGCGCACCCCGCGCAGCCTGTCGCTTGAGGGCGCCAGCACGGCAGTCCAACAGACACCATGAACCTGCACCAGTTCCGCTTCGTCTGGGAAGCCGCACGGCGTAACCTGAACCTCACCGAAACCGCCAAGGCCTTGCACACTTCGCAGCCCGGCATCTCCAAAGCCATTCTGGAGCTGGAGGAAGAACTGGGCGTCGACATCTTCGTGCGCCACGGCAAGCGCCTGCGCCGGGTCACGGAGCCTGGCCAGCAGGTGCTGAAGTCCATCGACATCATCCTGCGCGAGGTGGCGAACCTCAAACGCATCGGCGAGGAGTACGCCATGCAGGATGCCGGCACGCTCTCGATTGCGACCACGCACACCCAGGCGCGTTACGTGCTGCCCGAGCCCGTGGCCGCCCTGCGCCGCAAATACCCCAAGGTGGCCGTGAGCCTGCACCAGGGCACGCCCGAACAGGTGGCGCGCATGGTGCTGGACGAAGTTGCCGACGTGGGCCTGGCCACCGAGTCGCTCAGCGACTTCCCGGAGCTCGTCACCCTGCCCTGCTACGAATGGCAGCACGTGGTGGTGATGCAGGCCGGGCACCCACTGGCCCAGGTGCCGCGCCTGACGCTCGAACAGCTGGCCGCCGAGCCGCTGATTTCGTATCACCCCTCCTTCACCGGCCGCAAGCGCATCGACCAGGCCTTCGCGCAGCGCGGGCTCACGCCGAACGTGGTGATGGAGGCGATCGACTCCGACGTGATCAAGACCTACGCCCGTCTTGGCATGGGCATCGGGCTGGTGGCCGAGATGGCGGTGAAGGACGACCCGCTGATGAACACGCCGGGCAGCGAGCTGGTGGCGCGCCCCGTCGGCCACCTCTTCGGCCCCAACCTGGCGCGGCTCGCCTTCAAGCGGGGCGCCTACATGCGCCAGTTCGTGCTGAACTTTGCCGAACTGGTGTCCGACCGGCTGACCCGTCAGCTGATCCTGCAGGCCATGCAGACGCCGGCCGGCGCACCACGCGAAGGCAGCGACGCCGGCATGTGACCGAGAGGCCGCCGCGGCGGCGCCTGATCACACTTTGCCGATGTGCTGCGGCGTGTCGCTGTCGTCCACGTGGAACGGCAGCGGGTCGAGCGTGCGGGGCGCACCCGGCAGAGGGTCGGTGACGCGCACCTCGGATGCCGCCGGGTCGGGATCCGGCGAGGCCAGGTCTTCCAGATGCAGGTCGAGGCTGATGCTGGGACGGGCACCCGGCTGCGCCTTGATGGGCCGGGTGGCCATCAACGGGGCCACTTCATCGGATTCACCGGGCACGGTCAGCTGCGATGCGGGCTGCGCACCGCCCATCTCGGGCAGCAACAGGTCCACGGCCTGGCGATCCCGCGATTCACGCTCGGACAGATCGCGCGCCACGGCGTACAGGAACAGCAGTTCGCGGTAGGCCGGCAGGTCGAAGGTCTCGGCGTCGTGATCCGGCCGGGTCAGCGATTTCTCGAGCACGTCCATGGCCCGCGCCGGTGTGGACCACAGACCCTGCAGGCGCTCGATCACCCCAGGGTAATCGGCCAGGCTGTGACCCTGTTGCAGGTCGGCTTCCCAGGCGGGCGCATAGCCATTGAACCGGGCGTTGAAATCGGCCTGCACGCGCTCGTAATCGGCACGCTGGCCCAGGCGCTGGTAGATCTCGAGCAGCTTGAGGTAAGGCAGCGGGCTGCCCCCGGTGGTGCTCTGGACGTGCCCTTCGAGGAGGTCGATGGCCGCATCGTCCTGACCCAGCACCACGAAGAACTCGGCCTGCTGTTCCAGGTCGATCAGTTCTTCGACGGACACCTCGCGCAGGGCCTCGCGCTGCACCGGTGAGGCCATCGACGCGACAGCCGGGGCAGGCGGTGGCTCCAGCGTGACGCTCGGCGCGGGCGCCTGGAACACCGGAGCGGGCGTGAACGGAGCCGGTGCAGGCACGCTCCAGTCAGGTTGGACCGAGGGTGCCGGGTGCGCAAGCTCGCCCTGGAAGGTGTCGACTTCAGGCGCGTGGACACCCTCGGGACGGCGCACGAAGTCGACCGAGGTGCGGCTCAGGTCGTCGTCCACACCGGTGTCGCGCGGTTCGCTGTTCGCGGCAGACGCCATCCAGTCGGACGACGCGGCTGCGCGATGGGCACGCCACAGCCGCCACCCCAGCCACAGCACCAACGGCAGCAGGACCAGCACGAGCGCCCCGAGGACAGCGACCCACCAAGCGGGGGTCGCCTCGCTCACGGGGGCGGGGCGGGCCAGCGCAGCCTTGGCCTTGTCGCTTTCGGCCTGCAGGGCCACCAGCCGCTGCTCGAGTTCGGCCAGGCGCTGGCGGTCACGGGCGAGTTGCTCGGGGGTGGCGTTCAACGCCTGCCACAGCGCGGCAGCGGCCGCCCGACGCTCCTTGGAGGCGGGCGAATCGTCGAGGGCAGCCGTGCCCAATGTGGCGGTGGGGCGCAGTTCAGGCAGGACCAGTGCATCCTGCTCGATCGGATCGAGCAGCAGTCGGCTGCCCGGATCGGCCTTCGCCGCCTTCGGAGCCTTTGCTGCTGCCCCCATCGAGGTGGACAGGCCGCCAGCACCGGGGGAGGCCATGCCCCCCGCCTCACTGGCGGGCGAAGCGGCCGCACGCGTCGCAGGCGCGCGAGCAGCCGTGCGGGCGGCGGTGCTCGATGCCGGGCGACGGGTGGACGGGGCAGCAGCGCCCCCCGCATCCGCAGGGGCAGGGTTGTCCGAGGGGGCGGTGGCAGTGAGCGGAGCGGTCTCGGCCGCCGCCAGCGAGGGCGGGTCGACGAAGAGCACGAACTTGCGGGTGACGCGTGCTTGACAGCCTGCAATCAGATAGACCGTCACCACCGGCTCGTTCAGCGCGCCTTGCGTCTGCAGGCGCAAGGTGGCCTCGGAGGCCCCGACTGCGCGTTCCACTGCAAGGGACACCGCGCCGCGAGGCAGTTTGTCTTCGCCAACGTAGACGTCGCTGGCAAGGCAATCCTGGGCAAGGTCTTCGCCGGCTTCAAGGCGGATGGGAACCTGCATCTGCAGGCGTTCGCCGAGGATGGCGCGGCTGACGGGGCGACCGAAGCCCAAGCCGTGAGACGCAACCGGCACGAAACCCAGTGCCACTCCAGCGAGAACCGCGGCCGACACCTTGTTGCAATGAATCATGAGGGTGTGCTTTGAGGCCAGTAAACCACTCTAGCATGAAGCGAAATGCATCCCGGGGGCGAGAATCGCGAGGGATTCCCAGCAGTTTCCATGAATCAACACGGCAAACCAAGGCATGACCACTGAACTGCAGACTTCGCGCCACGGCGCCACCCTCGTGCTGACCCTGCACGGACCGGCCAACCGCAATGCGCTGTCACCCCAGGTGTACGCCGCGGGCATCGAAACACTCGGCATGGCGGAAGACAACCCCGACGTCGCAGCCGTGGTGCTGACCGGCTCGGGTGGCCACTTCTGCAGTGGCGGCGACCTGGCGCGCCTGGGGCACAACCGCGACCACGATCTGCCCGCACAGGAAGCGGCCATCGGCGCCTTCCATCAATGGGTGGAGGGACTGCAGAGCTTCCCGAAACCGGTGATCGCGGCCATTGAGGGACGGGCTGCAGGCGGTGGCGTCTCCCTGGCGCTGGCGTGCGACCTGATCGTGGCGGCCGAGGACGCCCGGTTCACGATGGCCTACAGCCAGATCGGCCTGTCGCCCGACGGTGGCACCTCGTGGCAGCTTGCGCGCCGGGTGGGCCGCGGCCGGGCGCTGGCCTGGCTGTGGGACGGCGGCACGCACAGCGCGCAGGACTGGGCCGCGCTGGGGCTGGTCCAGCGGCTGGCTCCGTCGGGCACGGCGCTGTCGGCGGCGCTTGCGTGGGCAGACGAGCTGGCCACATTGCCGGCGGGTGCCGTGGCCAGCATCAAGGAACTGGTGAACGAGGCGGATTCGCGCCCCCTGCATGCCCATCTGCAACAGGAGCAGGCGCACTTTCTGCGCAACCTGACGCAGCCTGCGGCCGGCACGGCCATCGCGGCCTTTCTGCAGCGGCGCAAGGGCTGATCCGGCGCCAGCCGAACTGTCTGCGCCTCAGCCCCGGGCGATGGCGCGGCAGCGGGCTGCGGCCCGGTCAAACAGCCCACCGACGAAGTGCAGCTGCGCTGCCTCAAGGTTCTGCCCGCTCATGCGGACGGTGAGGATGCCGCGGTTGAGCGTCAGCACCAGCAGCAGCGCGTCGGTCCACCAGGAGGTGGCGGCCGCATCGAGCTGGGACAGCATGTCTTCATCGAGCCATGCGCGCGCCACCTCTTCGGCGTTGCAGAACAGCGCAAACCGGCGGGCCAGCACGGGCGAGGCCGCCATCGAGATGCGCGGGTGCATGGCCAACCAGCGCATTTCCTCGGGCAGCGTGTGATCGACCTGGGTCTGCATCGCGTTGGTGTAGCGACTGAAGACATCGGTCTCGAGGGTCTGCGTGAGGACCTTGCTGAGCAGCAGCATCTGCACGTCGTGCGGCAGACCGGTGTCACTGCGAAAGCGCAGCTCCTGACCGGCAATGTAGGGCCGCTGGGACGCGCCCCACTCGACGCGCCAGCCGGCCTGGGTGCTGACGACAAAGCCCCCTGCCCCACGGCTGTCCTTGACGCGCTTGAGCTGATGCCCTTCGGCCTTGGCCCAGGTGGCCAGCACGTCGCCATCGGCGCCTGCGCCGCCCCGGGTACCCAGGAGTCGCTTGATCGCGGCAAACATGGCTGACGACAGTCCCTTGTTCGTGGAACGGCTCGCCGTACGGGCCGGGCCCGCGGCTGACCGCCGGTTGACGGGTTGGCCTGTCCGGAGGGACTCGAACCCCCGACCTGCTGCTTAGAAGGCAGCTGCTCTATCCAGTTGAGCTACGGACAGCCAGCGCATGCACGTGGCATGTGAGCGTGCAGTTTACGCGATGGCCCCGCCCGCCATGGCGGCAGACACCGGCCGGCGTGGTCACCCGCCCACGGTGCGAGCGGGTAACGCGGGAAAATGGTCTGCATCGCATCCAACCGGAGTCAATTCATGAGCACCCAGACCCACCAGATCACTGTCAGCGGCATGAGCTGCGGCCACTGCGTCAAGGCCGTGACCCAGGCTGTGCAGACGCTGGACCCGGGCGCGCGTGTCCAGGTCGACCTGCCATCCGGGCAGGTGACGGTGGAGACCGTGCTGGAGCGAGCGCAGGTGCTGGCCGCCATCACCGAAGAAGGGTACGAGCCGCAAGGCTGAGCAGGGGTTACCCCAGGAGGCGTCGCGTGGTCAGACGCCTTTTGCACACCCTGAATGGGTGAGGCGGGGGGCAAAACCCGAGCCGCTCCCGGCATCCAGGGGTTCCATGCCGGCCACCCATCTCGATACAGTTTGATACAGAAGGCGTAACCCGGATTCGTTACGCCGAAGGTGAGCGCACCGGGCCCTCGACGCGCACCCTCTGATCTGCTGTGGCCCCGAGGTAGATGACCATGCCAAGCCCTGTGAAGACCCTGCTCCCCCTGCTCGCGATGCTGCTGGGTGCGCCCGCCATGGCCCAGCTCGCCGTGACGTCGGGGTTCGACAGCGGAGCGAGCACGGTGGGCCCGCAGGCGGCAGCCAGTCAGGCGTCCTTCCTGGGTACGACCGGCGGCCGCGTGATGCTCGATTTCGAAGGCGGCATGCCGGCCGGGCTGGCCATCCAGGGGGGCCGGGTGACGGACGATTCAGGCTGTCGGGCGGCACTCTGCGGCTTCAACACCACCGAGGCGGGCAGTCAGTTCCTGCTTGCGCCGGGCAAGAAAGGCACCATCACCTTCACGTTCGGTGAGGGGGTCAGCTACTTCGGCGCGTATTTCTCGGGCCTGCAGCTGGCCACCGGCACCCTCACCTTCCAGGATGGCGCGCGCCAGGAGATCAGCCTGCCCTACGGCGACATGTCGCTGGGGGGCATGGCCTTTGTGGGCTTCCACAACCCGGGCAAGCTCATCGACTCGGTCAGCTTCTACACCGGCAACGACATCATTGCCATCGACGACGTGGTGTACGGCCGCGGGCCCGTCGCCGCCGTGCCCGAAGCCGGCACGCTGGCCACGATGGGCCTGGGGCTCCTGGCGATCGCCGGCGTCAGGCGGGCACGCGCTGGGACCCGGGCGAGCGGGCACCGGCCGGCTTGACCACCGGCGCATCCTTGGACACGCCGAGGCGGAAGACCTGCACCGCGCGCTCCAGCGTGCCGGCACGACGCTGCAACGACTGACACGCCGCCGCGGTCTGTTCCGCGAGCGCGGCATTCTGCTGGGCCGATGCATCGAAGCTGGCAACGGTGCCGTTGAGCGCCGCAATGCCCTGCGACTGCTCGGTCGTCGCCTGCTGGACGTGGGCCACCAGACCGCTGACCTGCTCCACGGCGTCCACCATGTCGCGGATCACCTGCTGGGTCACACGCACGCGCTCGGCACCGTCGGTCACCTGGCTCACGGACGCATCGATCAATGAACGGATTTCTCGAGCGGCCTCGCTCGACCGGTGGGCCAGCGACCGCACCTCGGCGGCCACCACGCTGAAGCCCCGGCCTTGCTCGCCGGCACGGGCAGCCTCGACCGCGGCGTTCAGCGCCAGGATGTTGGTCTGGAAGGCGATGCCCTCGATGACCTGGTTGATCTCGGCCACGCGCCGCGAAGAGGATTCGATGTGGCCCATGGTCTGGACGATCTCGCCCACCGCCTCGCCACCCCGTTTGGCCACCGTGCTAGCGCGCGTGCCGAGATCGGCGGCCTGACGGGCGGCATCGGCCGTGCCGCTGACGACACCGGTCATCTGTTCCATGGTGGAAGCGGTTTTCTGCACCTCTGCCGACTGCTGCTCGGTCCGGCCGGACAGGTCGTCGCTGCCCGAGGCGATTTCACGCGCGCCGTCTTTCATCGCGTTGACCTCGCTGCGCACGTCTTCGACGATGGCCTGCATGTTGAGGTTGATGAGCCAGAGTCGCCGCAACAACTGCCCCAATGGATGCCGACGCATGAAGCGCACGTTGCCATTGAGGTTGCAGCCGGCAATGTGGGCAGCCAGTTCGCCCGCGCGGTCGAGCGGCTGGGCGACGTAGCCGTGGAACCACCACGTGGCCAGCGCGGCCGGCACCAGTGCGGCAAGCCACTGCGCGAACCAGGGCAGGCCCAGCGTCGTTGCCAGGACGGGTAGCAGCGAGACCGCCAGGATGACCAGGCCCACGCGCTGGGTGAGCGTGAGACGGTGCACGCGGTGGGGCCAGTCGCGCCAACCCACCAGGCGCATGGCGCCGGCATGGATGCGCACGGTGTGGTGCCCGGTGGCACGCTCGGCGGCCACCTGGGCGTACAGCGCCTCGGCCTTGGCCACCTGCTCCCGCGTCGGCTTGATCCGCACGGACATGTAACCCTTGGGCTTGCCATCCTCCATGACAGGGGTGACGTTGGCCAGCACCCAGTAGTGGTCTCCGCTCTTGCAGCGGTTCTTGACCACGCCGGTCCAGGGACGACCTCGGCCAATGGTGCTCCACATGTCCTTGAAGGCTTCCGGTGGCATGTCCGGGTGACGCACGACGTTGTGGGGCTGGCCCATCAACTCGTCGTAGCCGAAACCGCTGACCTCCAGGAATGCACCGTTGCAGTGCGTGATTCTTCCTTGCGGATCCGTGGTCGAAACCAGCTTGTACTCTGCCGGGAAATCGTGTTCGCGCCCGGTCACGGGCGGAAGATGTGTTGTCATGGTCCATCCCTCAGGACATGTCGCCGTTGTTCCCGGCGCGACCATGACGGGCGCCAGGAGCCTGCTTCAGTATCGGCGGCTGTCCTCGAAACCAAATGGTGCGCCCCGCGCACATGCACGAATTCGTGCACGGTTTCAGTGCAGTTTGATCTACGTCAAACGATATCCGGAGGCCCCGGGCGGATGAGTGAATGTCAGCGAAGGCGCGTCCGCGCCAGCCGACGCGCGTTGGCCGTGGCCTTGCGGTGCACGGGGGCCAGGCCCTGGTCGATCACGCCCAGCGAGGCCCGGTGCCAGGCCTCGCCCGCCTGGAGCAGCGTCTGGCCGGGATGGGCGCCGCCGGGCACAGGCCAGCAGGCCTGCCACAGAGAGAGCGCAAGGCGCTGCTGCGCCTGCATCGCGTGGCTCCACATCGCCATCCAGGACTGCATGAAAGCCACCTGCTTTTCGGCGACCATGCCGCTGAACTCCTTGTGGTCGCGGGCGGACAGGACCGGCCCCGCGAGGGCCATGCGGACCACCCGATGCCCGATAACCTGGGGCACGGCGATGGCGAGTTCGTGTCCGCGCGTCGCGAGGCTGACTGCGGTGACGTCTTTGCGGCGAGAGGGCATGGTGATCCTAAAGGGGGTTGTGAGAGCCCAGTATGCAAGCGACGCGCCCGCCGTGCACTCCGAGCGGCGTGTACCGGGCATGTCGCTTGCCGGGACAGGACACGATCCACTTCAACGGAGAACACCATGAACCGCGATCAGATCAAGGGCACCGCCAAGGACGTCGCCGGCAAGGCACAGGCCGAAGTCGGCAAGGCCGTCGGCAGCCATGAACAGCACGCCAAGGGCGTGGCCCGTCAGGTCGAAGGCAAGACCCAGAAGGCCTATGGCGATGCCAAGGAAACAGTGAAGAAGCAGCTGGACCGCTGATGCACTGGCGCGTGCGCTCCGTCACGGAGCGCCGCGCAATGCCGGGTGCCGCGTCGATCTGACCGGCCACCCGGCTGCTGTTTGGCCGATCCACGGCCTTGCTCGAGCGGCACCATGGCGCATGTCTGTGGCGCCTGGAACTGCCGGTCCATCGACACCGCCTGCGGGGCGACGCCCGCAACCGATGTCCTTTGATCGGATTCGTTTCCGGGAGCTCTCGCCATGTCTCGTGCTCGTTCGTTTCTCGCCCTGCCCGGCACCGCCCGCACGCGTTGGCTGACCAGCCTGCTGCTGATCGGGTGCAGCCCGGCGAGCGCCCACATCAAGTGGTTTGCCGATGTGCAAGTACGTGACGCGCCCCGCCCGGTCGTGACGGTGATCGGTCAGTCCGGATTCATTGCCCTGGCGGCGTGTGCGCTGTTGACGATGATGCTGGTGGCGGCCACCGAGGCGTGGCTGCGGCGCCGAACGACCGGTCTACCTGGGCGCGCGCTGCACGGCGTGGTGAACGACAGGACCGCCTTACGCGTCATCCGGATCGGCACCGGCTTCTTCTTTCTGGCCAACGCGCTGTACTTTGTCGACAAGCCGGTGCTGCTCACGCCCGAGTTGACCGCCGACGCGCCCTGGACGACCGTGCTGCAAGTTGCAACCGGCGCGATGGCCCTGCTGGGCCGTCCGCGGCTGGCCGCCATGGGCCTGGTGGCCCTGTTCGGGCAGGCCATTGCGCAGTACGGCGCTTTTCACCTGATCGACTACACGCTCTTTCTCGGGGTGGCGGCATGCCTGTGGCTGGCCGACGCCCCGGCCGCGCTCCAGCGCCGTGCACTGACCGCCTTGCGGCTGACGGTGGGCCTGTCCCTGCTATGGGGCGCCATCGAGAAGTGGATGTACCCGCAGTGGACCTTTCCGCTGCTGTGCGGAGACGCCCGTGCGCTGCTGATGGGACTGACGCCCGACTTCTTCATGCAGGGCGCGGGCATGATCGAGTTCTGCACCGCGACCGCCATCGTGATTGGCGGGGTCGCCGGGCGGCTGGCGTGCGGGCTGCTGCTGGCCCTGATGGTCGCGGCCATGCCGATGTTCGGGCCGATCGACGTGATCGGGCATGCGCCCTTCGTGCTGGGGCTGGCTGTGCTGGCCTGCGTCCGCAATGGCTTGGCAGACCGATTCCACACCGCGGACACCCATCGCCATGCCCTGCACTGGGCCCTGGTGTTTGGGGCGCTGCTGGCGATCCTGCCTGCGCTGTATGTCACCGCGCACGCCCTGCTGATCCAGGCCGGAGACTGGACCTGGCTGCCGCTTTCCGTGGCGCTTCCCGGCGTGCTGCTGGCGGCCTGGCCCCTCACACCGCGCAGCCCGGTTCATTGGCGGCGCCCCCCTCTGGCTGCCTGGAAGGCCACGCGCAGCACACAAGTGGGCTGGACGGCGTCGCGCCAGGACGGTTGAACCTTGTTGGAAAAACCAGGGCGGAAATGAAAAGAGCCGCAACGACTAAAAATCATTGCGGCTCAATCACTGAGATGTGGTCGGGGCGGTGGGATTCGAACTCACGACCCTCTGCTCCCAAAGCAGATGCGCTACCAGGCTGCGCTACGCCCCGACTGAGCCGCCATTGTAGTCGGCAATTGCGGCGCCCCGGCGGCCGCGTGGTGGATCGGCGTCAGGCACTGAGCTGCGCCCAGGTCTTTTCGAGCCGTTTGACGCTGACAGGCTGGGGCGTGCGCAGCTCTTGTGCAAACAGGCTGATGCGCAGTTCTTCCAGCAGCCAGCGGAACTCGTCCAGGCGCGCGTCGTGCGTGCCCTTGAGCTCGGCCAGGCGACGGGTGTAACGCTGGTCGAGTGGCCGCAGTTCGGTCAGCCGCTGAGCGTCGCGGGCCGCGTCGCCCTTGAGCTTGTCCAGGCGCAGCACCACCCCCTTCAGGTAGCGCGGGAAATGCTGCAGTTGCGCATACGGCGTCTGCGCCACGAAGCGCTTGGGCATCAGGCGTTGCAACTGCGCCGTGATGTCGTCGGCCACGTCCTTCGGCGGGCGGGCGTCCTTCAGCTTGCGCAGGGCGGCGGCGTACTCGGTCAGCACGGTGCCGGCCAGGCGGGCCACTTCCTGGGCGATCAGGTTCAGGCGGGTGCGGCCTTCTTCCACGCGCGCCTTGAAGCTGGCGGCATCGGTGGGCAGCGGCTCGGCCAGGTAGGCGCGGTCCAGGGCCACGTCGATGATCTGGTCGCGCAGCTCGTCGGCCGTGCCCAGGCTCATGTAGGCCATCGCCATCTTCTGCAGGTCCGGGATGTTTCTTTCCAGATACTTCAGCGGCTCGCGGATCTGCAGGGCCACCAGCCGGCGCAGGCCCGCACGGTGCTTCGCGGCGGCGACGTCAGGCTCGTCGAAGATGTCGATCTCGACGTGGCTGACCTTGTCGATCAGGGCCGGGAAACCGACCAGCGTGTGGCCGCCACGCTGGATCTCCATCAGCTCGGGCAGCTCGCCGAAGGTCCAGTCGGTGAGCGGGGTGCTGGCCGAGGGCGACTTGCCCTGCCCCGCCGCGCTGCCGGCTTTCGAAGCCGCTGCAGGTGCCGGCGCGGACGCGGAGTGGCCGGGCGCGCCCCCTGCCACACGGGTGGCCTGGCCGGCCTTGCGGGCGCCGACCGCCGCCACCGAATCGTCCGCCGATCCCGCTGCCGCCTCGCCCCCCTGCACCACCTCCTTCGCCTTCAGCGCGGCCAGGGCCTGGAAGGCCCCGCGCGCCAGCGAGCCGAGTTCGGCCTTGAGCGCTGGCAGGTTGCGGCCCATGCCCAGCTGGCGGCCATGCTCGTCGACCACGCGGTAGTTCATGAACAGGTGGGGCGGCAGCATGTCGAGCTTGAAGTCGGCGCGCTTGATGTCGAGCTGCGTCTTGTCGCGCACGGCCTTGAGCAGCTGCTCCATCAGGCTGCCCTGCCCGAACTCGGCAGCCTGCACGAACGATTCGGCGTAATCCGGCAGCGGCACCAGGCGCGCGCGCGGCTTCTGATGCAGGCTCTTGACCAGCGCCAGCACCTTGTCCTTGAGCATGCCGGGCACCAGCCATTCGCCGCGCTCGTCGCCCACCTGGTTGAGCGCGAAGATGGGCACGGTCACGGTCACGCCGTCGCGCGCATCGCCAGGCTGGTGCAGGTAGGTGGCAGCACAGTCGACCCCGCCCAGCCGGATCACCTTCGGGAACGCCGCGCTCGTGATGCCCGCCGCCTCATGGCGCATCAGCTCTTCGCGGCTCAGGTAGAGCAGCTTGGCATTCTCGCGGCTCGCATGGCGGTACCAGCGCTCGAAGCTGTGGCCGCTCATCACGTCGGGCGGGATCTGCGCGTCGTAGAAAGCGTGGATCAGCTCATCGTCCACCAGCACGTCCTGGCGGCGGGACTTGTGCTCCAGCTGCTCGACCTGCGCGATCAGCTTGCGGTTGTGCGCCAGGAAGGGCAGACGGGTCTCCCATTCCTGGCCGACCAGGGCCTCGCGGATGAAGATCTCGCGCGCCTCGCGGGCGTTGACCAGGCCATAGTTGACGCGCTTGTTGTTGTAGACGACCAGGCCATACAGCGTGGCGCGCTCCAGCGCGACGACCTCGGCGGCCTTCTTCTCCCAATGGGGCTCGAGCAACTGCTTCTTGAGCAGGTGCTGGCCCATGAAGACCAGCCACTGCGCGTCGATGTTGGCAATGCCACGGCCATACAGCCTGGTGGTTTCAACCAGCTCGGCAGCCAGGATCCAGCGCCCCGGCTTCTTGCTCAGGTTGGCGCCCGGGTGTTTCCAGAACTTGATGCCGCGCGCACCCAGGTACCACTCATCCTCGTCGCTCTTGACGCCGACGTTGCCCAGCAGGCCGGACAGCAGTGACAGGTGCACCTGCTCGTAGGTGGCGGGCGTGCCATTGAGGCGCCAGTTGTGCTCGGCCACCACGGTGTGCAGCTGGGCGTACACGTCCCGCCACTCGCGCACGCGGCGGGGGTTGATGAAGTTCTCGCGCAGCAGGGCTTCGTACTTGCGGTGGCTGAGCTTGTGCCTTTCCGGCTCGCCCGGGGCGTGATGTCCGTGCCCGCCGCGGCTTTCGTCCAGCCACTTCCACAGCTTGAGCGTGCCCATGAACTCCGACTTCTCGTCGTCGAACTGCTTGTGCTTCTGGTCGGCCTGCTGTTGCTGGTCGATGGGCCGGTCGCGCACATCCTGCACACTCACGCTCGCCGCGATCACCAGCACCTCGGCCAGCGCCTGGCGGTCCTTGGCTTCGAGGATCATGCGGCCCACGCGCGGGTCGAGCGGCAGCTTTGCCAGCGTCTGGCCCAGCGGCGTGATGTCGTTGTTGTCGTCGACCGCACCCAGCTCGTTGAGCAACTGATAGCCGTCGGCAATGGCCTTGCGCAGCGGGGGCTCGATGAAGGGGAAGTCCTCCACATGGCCCAGGTGCAGCGACTTCATCCGCAGGATGACGCCGGCCAATGAGCTGCGCAGGATTTCCGGATCGGTGAACCGCGGCCGCGCGGTGAAGTCCTTCTCGTCGTACAGGCGGATGCAGATGCCGTTGGCCACCCGGCCGCAACGCCCGGCCCGCTGGTTGGCCGCGGCCTGGCTGATGGGCTCGATCTGCAGCTGCTCGACTTTGTTGCGGAAAGAGTAGCGTTTGACCCGCGCCTGCCCGCTGTCGATCACGTAGCGGATGCCGGGCACCGTCAGCGAGGTCTCGGCCACGTTGGTGGCCAGCACGATGCGGCGGCCATTGCCGGTCTGGAAGACGCGGTCCTGCTCCTGCTGGCTCAGGCGGGCGAACAGCGGCAGCACCTCGGCCACCGTGCGGTGCTCGGCCAGGTGCTTGCGCAGGTGGTCGGCGGCCTCGCGGATCTCGCGCTCGCCCGGCAGGAAGACGAGGATGTCGCCACTGCCCTCTCGCCAGAGTTCGTCCACGCCATCGGCAATGGCCTCGTTCAGACCGTACTCGCGGCTTTCTTCAAACGGCCGGTAGCGCTGCTCGACCGGGAACAGCCGACCCGACACCATGATGACGGGCGCGGGCCCTTTGGCCGATTCGAAGTGCTTCGCGAAGCGCTCGGCATCGATGGTGGCCGAGGTGACGATGACCTTGAGATCCGGCCGGCGCGGCAACAACTGGCGCAGGTAACCCAGCAGGAAGTCGATGTTGAGGCTGCGCTCGTGGGCCTCGTCGATGATGAGCGTGTCGTAGGCGCGCAGGTCCGGATCACCCTGGGTCTCGGCCAGCAGGATGCCGTCGGTCATCAGCTTGACGGACGAACCGGGCTGCAGCCGGTCCTGGAAGCGCACCTTGTAGCCCACCACCTCGCCCAGCGGCGTGTTGAGCTCTTCGGCGATGCGCTTGGCCACGCTGGAGGCCGCAATCCGCCGCGGCTGGGTGTGGCCGATCAGCTTCGGGCGTTCATGCCGCCGGGCATTCGGATCGCGCACCTGTCCCCAGCCGCCCCGCCCCATGGCCAGCGCGATCTTGGGCAGCTGCGTCGTCTTGCCCGAACCGGTTTCGCCGCAGACGATGATGACCTGGTGGTCGCGCAGGGCGGCCTCGATCTCGGCACGTTTGCCGCTGACGGGCAGCGATTCGGGGAAGGTGATGGGCGGCAGGGTGGACACGAAGCAAGGCGGGCGGCAAAACGCGCATTATCCCAAGCCGGCCAGACCGTGCCACAGCAAGGCGTTTTCGTGAATTGAGGCACGCCGGCCCAGTTCACCCATTGAAATCCGCTGCGGGCTGTCGATTACCCTGTGGTCGTGAATCGTCCTGGTGACACCACCCCCGTGCCCTTTGCTCCCCGCCCTCCCCTGGCCGATCTGGTCCTGGGCTCAGACGGACGCATGCGTCGGTCGCTGCGCCTGATGCTGATCGCCAACAGCCTCTACCCGGTGAACGCGGTGCTGGCGTGGTGGGCAATCCGGGCCGGCCACATGGACGCGCGCTTCGGCGCCGTGCTGATTGCCTACATCCTGGTCGGGCCGATGCTGGCTTATGCCGCGATCCGCTCGGGCTGGAGCCGCCGTTTCCGCGATCCGATGATGGTGTTCCCGATGTGCCTGTTCTGCATCGGCAGCATCATCCTGGCCTTCGGAGGCATGGTGGTGCAGCTGCGCGGACTGGTGCTGGCCATCCTGCCGCTGGTGCTCATGCTCGGCCAGTTCAACCTCCCGCCATCGCAGATCCGGGCCCTGGGGCTGCTGTCCGTGCTGGGCATCGGCCTGGTGACGCTGGGCCGCTGGCTGAGCACCACCCCGGTCGAACACGAGTTTGCGCGCGACGTGGTGCAGATGGTCTACATCGGCGGGGTGCTGCTGGTGAGCTCGAAGGTCGCACAACTCGTGAGCCGGCTGCGGCACGATCTGGTGCGCAGCCAGACCGAACTCGGCGATGCCCTGGCTCGCGTGCAACTGCTGGCCACACGCGATGACCTCACCGGCCTGCCCAACCGGCGTCGCATGGACGAGATCCTGCTGGAAGAAACCCGGCGCCACGCACGCCAGGGCACGCCATTCAGCGTGGCGCTGATCGATCTGGATCACTTCAAGCGGATCAACGACACGCTGGGCCACCACGTGGGCGACGAGGTGTTGCGCCGCTTTGCCGAGCGTGCGCGCGCCGCCCTGCGCGAGATCGACGTGCTGGCCCGCTGGGGCGGCGAAGAGTTTCTGCTGCTGTGCCCCGGCAGCCATGCAGAGCAGGCGGCGGTGGGCCTGTCGCGGCTGCAAGCCGGCCTGGCCGCCCAGCCCCTGCTGGCCGAGCACCCCACCCTGCGGGTGACCTTCTCCGCAGGCCTGACGGAGCACCAGCTGGACGAGCGCATCGAGGCCAGCATCGAACGGGCGGACCGCGCGCTCTACCAGGCAAAAGACGCCGGGCGCAACCGGTGGGTGCAAACCCCGTAACATGGAGCCCTCGCACCGTCTGCCCTGACCGGCCCTTTTTCGCCCCCTTGCGCCCTCGCCATGGATCTGGTCTTCCCCCACACCTTCGTGCCCTGGTTCCGTTCCGTGGCGCCCCACATCCACGCGCACCGTGGCAAGACGTTTGTCGTGGGGCTGTCGGGCGAACTGATCGCCGCCGGCAAGCTGGAAAGCTTCGTGCAGGACCTGGCGCTGATGCAGGCCATGGGCATCCGCATCGTGCTGGCGCACGGCTTTCGTCCGCAGCTGGAGGAACAGCTGCGACTGAAGGGCCAGGAGTCGAAGTTCAGCCACGGCATGCGCATCACCGACGCGGTGGCGCTCGACTGCGCCCAGGAAGCCGCGGGCCAGCTGCGCTACGAAATCGAGGCGGCCTTTTCGCTGGGGCTGCCCAACACGCCGATGGCCGGGGCCTCGGTGAGCGTGATTTCCGGCAACTTCGTGACCGCCCGCCCGGTGGGCATCGTCGACGGCGTCGACTTCATTCACACCGGCCTGGTGCGCAAGATCGATGCGATGGCCGTGCGCCGCGCCATCGACACCGGCGCGCTCGTCATGCTCTCGCCATTCGGCTTCTCGCACACCGGCGAGGCCTTCAACCTGAGCATGGAAGACGTGGCCACCAGTGCCGCCATCGCGCTGAAAGCCGACAAGCTCATCTTCGTGACCGAGGTGCGCGGCATCCTGCAAAGCATCGTGCAGGACCCGGCGCGCGCAGCCGAGCTGGAGGCCCGGCAGCATGACCCGGACGTCGAGATCGACCAGGAACTGGCCCTCGCCGACGCCCGGCGCCTGCTGGCGGCCCTGCCCAATCCCTTGCAGCCCACCGACACGGCCTACTACCTGCAACATGCGGTGAAGGCCAGCGAGGGCGGCGTCGAGCGCGTGCACATCATTCCGTACAAGGTCGACGGCGCCCTGCTGATGGAGGTGTTCACCCACGACGGCGTGGGCACCATGATCGTCGACGAGAAGCTGGAAAGCCTGCGCGAGGCCGCACCGGACGACGTGGGCGGCATCCTGCAGCTGATCGAGCCGTTCGAGCAGGACGGCACGCTGGTCAAGCGCAGCCGCACCGAGATCGAACGCGACATCCACCAGTACACCGTGATCGAGCACGACGGCGTGATTTTCGGCTGTGCGGCGCTCTACCCCTTCCCCGAGGCCAGCACCGCCGAAATGGCCGCCCTGACCATCTCGCCCAACGTGCAGGGCCAGGGTGACGGCGAACGTATCCTCAAGCGGATCGAGCAGCGCGCGCGGGCCATGGGCCTGTCGACGCTGTTCGTGCTGACGACCCGAACCATGCACTGGTTCATCAAGCGCGGCTTTGCGCCGGTCGACCCCGACTGGCTGCCCGAGGCGCGCAAGCGCAGCTACAAGTGGGACCGGCGCTCGCAGGTCCTCGTCAAGAACCTCAAATAACCCTCACACCTTTCCCTGGACCGACACCATGGCACGCACCATCCAATGCAAGCACCTCAACAAGGAAGCCGAAGGCCTGGACTTCGCGCCCTACCCGGGTGAGCTGGGCAAGCGCATCTACAACGAGATCTCGAAGGAAGCCTGGCAGATGTGGCTCAAGCACCAGACCATGCTGGTGAATGAAAACCGCCTGAACCTGGCCGACACGCGCGCACGCCAGTACCTGGCCCGCCAGATGGAACAGTTCTTCTTTGGTGCCGGCGCCGAGCAGGTGCAGGGCTACGTGCCGCCTGCTCAGTGAGCGACGGCGGGGCGGCTGATCCGCACGGGAAAGACCCGTGTGGGGTGGTCGACCCCCATCCAGCTGGAGGCGGCCTTGATGGCCGCCAGCGCATACACGCTGCCCAGACACTCCAGGCCTTCTTCCAGGCTCAGGGCCACCAGCAGCCCGCGGGGTGACGCCTCTCCCGCCGCTGCGGCGTGCAGCAGGCGCTCCACCACCGCTTCGCCACCCTGAGCCAGCACCAGCGTGGCAGCCGACATCACCAGCAGCTGTCCGTCAGCATGGCGCCACCCTTGCTCACGCAGCAGGTAGCGCCAGCCGGCCCGGGTGCACGCCCCGAACGACACCAGCACCGCCAGCATCAGCCCGCCCGTGATCAGGCGGCGCAGCAGGTCGATGTCGCCGTTGAGGTAGTACCGCCATGACAGCAGCTGCTTGCCGCTGGGCACCAGTTCGGGCGGCAGGCCGGCCTCGCGCACGGCCAGCGTCAGGAACACCACCGCGAAGGCGACCGCCGCGCCGCGGGGCGACCGGCTGCGCCACAGCAGGTACAGCGCGGCGCACAGCCACACCGCCACCGACGTCTGTTCGATCACGCCGTCTTCTGCCACCCAGGCCGTCACGGTCACGGCATCGACAGAGAATGGCAAGGCAGCCAGCACGACCGCCACCCCGAACAAGGTCATCAACGCGACACGCAACAACACAGACAGATCCCGACGGCAAACAGCCCCGGATGATTGGTCTGTGACGCTTTTGTGTCAAGCCCTGAGCCGGATGGCCCGGGCTTGACCGCTTCAGGCGGGCATCAGGAAATCGCGGCTGATGCCGTAGCCCAGGTCGCTGACGCGGTCGAGGAACTGCGTCAGGTAGGCATGCAGGCCCGTGGCGAGGATCTCGTCGATGTGGCCATATTGCAGGTCGGCACGCAGACGGCCCGCCCGGCGCAGGGTCTCGTGGCTCTGGTCGTTGGCCACCGCGCGCAGGTTGCCGACCACTTCGTTCATGCAGTGCAGCAGCGAACGGGGCATTTCGGCGCGCAGGATGAGCAGCTCGGCCACCTTCTCCGGCCGGATCACGTTGCGGTAGACCTTGCGGTACACCTCGAAGGCCGAGACCGACCGCAGCACCGCCGACCAGTGATAGAAGTCGACTTCCTTGCCTTCGTTGCCGGCCCCCGAGCCGAAGAACTCGGTGTTGCGGGCATGGAACTTCACGTCCAACAGGCGTGCTGTGTTGTCGGCGCGCTCCAGAAAGGTGCCGATGCGCTGGAAGTGCAGGGCCTCGTCCTGCAGCATGGTGCCCACGGTGACCCCGCGCGAGAGGTGCGAGCGGAACTTCACCCACTCGAACACCTCACCGGGATCGCGCTCGAGCATGCCGTCCTTGAGCACGCGGTTGAACTCCAGCCAGGTCTGGTTGGCGGTTTCCCACACCTCGGTGGTCAGCGCACCGCGCACGGCGCGCGCGTTCTCGCGGGCGGCGCGCAGGCAGTTGAGGATGCTCGACGGGTTGTTGGGGTCGCTCACCATGAAGGTCATGATGTCGCGCGCCGTGATCTCGCCGTGCTTCTTGAGGTAATCGCTGGTGAGCTCGCTGATGCTCAGCAGGCCCTTCCAGCCGTTCTGCGCGGCCTCCTGCGACTGCGGCAGCAGCGCCGTCTGGTAGTTCACGTCCAGCAGGCGCGCGGTGTTCTCGGCGCGCTCCATGTAGCGGGCCATCCAGAAAAGGTGATCGGCGGTGCGCGACAGCATGGGCTTGGTCTCCGTGTGCGGGGCTGCCGTGCGCCGGGCCCCGGATTCAGTCTCGGTCAGGTGGGAGGGCAGATGGCGTTCGATGCGTTCGTTCAGCATGGGTGTCCTCCGTTTCCGTGTGTCAGCTTTCCAGCACCCAGGTGTCCTTGGTGCCGCCGCCCTGCGAGCTGTTGACGACCAGGGAGCCTTCCTTGAGCGCCACGCGGGTCAGGCCGCCCGGCACCATGCGCACCTCCTTGCCCGACAGGACAAAGGGCCGCAGGTCGATGTGGCGCGGCGCGATGCCGCTTTCGACGAAGGTCGGACAGGTCGACAGCGACAGCGTGGGCTGCGCGATGTAGTTGCCCGGATTGGCGAGCAGCACCTGGCGGAAGGTTTCCACCTCGGCCTGGGTGGCCGCCGGGCCGACCAGCATGCCGTAGCCGCCTGCGCCGTGCACTTCCTTCACCACCAGCTCATCCAGGTGATCCAGCGTGTACTGCAGGTCATCCTTTTCGCGGCAGACATAGGTGGGCACGTTCTGCAGGATCGGCTTCTCGCCCAGGTAGAACTCGATCATCCTGGGCACGTAGGGGTAGATCGACTTGTCGTCGGCGATCCCGGTGCCGAAGGCGTTGGCCAGCGTCACGTTGCCGGCGCGGTAGGCGCGCAGCAGCCCGGCCACGCCCAGGGTCGAATCCTTGCGGAAGACCTCGGGGTCCATGAAGTCGTCGTCCACGCGCCGGTAGATCACGTCCACCCGCTGAGGGCCGCGCGTGGTGCGCATGTAGACGAAGTCGTCCTTGACGAACAGGTCCTGCCCCTCGACCAGCTCGATGCCCATCTGCTGTGCGAGGAAGGCGTGTTCGAAGTAGGCCGAGTTGTACATGCCGGGCGTGAGCACCACGGCCGTGGGCTCGTTGACACCGGCCGGCGCCATGGTGCGCAGCGTGTCGAGCAGCAGGTCGGGGTAGTGCGCCACCGGGGCCACGCGGTGCTCGGCAAACAGTTCGGGAAAGAGCCGCATCGACATCTTGCGGTTCTCGAGCATGTAGCTCACGCCGGAGGGCACACGCAGGTTGTCTTCCAGCACGTAATACGTGCCGCTCCCATCGGGGTTGCAGGCCCGCACGATGTCGATGCCGGCGATGATGGAGTAGATGCCGCCGGGCACGTTCAGGCCCATCATCTCCTTGCGGCACTGGGCGTTGTTGAGCACGGGTTCGGCAGGGATGACGCCGGCCTTGAGAATGGCCTGGTCATGGTAGATGTCTTCAAGGAAACGGTTGAGAGCGGTGACGCGCTGCCTCAGGCCCTTCTCCATCTCGCGCCATTCGTGGGCAGGAATGATGCGCGGGATCAGATCGAAAGGTATGAGGCGCTCGGTGCCGTCGCCCGTTTCGTCCTTGTCGCCATACACCGCGAACGTGATGCCCACCCGGCGGAAGATCATTTCCGCTTCGGCACGCCGGGAGTTCATCAGGTCCTGAGGCTGCCGGCCGAGCCAGCGGTCGTAGACCTTGTAATGGTCGCGCACATCGGCGCGGCTCGCGTGCATCTCGTCGAAGAATCGCATCGTTGAATCCCGTTGCGGGGGCTGAAAACCGCGTTTTCGTAACCCTTTGCATGGAGTGTGCCAGCCGTCATCCAGCGCAGCTTGAGCAGGCACAGCTTTCGGGCGTGGCGTTCGCCGCGCGCCACAGCGAGGTGCCTCAACGTACCGAGGCGGTGCGGGGCGTGTCGACGTCCGCGTCTTCATCCAGCAGGCGGGTGGTGACGCGCACCAACAAGGTGTGCCGCCCCCCACCGCGGATCACGCCGCGCAGGGGCGTCACGTCGCCGAAATCACGGCCATGCGCGACACGGACGTGGTGCAGCGCGGGGATGCAATCGTTGGTGGGGTCGAGGTCGAGCCAGTCGCCCGCGCGCTCGAGGCCCAGGCCCGGCACCCAGACGCTCAGCCACGCATGGGACGCATCTGCACCAACAAGGGGCGCCTGCCCCGGCGGCGGTCGCGTCAGCAGGTAACCGCTGACGTAGCGTGCGGCCACACCCCAGGCGCGCAGGCAACCGATCATCAGGTGGGCGAAGTCCTGGCAGACGCCCTGGCGGCGATCGAAGACGTCGAGGATGGGCGTGGAGATGTCGGTGGACGCGGGCGCGTACGTGAACTCGGTGTGGATGCGGTGCATCAGCTCGATCGCGGCCTCGGCCAACGGACGGCCGGGCTTCAGCGACAGGCTGGCGTACTCGCGCAGCTCGGCATGCAGCGGCACGTAGGGCGAGGCGTAGACATACTCGCACGCTGGCTCGAAAGGCCTGTGCGCCCGGTAGGCCAGGCGCCCGCGCACGTCTTCGCAGTCGGGGGCGTCGGCCGCATCGAGGCCCGGGTAGCGGTCGCGCACCTGCACCGTGCTGCGGGCCACCACGCGCAGTTCGCTGTGCGGGGCATGCAGCGCGAAACAGGCGCGGCTGTTGTCGTGGCTGTCGCGGTGCACGCTGTGCTGCGAGGGCGATGGCGACACGGTCATGTCGAACGCCTCGAGCGTCTGGCCGGCATCCGACAGCGGCCGCAGGCAGGCGATATGCTGTGCCTGCTCCACCGGGCTGGCGTAGGTGTACAGCGTCTCGTGCTCGACGGACAGGCGGGCCACCGTCATGCGCTCACCATCGAGTCGGTGGGCTCGGCGTGCGCGAAATAGCGCAGGCCGACCTCGTCTGACAGGCGCCAGCTGGCATCGATCAGGCGATCGAGCAGGGCCAGCACACGGGCATGGCCTTGCTCGGGATCGCACAGTTCGGCCAGCGTGACACCCACGCCTTCGTGCGGCAGCAGGGCCAGCAGGTCGCCGCCCCGGTCGGGCCGCGCGGGCAGCTTGCCGAGCTCGGTGCGCAGGCGCCGCAATACGCAGGCAAGCGCCCGCGGGTTGGTCTCGTCGAGCACCAGCAAGGCCAGCAGCGCCGGGCGCTCGAGCCGGCGCTGGTAGCGAGCCCGGAAGGTGATGATGCTGTCGAACAGCGTCAGGATCTGGTCGAAGCCCTGGGGATGGCGCAGCGCATCGGTCTCCCAGAAGGCCTTGAGGAAGGCGCTGTAGCCTTGGAGCCGCTCGATCAGGCGGCCGACGGTCAGCAGCCGCCAGCCCGGATCGCGGGTCATGCGGTCGGTCTGCGCGCCGGTCACGGCGGAGAGGTGCATGCCGAGCTGATCGAGCGCGTGCTGGGCCAGCGAGAAGGCCAGCGGGTTGCCCGGGCGCAGCGCCTCTTCGAGGTGACGCTGGAAGTCGCTGCCCATGCTGCGCAGCAGGCGGCCATGGTCGGATGACAGGCGCTCGCGCAACACCTGAGCGCAGCGCTGCAGGGCGCCCAGGTTGAAGGCCAGGCTGTAGGCGCCCTGCGCAGCCTGGGCATCGACCAGCGCCTCCAGCGCCGCGCGTTCGAACACCCGCGGCGACTGGCGCAGGCTGGGCGTGCCCGGGGGCACCAGGCCGTTGGCCAGAGCCAGGGCCGACAGCGCCTCGAGCACGGCGTTCTCGGGCTCGTCGTCGGCCGACTGCAGGTTCAGCAGCCCCTGCGTCAGGCGCAACTGCAACTCGCTGCGCTCGGTGTAGCGGCCCATCCAGAACAGGTTTTCGCCGGTGCGGCTGGCCACCGGGCGCTGGCGCTGCACCAGCTCGTCCAGCTTCACGGTGGCGGGCAGCATGGAGAAGGTGTCCACCGGGCCATCCGTCATCACCCAGGTGTCCAGGCTCGATCCGCCGAGCTGCATGGACACGGGGCCGGCGTCGCGTGTGGCAATGCGGGTCATGCCACCGGGCAGCACCTGCCAGCCTCCGCGCCCGTCCGACAACGCATAGACGCGCAGGGACGCGCCTCGCATCGCCACGCGCCCTTCGCTCCACACCGGCGCCTGGGCGTAAGGCACAAAGCGTTGCAGCGTGTAGGCCGCAGGGTCGTGGTCGATGCGACTGCGCCAGGTCTGCAGGGCAGCGGGGGTCAGCGTGGGACCGGTGATGGCGTCGAAGCTCTGGCGCAGGCGCGGCGAGCCGAAACCCGGTGTGCCCGCATACGGAAAGCTCGGACGGATGACGTGGGCCTGGAGCTCCTCGCGGACTCGCTGCCACACCGGGGCTTCGCCACACCACCAGGTGTGCAGCGACGGCAGGGCCAGCGGCTCGCCCAGCAGCCGCTCGGACAGCGCGGGCAGGAAGCCGTGCACCGCCGGCGACTCGAGAAAGCCGGTGCCCAGGGCGTTGGCCAGCACCACCTTGCCGGCGCGCACGGCCTGAAGCAGCCCCGGCACGCCGAGGGTCGACTCGGACCGCAGCTCCAGGGGGTCGCAGAAGTCGTCGTCCAGCCGCCGCAGCAGGCCGTGGATGGGCTCGAGGCCCTGCACCGTCTTCAGGTAGACGGTGTCGTCGCGCACGACCAGGTCACCGCCCTCGACCAGCGGCAGGCCGAGGTAACGCGCCAGGTAGGCCTGCTCGAAATAGGTCTCGTTGTAGGGGCCGGGCGTCAGCAGCGCCAGCCGCGGTGTGGCGCCCCCGGCGCAACGGCTGGCCAGTTCGGTCACGGTGTCGATCAGGCGGCGGTAGCCCGTGGCCAGATGCTGCACATTCAGTGCGCGGTAGGCCTCGGGGAACAGGCGCGACACGATCAGCCGGTTCTGCATGACATAGCCCAGGCCCGACGGGGCCTGGGTGCGCTGCGACACCACCCACCAGGCGCCATCGGGCCCCCGCACCAGGTCGAAGGCGACCACATGCAGGTACACATCGCCGACCGGCGAGACGCCTTGCAGACCCCGCAGGTAGCCCGGATGACCGAGCACCAGCGCGGGGGGGAGCAGCCCCTCCTTCAAGGCAGACTGCGGGCCATAGACGTCGCGCAGGATGTGGTCCAGCAGGCTGGCGCGCTGCGCAATGCCGCGCTCTAGGCTGCGCCATTCGTCGGCGTCGATCAGCAGCGGCAGCGTCTCGAGCGACCAGGGGCGGCTGGGTTCGCCCTGGGCGTTGTAGACGTTGTAGGTGATCCCGTCCTCGTTGATCTGCCGGGCAAGCAGGGCCTGGCGGCGGGTCAGGTCGTCCAGCGGCGCGCCCAGCTGGTCTGCAAAGACCTGCCAGGCGGGCCGAAGCACGCCCTCCGGCCCGCGCAGTTCGTCGTGGTGCCCGCTTTCCACAGCGGCGGCCCGGCGCAACAGGTCCTCCGTCACGGCAGGGGCGGGGTCGACTTCGTCAAAAAGGGGCACTGAGGAGGACATGGGCAGGCAGGGGCTCGGCAACCGGTCTGGAAAACCGGCCCGTGCATTGTCGACGAAGCAAGCAAGAGGCTTACCACGCGTTCACCCGCGGCGGCGAAACCGGAGGCCCAGGGCGGGTACGACACGGCGTCCGAGG
This sequence comes from Aquabacterium olei, assembly GCF_003100395.1. Classification (NCBI taxonomy): domain Bacteria; kingdom Pseudomonadati; phylum Pseudomonadota; class Betaproteobacteria; order Burkholderiales; family Sphaerotilaceae; genus Aquabacterium; species Aquabacterium olei. The sequence goes on from NZ_CP029210.1 coordinate 2,638,185, forward strand.
CCTTTCGGACCGCCCGCGTACACTCGCTGGCGACATGCCGGCAAGGGCCACGTCGAGGGCCCGTCACCATGCCAAGGGAAGCCATGAACCGACTCCGCAGCCTGACCCTGACCGCCACCCTGCTGACCCTCACCCTGCTGGGGGCCTGCGGGCGCGATGAATCCGCCAAGCCTGCTGAAGGCGCCGCTGCCGCGGACTCGGACTCCAGCCCCGGCGCCGCGGCCGCCCGTGCGGCGCTCAGCGTCAACGTCACGTCGCTGGAGGCGGCTTCGTGGCCGCGCACGATCAGTGCCGACGGCAGCATTGCCGCCTGGCAGGAGGCCATCATCGGCGCCGAGACCAGCGGGCTGCGTCTGCAGCAGGTGCTGGTCAATGTGGGCGACACGGTGCGCCGTGGGCAGGTGCTGGCCGAGTTCCGCCAGGACACCGTGCGCGCCGAGGCCGCGGCCACGCGGGCCGCTGTCGCCGAAGCGCAAGCGGCCCTGGCCGAGGCCCAGGCCAATGCCGAACGCGCCCGCCAGTTGCAGCCGCAGGGCTTCATGAGCGCGCAGCAGGTGCAACAGGCGCTCACCGTCGAGCAGACCGCCCGCGCCCGGGTCGAGGCCCAGAAGGCCCGCCTGGCGGTCGACGACCTGCGGCTGAGCCAGACCCGCGTGCTGGCACCGGATGACGGCGTGATCTCGGCCCGCCCGGCCACGGTCGGCAGCGTGGTGCAGCCCGGCCAGGAACTGTTCCGCCTGATCCGACAGGGCCGGCTGGAGTGGCGCGGCGAAGTGCCCCAGGTCGATCTGGAACGCGTGCAACCCGGGCAGCCCGTGAACCTGACGCTGACCGGTGGCACCACGCTGAATGGCAAGGTGCGCACTGTTGCCCCTACCTTGAACCCGGGCAACCGCCTGGGCCTCGTCTATGTGGACGTGCCCGCGGGCGGCGTCGCACGGGCCGGGATGTTTGCCACGGGGCGCATCGAGCTGGGCGCAACCCCTGCGCAGACCCTGCCGCAAAGCGCCGTGCTGCTGCGTGAGGGCTTCCACCTCGTCTACACCGTGGGCCCGGGCAACCGGCTGCGTGCGGTGAAGATCGACGTGGGGCGCCGCGTGGGCGACCGCATCGAGGTACGCGGTGGCCTCAAGCCGGAAGACCGCGTGGTGGTGTCGGGCGGGGCCTTCCTCAGCGAAGGCGACCTGGTGAAGGTGGTCGCCAGCGCACCGGCCGCACGGTGAAGGACACCCCATGAGCGTCAACGTCTCGTCCTGGTCGATCCGCAACCCGATCCCGGCCATCCTGCTGTTCATCATGCTCACCCTGGTGGGCCTGATGGGCTTCAGCCGGATGAAGATCCAGAACTTCCCCGACATCGAGCTGCCCTCGGTGGTGGTGACGGCCCAGCTGCCCGGCGCCTCGCCCGCCCAGCTGGAAACCCAGGTGGCGCGCAAGATCGAGAACAGTGTGGCCACGCTGCAGGGCGTCAAGCACATCTACACCACGGTGCAGGACGGCCAGTCGACGACCACGGTCGAGTTCCGCCTGGAAAAGCCCATCCAGGAAGCCGTGGACGACGTGCGCGACGCGGTGGCACGTGTGCGGGCCGATCTACCCGCCGAACTGCGTGACCCGGCCATCTCGAAGATCAACCTCTCGGGCCTGCCCATCCTGACCTTCACGGTGGCCTCGCCGCGCATGGACGACGAGGCGTTGTCCTGGTTCGTGGACCACACCGTCACACGCCGGCTGCTGTCGGTCAAGGGGGTGGGAGCGGTCTCGCGCGTGGGCGGTGTCACCCGCGAAGTGCGCGTCGAACTCGACCCCTCGCGCCTGCTGGCCCTCAACACCACGGTGGCCGATGTGTCGCGGCAGCTGCGGGCCATCCAGCAGGAGGCCTCGGGCGGCCGGGCCGACATCGGCGGCGCCGAGCAGTCGGTGCGGACCATTGCCACCGTGCAGTCGGCCGAAGAACTCGGCGCCATGTCGATCAGTTTGTCGGACGGGCGCCGCGTGCGGCTGGACACCGTGGCCAGCGTGCGCGACACCGTGGCCGACGTCCGCAGCGCCGCCTTCCTGAACGGCAAGCCGGTGGTCGGCTTCGAGGTGGTGCGGGCGCGCGGCGCCGGCGAAGTCGAGGTGGAGTCCGGCGTGCGCGAGGCATTGGCCCGCCTGCAGCAGGAACACCCCGACATCACCGTGACCGAGGCCTTCAACTTCGTCGATCCGGTCAAGGAAAACTACACGGGCTCGATGCACCTGCTGTACGAGGGTGCCGCGCTGGCCGTGATCGTGGTCTTCCTCTTCCTCCGCGACTGGCGGGCCACGCTGGTGGCCGCCGCCGCCCTGCCCCTGTCGGTGCTGCCCACCTTCGGCGTCATGTACCTGTTCGGCTTCACCGTCAACGTGGTGACGCTGCTGTCGCTGTCCATCGTCGTGGGCGTGCTGGTCGACGATGCCATCGTCGAGATCGAGAACATCATGCGCCACCTGCGCATGGGCAAGACGCCCTACCAGGCCGCGATGGAGGCCGCCGACGAGATCGGCCTGGCGGTGATCGCCACGACCTTCACACTGATTGCCGTCTTCCTGCCCACCGCCTTCATGAGCGGGGTGGCCGGCAAGTTCTTCGTGCAGTTCGGGTGGACGGCCGCGATCGCCGTGTTCTTCTCGCTGGTGGTGGCGCGGATGCTGACGCCCATGATGGCGGCCTACATCCTCAAGCCGCCGCGCCACGCGCACCGCGAGCCCTTCTGGATGGCGCGCTACCTGGGCTGGGCACGCTGGTGTCTGAAGCACCGCCTGCTGACGGTGTTGCTGACCATCGGCTTCTTCGTGGCCTCGATCGCCATGGCGGGCCGGCTGCCCACCGGCTTCCTGCCGCCAGACGACCTCTCGCAGACGCAGGTGACGCTGACCCTGCCACCCGGCAGCACGCTGGCCCAGGCGAAACAGCTGGCCGAAGAGGCGCGGCGCATCGTGGCGGCCAACCCCAACGTGAAGCTGGTCTACACGGCCATCGGGGCCGGCAAGGCGGGTGGGGATCCCTTCACGTCGGCCGGCGCCAGCGAGGTCAGCAAGGCCACCCTCACGGTCAACCTCACCCACCGCAGCGAGCGCCCGGGCCTGACCAAACAGGACATCGAGGGCGAGATGCGCGAGGCCCTGCAAGCCCTGCCCGGCGCCCGCGTGCGCGTGGGCCTCGGCGGCGCCAACGACAAGTACATCCTGGTGCTGGCCGGCGAAGACGGCGAGGTGCTGAGCGCCCACGCGGCCAAGGTCGAGCGCGAGTTGCGCACCCTGCCCGGCATCGGCAACGTCACGTCGACGGCCAGCCTGGTGCGCCCCGAACTGATCGTGCGGCCCGACTTTGCGCGGGCCGCCGACCTGGGCGTCACGGCCAGCGCCATCGCCGACACGCTGCGCGTGGCCACCGCCGGGGATTATGACCAGAGCCTGTCCAAGCTCAACCTGGCCCAGCGTCAGGTGCCGGTGGTGGTGCGACTCCCCACCTCCGCGCGCGAGGACATCGAGCTGCTGCGCCGCCTGCCCGTGCCCGGTGCGCAGGGCGCGGTGCCGCTCTCCAGCGTGGCCACCATCGCCCTCGCCAGCGGCCCCGCCCAGATCGACCGCTACGACCGCCAGCGCAACATCAACTTCGAGATCGAGCTGAACCAGCAGCCGCTGGGAGCCGTGGAAGCAGCGGCCCTGGCCCTGCCCAGCCTGCGCAACCTGCCCCCCGGCGTCACGCAGACCACGGTGGGCGATGCCGAAGCCATGGGCGAGCTCTTCGCCAGCTTCGGCCTGGCCATGCTGACCGGCGTGCTGTGCATCTACGTGGTGCTCGTGCTGCTGTTCAAGGACTTCATCCAGCCTGCCACCATCCTCACGGCACTGGTGTTGTCGGTGCCGGGTGCGATCGTCGCGCTGTTCATCACGCAGACGGCGCTGTCCATGCCGTCGATGATCGGCCTCATCATGCTGATGGGCATCGCCACCAAGAACTCCATCCTGCTGGTGGACTACGTGATCCTCGCCCAACGCGAGCAGGGCCTGTCGCGCTTCGAGGCCATTCTCGATGCCTGCCACAAGCGCGCGCAGCCCATCATCATGACGACCGTCGCGATGGGGGCCGGCATGATGCCCATTGCGCTGGGCATCGGCGTGGACCCGAGCTTCCGCGCGCCGATGGCCATCGTGGTGATCGGCGGGCTGATCACGTCCACGTTCCTGAGCCTGCTGGTGATCCCGGTGGTGTTCAGCCTGGTGGACGGCGGCATTGCCCGCACGAAGCGGCTGGTGCGCCGCGCACGCGGCGCTGCCGGAGAGGCAGAGGCCCCGCTGCGCGAGGTGAACTGATCAGCCCTGTCGGGCCACCCGCAGATCCAGCGTCAGCGGGTGCTCGAGGCCGGGCTGCAGCGGCTTGAGGTTCATCAAGCCGGGCGTGTGGCCCATCCGGAAGAAGCGCGCGAGCCGCCGGCTCTCGGCCTCGTAGGCGTTGATCGGGAAGGTGTCGTAATTGCGGCCGCCCGGGTGCGCCACGTGGTACTGGCATCCGCCCACCGAGCGCTTGAGCCAGGTGTCGACCACGTCGAACACCAGCGGCGCATCGACGCCGATGGTGGGATGCAGACAGGCAGGCGGCTGCCACGCCCGGTAACGCACACCCGCCACGAACTCGCCCACCCGGCCGGTGGGATGCAGCGGCAGGATGTGGCCGTTGACCGTGATGACATGGCGGTTGCCATTGAGCCCCGAGGCCTTGACCTCCAGCCGCTCCAGCGACGAATCCACGTAGCGCACGGTGCCCCCGATGGCGCCCTCCTCGCCCATCACATGCCAAGGCTCGAGCGCCCCACGCAGCGTGAGCTTCACGCCCGAGGCCGCGAAGTCGCCGATGAAGGGGAAGCGGAACTCGAAGTGCGGCGCAAACCAGGCCGGGTCGAAGTCATAGCCGGCCATCTCGAGTTCGGCCAGCACATCCGCAAAGTCCTGCTGCACGAAGCTGGGCAGCAGGAAGCGGTCATGCAGGCCCGTGCCCCAGCGCGTCAGGCGCTGCGCGCCGTGGCCCTGATAGGGCTCGCGCCAGAACCAGGCCACCAGCGCACGCAGCAGCAGCTGCTGCACCAGGCTCATGCGCGCATGGGGCGGCATCTCGAAGGCGCGCAGCTCCAGCAGGCCCAGCCGCCCTGTGGGGCCGTCTGGCGAATAGAGCTTGTCGATACAGAACTCGCTGCGGTGCGTGTTGCCCGTGGCGTCAATCAGCAGGTTGCGCAGCATGCGGTCCACCAGCCACGGCGGGCACTGGCCCCACACGCCCATCTGGCGCTCGATTTCCTTGAGCCCCACCTCCATCTCGTAGACCTGATCCTGGCGGGCCTCGTCGATGCGCGGCGCCTGGCTGGTCGGCCCGATGAACAGGCCCGAGAACAGGTAGGACAGCGACGGGTGGTTGTGCCAGAAGGTCAGCAGTGACGGCAACAGATCGGGCCGGCGCAGGAAGGGGCTGTCGGCCGGCGTGGCCCCGCCCAGCACGAAGTGGTTGCCCCCACCCGTGCCCGTGTGCCGGCCATCGACCATGAACTTCTCGGTCGACAGGCGCGTCTGGTGCGCGGCCTCGTACAGGTACTCGGTGTGGTCCACCAGCTCGGCCCAGTTCGAAGCCGGGTGGATGTTCACCTCGATCACACCCGGGTCAGGCGTGACCTGCAGCACCTTCAGGCGCACGTCGCGCGGCGGCGGGTAGCCTTCCAGCACGATCTGCACGCCCTGTTCGGCGGCCGTGGCTTCCACCGCGGCCAGCAGGTCGAGGTAGTCGTCGAGGCGGCTCAGCGGCGGCATGAACACGTACATGACGCCCCCGCCCTGCCCCGCCGACTCGACCTTCGGGCCATTGGCGCGGTCGGGGTTGCGCACCTCGACGCACAGCGCCGTGCGCGTGATCCAGTGTGCAGATTCATGGCGGGCCGGCATGCGGGACGGATCCGCCTCGGTCGCCAGCGCGGCCCCCTGCGCGCCGGCTGGCGGGTTGGCCGCCAGATGGCCCCACTCGCCATTGAGCCCCGGCACACGGGACGCACCGTCGGCAGCCTGCCCCTGAACGGACACCGCCCCGCCCTGCGCAAAGCCGCCGCCCACCTGATGGGCCGCATACTGGGCCCGCAGCGCGGCCGCGTCGGCCAGCGGCGCCTTGGGTGCAAACGGGTCGTGCGCATGCACATAGGGGTAGTCGGCCTCGCTCACCCACGGCAGCGAATCCAGCGGCAGGCGGTAGCCCATCGGCGAATCGCCGGGCACCAGGTACATGCGCTCGTCCCGGAAGAACCACGGCCCGGTCACCCATTTCGGGCCCGCCATGCCCACGCCTTCGTCGCGCTTGAGCGGCAGGACATAGCCCACGCGGTGATCCAGCCCCTGGCCGAACACGCGCCGCAAGCGCACACGCTCCAGCTCGTCGTCCAGCCGCGCCTCCAGCGGGTCGACGTTGACCGGCAGGCGGCGTTCGCGCCACAGGTAGTACCAGGTGTCTTCGTAGCCGGTCTGGATGTGGCCCGGGCCGACGCCCAGCTTGTGGCTCAGCGCCTCGATGAAGCGTCTGGCATCGTCGGTGGTGTAGCGGGGCGCGTGGCGCTCGTCGGCAAACAGGCTGGCGTCGTGCCAGCACGGCTGGCCATCGGCACGCCAGAAGATGGAGAGCGCCCAGCGCGGCAGTTGCTCGCCTGGATACCACTTGCCCTGGCCGAAATGCAGGAAGCCACCCTCGCCATACCGAGCGCGCAGCTTGTGAACCAGCTCGGTGGCCAGACCGCGCTTGGAGGGGCCGAGGGCATCGGTGTTCCACTCGGCGCCATCGCGGTCGTCCACCGACACGAAGGTCGGCTCACCCCCCATGGTCAGGCGCACATCGCCCTGGCTCAGTTCCTGATCCACCGACGCACCCAGCGCGCCGATGGCCGCCCACTGGTCGTCGGTATAGGGCCGGGTCACCCGCGGCGATTCGTAGATGCGGGTGATCGCCATGTGGTGCTCGAACGCCACCTCGCACTCATCCACCGCGCCGGTGATGGGCGCCGCCCCGGAGGGCTCGGGCGTGCACGCCACCGGGATGTGCCCCTCTCCGGCCAGCAACCCGGAGGTCGGATCCAGGCCGATCCAGCCCGCGCCGGGCAGGAACACTTCGCACCATGCGTGCAGGTCGGTGAAGTCGACCTCGGTGCCCGAGGGGCCGTCCAGCGCGGCCACATCGGCCTTCAGCTGGATCAGGTAGCCTGACACGAAGCGGGCCGCCAGCCCCATGTGGCGCAGGGCCTGCACCAGCAGCCAGCCCGTATCGCGGCACGACCCCGATTTCAAGGTCAGCGTCTGCTCGGGCGTCTGTACGCCGGGCTCCATGCGCACCGTGTAGGCAATCTCGCGCTGCAGACGCTGATTCAGGCCCACGAGGAAGTCGATCGTGCGCACCTCGGATCGGTCGATGCTGTCGATGAAGGCCTTGAACGCGGGCGTGAGCTCGGCCCGGGCGAGATAGGGCTGCAGGTCGTGCAACGAGGCCGCGTCGTACTCGAAGGGAAAGCGCTCGGCGTAGGGCTCGAGGAAGAAATCGAACGGGTTGTAGACCGCCATCTCGGCCACGAGGTCGACCGTGACCTTGAAGACCTCTGTCTTGTCGGGAAAGACCAGCCGCGCCAGATGATTCGAAAACGGGTCCTGCTGCCAGTTGATGAAGTGCGCGGCCGGCTCGACCTTGAGCGTGTACGACAGGATGCGGGTGCGGCAGTGAGGCGCTGGCCTCAGGCGCACCACCTGAGGTGACAGGGTGACCGGGCGGTCGTAACGATAGTGGGTGACGTGATTCAGGGCAACGTGGATGGACACACGACTCTCCGTAGGGCCTGCACCCATGGTGCAGAGACCGTGTGACACGAGCAAGTTGCGGGCCACCAAGTTGGTGCACCCCGTTCGGCACCTGGCCGAGGGTTCAGCGGTCGGGGCGCTCGGCGGAGGCCGCTATGGCCTGCGTGCCTTCCACGATCATGCGCACCATGATGACCATCTGTTCGGTCACCTCACGCTGCCGCGCGGGGCTGAGGTCCATCGCCGTGGCGCCCATCGCGAACACCAGGCGGGTGATGGCCTTGGCCGTCAGCGCAGGCTCGTGCAGCCCCGTGCGCCCGGCGCGGGCCAGACGGATCAGGTCCAGCCGGAGTTCTTCCTCAAAGAAATTGAGCTGCCGGTCAACCGCCTGCTTGAAGGCGTCGGAACCCACCGAGCCCTCGCGCAGCAGGATGTGCAGCAGCTTGTCGTCGGCCTGCAGCTGCTCCATGAAGGCCTCGACCGAGCTGCGCACGACGCTGCCCTCACGCCGCGCGCGCCGGCGGGCCTCGCCGATGATCTGACGGAGCGACTCGCCGGCCCGGTCGATCAGCGTCACGGCAAGCTCGTCCACATCGCGGAACTGGCGATAGAAGCTGTTCGGCGCGATGCCGGCCTCACGCGCCACCTCACGCAGGCTCAGGCTCGACACGCTGCGGTGCGGCCCCAGCAGCTTGAGCGCGGCCGTGATGATGTCCTCGCGTGAAATGACGGCCTTGCGCCCGGGCCCGGCTGACACCGACGCGACAGAGGCGGCAGCCAGTTCCGAGACAGAAACGAGACCGGGTACCGGCGAGGAGAGTGTTGTCATGAAGCTGGGTTAGAACTGACCGACATCATACGGGCCCGAATTAATGCACACGTGTATAGACAAATGTTCTGACGTGCGTATACTCGGTGGCAAGTTCCTGATCTGTGCCCGTTCGAAAGGCCACCCGACACCGTGTCTGTATCCGCTTCCGGCGCGCGCGCGCCCTCCACGCTGGGACGGCTCATCGAGCCATTCGTCGCCCCCGACGTCTTTGACTTCTGGGTGGGTCACCTCAACCCTGCGTGGTCGTGGTCGCGTCCGCTTGCCAAGGTGGTGGAGCGCCGCGTCGAAGCGGCTGACACCGTCACCCTGGTGCTCAAGCCCAACCGCCACGTCGGCCGCTTCCAGCCGGGCCAGCACGTCAACGTGAGCGCCGAGGTCAACGGCCGGCGCACCACGCGCAGCTACAGCCTCACCGGCATCCCGCAACGCGACGGTCGCTTCAGCCTGACCGTCAAGCGCGTCGAAGGCGGCAAGCTCAGCACCCACCTGTGTCGCGACGTGCGCGTGGGCGACGTGCTCGAGATCGGCCCTGCCTTCGGCGAGATGCTGCTGCCCGCCCAACCGGAGGGCCGCTGGGTGTTTCTGGCTGCCGGCAGCGGCATCACCCCGTTGATGAGCCTGACGCGGGCCCTGGCCGCGCAGAAGATGCCGGTCGACACGACCCTGATCTACTGGGCCAAGACCCGCGCCGAGCTGTGCTTCCTGCTGGAGCTGCAGGGGCTGGCCCGACGCTTCCCCAATTTCCACCTGCACATCGTGCTGACACACGAAGCCCAGTTGATTGCCGGCGAGCACAGCGGCTTCATCAGCACAGAGCAGTTGGCCGAGCTGGCCGGTGACTTGTCGGACGCGCAGGTGTATGCCTGCGGCCCGAGCGGTTTCGTCGACACCGCCCGCACCCTGACCGAAGGCCGCGTGCGCCGCTTCCTGGCCGAGGGCTTCACGCCCACCCAGATCGACGCGACCGACGCCACCACCGTGCGCGTGCAACTCACCCGCACCGGCCGCACCCTGGAGGTGTCGACCGGCCAATCGCTGCTGGAGGCCCTGGAAGCGCACGGCGTGAACCCGCGCTCTGGCTGCCGCATGGGCGTGTGCCACACCTGCGTGTGCACCAAGCGCGCCGGCACCATTGAAGACATCAACACGAAAGAACAGAGCACCGAGGAAGAAGGCCAGGTCCGCATCTGCGTGAGCCGCGCCCGCACCAACGTCACGCTGGACCTTTGAGGAGCCCACGACCATGAGCACCACCTCCCTGCACCGCACGCTGAACGCAGAAGAGATCGAGCGCTTCGGCGCCGAGATCGACGCGCTGCGCGCCCGCACCGTCGCCGACCTGGGCGAGAGCGACGCCCGCTACATCCGCCGCATCTACAAGGCCGTGCGCTACACCGAAGCGCTGGGCCGTGTCCTGCTGATGGCGGCCTTCTTCCTGCCGGAAGGCTGGCTGTTCCCGGCCGCTGCGCTGGGTGCCGTCATCCTCGGCATGTCCAAGATCCTGGACAACATGGAACTGGGTCACAACGTGATCCACGGCCAGTACGACTGGATGGGCGACGCCCACCTGCAGGGCAAGCACTTCGAATGGGACATCGCCGGCACCAGCGACAACTGGCGCAAGACCCACAACTTCCGTCACCACACCTACACCAACGTGCACGGGATGGACGAAGACCTGGGCTACGGCGTGCTGCGCCTGTTCCCCGAGCAGAAGTGGCACCCGGCCCGCCTGGGCCAGCCCATCTACGCCATCATCTTCGCGCTGCTGTTCGAGTGGGGCGTGGCCATTCAGGACCTGCGCCTGGGTCGCTGGCTGTCGGGCCGCGTGTCCAACAAGCAGATGTACCGCATCTCGCACCCCGCGCTGCTGAAGATGCGCCGACAGATCATCAAGGACTACGTCGTGTTCCCGCTGCTCGCCGGGCCGGGCTTCCTCACCGTGCTGGCCGGCAACGCCGTGGCCAACGTGATCCGCAGCATCTGGACCTACACCGTCATCTTCTGCGGCCACTTCACGACCAACGTCGAAACTTTCCCCAAGAGCGTGTTGAAGAGCGAGACGCGCGCCCACTGGTACCTGCGTCAGGTGCGCGGTTCGTCGAACCTGACGGGTGGCAAGCTGATCGACCTGTGGACGGGTAACCTGAGCCACCAGATCGAGCACCACCTGTTTCCCGACGTGCCGGCCAACCGCTACGCCGCCATGGCCGTCGAGGTGAAGGAGATCTGCGCGCGCTACGGCCAGTTCTACAACACGGGCTCGATGGTCAAGCAGTTCAGCCAGGTGATCTGGCGCATCCTGCGGCACTCGTTCCCGAGCTCACCGGCCCGTGTGCGGCGCTCGGCCCAGCCCGCCGCCTGAAGCCCATCTCTTCAAAAGCAAACCCGCCAGCAGGCGGGTTTTTTTTGGGCAGAACGGACCGCGCGCGGTGGCGTGAAGCGCTCAGGCGCGGCTGGCGCCGATCAGGGCCGGGTAGGCCGAATGGATCACATACACAGGGATGCGGGCCAGGTAGGCCCCGAAACGACCCTTGCTTTCGAAGCGGGCCCGGAAGGGCGAGTGCAGGAAGAAGTCACCGAGTCTGGGCACGATGCCACCCCCGATGTAGACGCCGCCTTGTGCCCCCAGCGTGAGGGCCAGGTCGGCCGCAACCGTGCCCATCATCGCGCAGAAGGTGTTGAGCGCGGCCACGCAGTGCGCGTCGCTGCCGTCCAGGGCGTGCTGGGTAACGTCGGCAGGGCTCAGGGACTCCGCTGTCGCCCCTGCCAGCCGGCAATGCGCCTGGTACAGCGCCTGCAGCCCCTGGCCCGACAGCGCGCCGCGCTCGGCTGAGACATGGCCGGGCAGCAACGCGCGCAAGGCGCTGAGCACACGCGCCTCTTCTTCGTCGAAGGCGGGCAGCGTGACATGGCCGCCCTCGCCTTCCAACGGCACCCATTGCCCCGTGCCCGGCACCGGCACCAGGCCCGACACGCCCAACCCCGTGCCCGCGCCCAGCAGCGCCTTGGCCTTGTCCGGCATGGGCTCGGTGCCGCCGACCTGTACCAGATCGGATGCCGGCAACCCGGGCAGCGACAAGGCGAGCACGGTGAAGTCATTGAGGAAGCGCAGCGATTCCAGGCCCAGCGCATCACGCAGCGCGCTGATCGAGAACGCCCAGTGCGCGTTGGTCAGCGCGATGTGGTCATCCAGGATGGGGTTCGCGATGCCGACCACGCCCGAGCGCGGGCGCATCCCGCCGGTGTGCGGCAGCACGTGCGCGAGGTAGTGCTCGATGGCCTGCTGGGGACCGGCAAAGTCCTTGCACGGCAGGTTGACGATGTGCTCGATGGGGGCATCGGGCGCTTGCTGGAGAGCGAGGCGGGCATTGGTGCCGCCCACATCGCCAAGCAGACGGGGGTAACGGGCAGACATGGTCAGGTCGGGGTCGGAATGGGCAAAGCCGACGTCAGTCGACGTGGAATACGTGCACGGGCACGCGGTCCTGCTGGAAGACGATGCGGATGGGCAGTTCGGCGATCTCACCCGCTGTCGCCGCCTGCTCCAGCAGGGCGCGCTTGGCCGCGCCGGTGCAATGGACCACGGCACAGCGCGTGTCGAGCAGGGCCCGGCGCGTGAGGGTCAGGCGCGGCACCGGCACATTGGGCAGCGCAGGCGCCCCCACCGGCAGCGTCAGCGGCGCGTGGGCGTCGTCCAGCGCCGCATCCAACTCGGGCGCATGGGGAAACAGCGAGGCCGTGTGTCCGTCGCCGCCCATGCCGAACACCGTGACCTCGGCGGGCCACGGCAGCTCGGTCAACTCGTCCTCAATGGCGCGCTGGCCGTCGGCGGGCGACGGCGCCTCGCTGCTCACGGGCACGAACGTGGCGGCCCCTGCAGGGCCCTGCAGCAGATGGGCGCGCACCAGGCGGGCATTGCTGTCGGCGTGGTCATGCGGCACCCACCGGTCGTCGGCCAGGGTCACGACCACGCGAGACCAGTCCAGCGGCAGCTTGCTGAGTGCCTCGAAGAAGGGAACAGGGGTGCTGCCGCCCGACAGCACGAGCAGCACGCGGTCGCGCTCGGCCAGGCCGGCCTGCAGGCGGTCGGCGGTGAAGCGCGCCAGATCGGCCGCCAGCGTGGCGGCATCGGCGGCGGTGTGGTGGTTGTGTTGCATGGTGTGTCAGGGCCCGAGGGTGAAACGGCAGCCAGAACGGGCAATCGCGGTGCCCGTCCGCGCCGCCGTGCGCGGGAATGCAGTCAGATTTCTTCATGCCAGGCCAAACCATCTCGCCCCAGCAGTGCACTCGAGGACGCCGGACCCCACGTGCCCGCCGTGTAGGCCTTGGGGCGTTCGGTGCTGGCTTTCCAGGCGTCCATGATGGGCTCGACCCAGCGCCACGCGGCTTCCTGCTCGTCGCGGCGCACGAACAGCGTCAGGTTGCCACGCATCACATCCATCAGCAAGCGCTCATAGGCATCCAGCCGGCGTGAGCGGAAGGTCTCGGCAAAGTCGAGGTTCAGGTGCACGGGCTGCAGGTGCATCACGTCGCCCGGCTGCTTGGCCAGCAGGTGCAACTCCACCTTTTCCTCGGGCTGCATGCGGATCACCATGCGGTTGGGGTTCAGGCTGTCGGCCGTCTGCCCGAAGATGGAATGCGGCACGCTGCGGAAGTTGACGACGATCTCGGCCACGCGCTGCGGCATGCGCTTGCCGGTGCGCAGGAAGAAGGGCACGCCGGCCCAGCGCCAGGTGTCGATCTCGGCGCGCAGGGCCACGAAGGTCTCGGTGGTGCTGCCCGGGGGGATGCGTTCCTCGTCCAGGTAACCGGGCACCGGCTTGCCGCCCGCCGCCCCGGCACGGTACTGGCCCCGCACGGTCTTCAGGCCCACATCGGCGCCGGCAATGGGCCGCAGCGCCCGCAGGATCTTCAGCTTCTCGTCGCGCACGGCATCGGCCGAGATCGATGCCGGCGGCTCCATGGCCACGATGCACAGCAGTTGCAGCAGGTGGTTCTGGACCATGTCGCGCATCGCGCCCACCTGGTCATAGAAGTCACCGCGTGACTCCACGCCCAGTTCCTCGGCCACCGTGATCTGCACGTCGCGCACCGATTCGCGCCGCCACAGTGGCTCGAACAGCGCGTTGCCGAAGCGCAGCGCCAGCAGGTTCTGTACGGGTTCCTTGCCCAGGTAATGGTCGATCCGGTAGATCTGTTGCTCGCCGAAGAAGCCGCCCACCGCATCGTTGATGGCCTGCGACGAGGCCAGGTCGTGGCCCAGTGGCTTTTCGAGCACGACGCGGCTGCGCTCGGTGTTCAGGCCGCGCTGCGCCAGTTGCTCGCAGATCGTGGCAAACAGACGCGGCGCGGTTGACAGGTAGAACACCCGCTCCCGCTCGGGCGCGGCCAGCAGCATCGACGCCAGCCCCTCGTACGAGGCCGCATCGGTGGCGTCGACGCAGGCGTAGTCGAGCAACGCGGCGAAGCGATCCCAGGCAGCGACATCGAATGCCGCGCCGAGGCACGCCGCCACGCGCTGCTGGGCAAGCGCGCGGAAGGCATCGCGGTCCAGCGGCTCGCGCGCCACGCCGATGACACGCAGCCTGGCCGGCAGCAGGCCATCATGCTGCAGTCGGATCAGCGCCGGCAGCAATTTGCGCATGGCCAAGTCACCCGTGCCACCAAAGATGACCAGGTCCAGTTCGGGAGCAGCTTGCAGTCGTGTACCCATGTTTCCTCGGGACGTCGCAGAACAATGTAGTAATACTACTTCATCAGCAACCACCCACACACTGGCGCATACGGCGGGTTATCCCTGGCATTCGCGCCCGTCGCCATCTTAAACATCCTGCGTCGGAAGGGTCGGGCTGGCAAAGCACATGAAATTTCGCTACATTGGGTGCTCTGCCAGTCCACGCGTCTTCAACATGGCCACCTCTCCCGCCCCCCTGCACCCGCAACTCCAAGCCGTGACCGACCGCATCCGCGAACGCAGCGCGGCCCCGCGTGCGGCCTACCTGGCCCGCATCGACGCGGCAGGCCAGGCGGGCCCGGTCGAGCGCTCGGCGCTGGGTTGCACCAACCTCGCCCACGCCTACGCGGCCGCACCGGCCAGCGACAAGATCTGGCTGCGCGAACAACGCAGCCCCAACCTCGCCATCGTGTCGGCCTACAACGACATGCTGTCGGCCCACCAGCCGCTGGCCGAGTTCCCCGAGTGGATCAAGCAGGCCGCCCGCGAGGTGGGCGCCACGGCGCAGTTCGCCGGCGGCGTGCCCGCCATGTGCGACGGCGTCACGCAGGGCAAGGCCGGCATGGAACTGTCGCTCTTTTCGCGCGACGTGATCGCCATGTCCACGGCCATCGCGTTGTCTCACAACATGTTTGACGCCACCCTGTGTCTGGGTGTGTGCGACAAGATCGTGCCCGGCCTGCTGATCGGCGCACTCAGCTTCGGCCACCTGCCCACCGTGTTCGTGCCCGCCGGCCCCATGACGACCGGTCTGAGCAACGACGACAAGGCCAAGGTGCGCCAGCGTTTTGCAGCCGGTGAGGTAGGCCAGGATGAACTGCTTGCCGCAGAAGAAAAGGCCTATCACGGCCCGGGCACCTGCACGTTCTACGGCACGGCCAACAGCAATCAGATGCTGATGGAGATCATGGGGCTGCACCTGCCCGGCTCGGCCTTCGTGCACCCGCACAGCGCGCTGCGTGCGGCCCTCACCCGCGAAGCCGCCCGCCAGGCTGCGCGCCTGACCCGTCTGGGCAGCCAGTACACCCCCGTGGGCCACGTCATCGACGAACGGGCGGTCGTCAACGGGCTGGTCGGCCTGATGGCCACCGGCGGCTCCACCAACCACACGCTGCATCTGGTGGCGATGGCGCGCGCGGCCGGCATCGTGATCGACTGGGACGACTTCGATGCGATCTCGACCATCACGCCGTTGCTGGCCCGGGTCTACCCCAACGGCAAGGCGGATGTGAACCACTTCCACGCGGCGGGCGGCATGGCCTTCCTCATCCGCGAGCTGCTGGATGCCGGCCTGCTGCATGAAGACGTGAAGACCGTGGCCGGCGGCACCGAAGGCCTGCGCGCCTACACCCGCCTGCCGCAGCTGGACGGCGACCATCTGGTATGGGTGGACGCGCCTGCACAAAGCGGCGACGCCAGCGTGGTCAGCACCGTGAGCGCCCCCTTCTCGCCCGATGGCGGCCTGCGCGTGCTCAAGGGCAACCTGGGTCGCTCGGTCATCAAGGTCTCGGCGGTCAAGCCCGAGAACCGGCTGGTGGAAGCGCCTGCCGTTCTCTTCAACGACCAGAGTGAACTCATTGCCGCTTACAAGCGCGGCGAGCTCAACCGCGACTTCGTGGCCGTGGTGCGCTTCCAGGGCCCGCGGGCCAACGGCATGCCCGAACTCCACTCGCTGACGCCCACGCTGGCCAACCTGCAGGACAAGGGCTTCAAGGTGGCGCTGGTGACCGACGGCCGCATGTCCGGTGCCTCGGGCAAGGTGCCGGCCGCCATCCACATGACGCCGGAAGTGACGGCGGGCGGTCCGCTGGGCAAGGTACGTGCGGGCGACCTGATCCGGCTGGACGCCGACGCCGGCACGCTCGAAGCCCTGGTGCCGCAGGCCGAATGGGCCCAGCGCACCGTGGACACCACCGATCTGTCGGCCAACGGGTTCGGCACGGGCCGCGAGCTGTTCGGCGGCTTCCGCCAGGCTGTCACCGGCGCCGAACAGGGCGCCATGAGTTTCGGCAGCTTCTGACCCGCCTCGCACACTCGCTCACTCACTGATCCTCTGCAAGAAAGACACGACGATGCCCAACCTCAATCCCGGCCTGGCTTCCTTCATGCGCTTGAGCCCCGTGATCCCGGTGCTGGTGATCGATCGCACCGAAGACGCCGTACCGCTGGGCCGCGCGCTGGTCGAAGGCGGCCTGAAGGTGCTGGAGATCACGCTGCGCACGCCGAACGCACTCGAGGTGATCCGCGAGATCGCGCAGCACGTGGACGGGGCCGTGGTGGCCGCGGGCACCGTGACCACCCCTGCCCAGTGGGAGGCCGCAGCCGAAGCGGGCGCGCAGTTCATGGTGTCGCCCGGGCTGACACCGGCCCTGATCGAGCACGCGCAGCACGCCACCACCGGCCTGCTGCCGGGCGTGGCCACGGCATCCGAACTGATGACCGCCCTGGATGGCAGCTTCACCCACTTCAAGTTCTTCCCGGCCCAGCAGGCCGGTGGCGTGGGCATGCTCAAGGCGCTGGGTGGGCCGTTTGCCGATGCGCTGTTCTGCCCGACGGGCGGCATCACGGTCGAGACCGCGCCTCAGTTCCTGAGCCTGCCCAACGTGGCCTGCGTGGGCGGCTCGTGGCTGGCCCCGGCAGCGCTGGTCAAGGCCGGTGACTGGAACGCCATTCGCGACCTGGCCCGGGCAGCCTCGGCCCTGCGCGCGGCCTGATCGCACCGTTGTTGTATGGGGTCAGCGCCAGCGCGGCGCAGACTTTTGACCGACTTGGCTTCAAGGCCTGGTCGGTCTTTTTTTGCTTGAACCGGCCTCGGCTCAGCGTGCGTGCGAGATCCACGCCGCCGCGTCTTCTCGCAGCCCGAACGGCGACTTCACCGAGCCCGGGC
Organism: Aquabacterium olei; assembly: GCF_003100395.1. NCBI lineage: Bacteria > Pseudomonadati > Pseudomonadota > Betaproteobacteria > Burkholderiales > Sphaerotilaceae > Aquabacterium > Aquabacterium olei. The sequence goes on from NZ_CP029210.1 coordinate 2,655,477, forward strand.
GCTGCATGGCCACGCCCACGGCCAGCACGTCGATCATCAGCAGATGCAGGATGCGCGACACCATGGAGAGCTGTTCGGTGCGGCCTTCGACGTGGTCCACCGCCAGCGTCACGGTGGCCCGCCGGGCCAGCGGCGAATCGCTCGCCGTGATGGCCACGACGGCCGCGCCGGCATTCAGCGCCTTGTCCACCGCATGAATGAGATCGGGCATGGCGCCCGAGCGGGACACGGCGACCACCACATCCCCCGGCCCCAGCAGGTCGGCCGCCATGGCCTGCAGAGCGCTGTCCGCGTGTGCCGTGGCCGGGATGCCGAAGCGCAGGAATTTGTACTGCCCGTCGACCGCGACCACATGCGAGTTGCCCACCCCGTGGAACTCGACCCGCCGTGCCTGCTGCAGCAAGGCGATGGCGCGCCCGATGGCCTGCCCGTTGAGCCCGTCGCGCAGCGACACGATGGCCGACACCGTGTTGTCCAGCACCTTGGCCGACAGGTCGGGCGCGGCATCGTCGACCATGACCTGGCTGTGCCGCAAGGGAATGGTGCCCGTGAGCCCGGACGCCAGCTTGAGCTTGAAGTCCGACAGGCCCTCGAAGCCGAGGCTGCGGCAGAAACGGATCACCGTGGGCTGGCTCACCTCGGCCTGCCGGGCGATCTCGGCCACCGGTTCGTTCATGAAGGCGCGCGGATGCGCCAGCAGGTGATCGGCCACACGCTGCTCGGCCCGGCTCAACTCGTTGCGCAGGCTCTTGATGCGGGCCATGACGCCCCCATCCTGCAGCGCCGCACCCCGATCTCGCAGGTGATGCGTGAGCAGCGCCTCCAGCCCGGAGAACACAGGCCAGGGTGCGGTGACGAGCACGGTGGGCACGGCCGCGAGCCACGCTGAGAAGCGCCCCTTGCTTTCGAAGCGCGCACGGAAACCGCCGGCCGCCAGCAAGGGCCCCATGCGCGGTAGCAGCTCGCCCCCGAGATACACGCCGCCGACCGCGCCCAGCATCAGCGCCACATCGGCCGCCACGGTGCCCAGCATGCGGGCGAACACCGCCACGGCGGCGGCACTGCGGGGCTCACCAGCGTGCGCCAGATCGATCACGGTGAATGCATCGGGTGGCGTGTCGGCCTGCGGGCCCAGCGTCTGCCAGATGAAGCGCAGGCCTTGCGCCGACACCAGCCGCTCTGCCGACACGTGTGGCCATTGCCGCCACGCTGCCTGCAGGATGGCCAGCTCGGTGTCATCGGCTGGTGCGAAGCTGATGTGGCCACCCTCGCTGCCCAGTGTGATGCGCCGGTCTTCGGCCGGAATCAGGCCCGACACCCCGAGCCCCTCGCCAGGCCCGATCAGGCCGATCACCCCGCCGGGCTGCGCCTGCCCGCCACCCAGTGCCACACAGGCCTCGGGCGGCAGCGCGGGCAGTGCCATGGCGAGCGCGGTGAAGTCGTTGACGACCAGCAGCGTTTCGAGGGAGAGCGACTCGCGCAGCGCCGACACCGACAGCCGCCAGCCCTTGTGGGTCAGCACCACTTCGTCGTCGTGCACCGTGCCCGCCACGGCCAGCGCCAGATGGCGCAAAGGGCCTGCCTGCCGCCCAGCCTGCGCCACCCAGCCCGCCTTGAGCGCGCTGGCCAGCTGCGCCGGCCCCGTACACGCGCGCTGCTCGACGACCGGCGCACCCTGCTGAAGCGCGCCATCGGGCCGGCACAGCGTGAGGCGGCCATGGGGATCCAACAGGGCAAGCAGACGAGATCCGTCCATCGAAACAGCAGCGGTCGGCAAGGTGAGTGAGGGTGGAGGCCAGGGCGCGAGTCAGTATAGGGCGAGCGCCTTCTCTTCCCACTTGGTCCGGGGGGAGACCACGCAATCCCTTAGGCGACCTTTCTGGCATCTGACTTAGCCTGTCTTCAACCCGGGCGAGGTCTGCCTCGCCACCGCAATCACAGACGCCCCCGCTTGTCCATGGGTTCTAGCCCGGCGGGGCCTTGGTTCGGGGGTCGGCTTAACGATCATCGTTAGCAGTGAAGTGACAATGCAGAATCTCGATTTACCGAGCAGTGACACCATGACGACCGACGCCGCAGCCCCTTCCGCACTGTCCCGCCTGAAGATCGACAGGAGCGTGCAGGCCAAGACCCGGCGCCCCTCCGCGCTGCTGCCCTGGCTCATCGCGGGCGGGGTGGGCCTCGCCGCCGCAGGTGCCTGGACGCTCTACCCCCGCACCGCCGAAGTCACGGCCACCTCGGTCGTGCAAAGCACGCCGTCGCAGCAGTATGTCCAGCTCACGGCCTCCGGCTACGTGGTGGCACAGCGCCGTGCCGCGGTGTCGTCCAAGGCTTCGGGCCGGCTGCTCGAACTCACCGTGCGTGAGGGCTCGAACGTGAAGAAGGGCGAGCTGCTGGCCCGCCTGGACGCCAGCGACATCCAGGCCGGCATCATGGCCGCCGAGGCCGCCGTGCTGCAGGCCGAAGCGAACCAGAAGCAGGCCATGGTGCAGCTCATCAACGCCCGCGCCGAGACGACCCGCACCCGCAGCCTCGAAGCCCAGGGCTTTGTCTCCGGGCAGATGGTCGACAGCGTGGTGAGCAAGAACAAGGCGGTCTTCGCGCAGGTGTCGGCCGCCGAAGCCGCGCTGGCCCAGGCCCGTGCGCAGCTCAAGGCCCAGAAGGTGGCGCTCGACTACACCGAGATCCGCGCGCCGTTCGACGGCGTCGTGCTGGTGAAGAACGCCAACGTGGGCGACATCATCATGCCGATGTCGAGCGCGGCCGGCGCACAGGGCGCCGTGGTGACGATGGCCGACATGGGCACGCTCGAAGTCGAGGCCGACGTCTCGGAAGGCAACCTCTCGAAGGCCCGCCCCGGCCAGCCGGTCGAGATCACGCTGGACGCCCTGCCCGGCAAACGCTTCAAGGGCCACGTGGTCGGCATCGTGCCCACGGTCGACCGGGCCAAGGCCACGGTCATGACGAAGATCCGCTTCGACCAGCTCGACCCCCGTGTGCTGCCGGAAATGAGCGCCAAGGTGGCCTTCCTGTCGCGCGAGATCTCCGACGCCGACCAGCAGCCCGTGACGGCCGTGCCCGCCGCGGCCATCGCGCGCCAGGGTGAGCAACACGTGGTCTGGCGTGTGCGCCAGGCCGATGACCGCAACACGGTGGAAGCCGTGGCCGTCAAGCCGGGCCGCCAGTTGGGCGAGTTCCGCGAAGTCAGCGGGCCCATCAAACCGGGCGACAAGATCGTGGCCACACCCCCTGCCCGCCTGAAGGACGGCGCCCGCGTCGCGCTCAGCGCCTCCTGACGTCACCAGCAGTACGACACCATGCAGGCCCCCAAGCGCGAACCGGTGATCCGCATCGATCACCTCAGCAAGACCTACACCCGCGGCGGGCAGCCCATTCCGGTGCTGCGCGACATCAACCTCGAGGTCACCGAAGCCGAGTTCGTCTCGCTGATGGGCCCCAGCGGCTCGGGCAAGAGCACGCTGCTCAACCTCATTGCCGGCATCGACCAGCCCAGCAGCGGCACCATCGCCATCAACGGGGTCGACATCGCCACGCTCGATGAAACCGCACTCGCCGACTGGCGCGCGGCCAACGTCGGCTTCATCTTCCAGTTCTACAACCTGATGCCGGTGCTGACGGCGTACGAGAATGTCGAGCTGCCCCTGCTGCTGACCAACCTGAGCCGGCGCCAGCGCAAGGCCCATGTCGAAGCCGCACTCGAGATGGTGCGCCTGGCCGATCGCATGGACCACTACCCCAACGAGCTCTCGGGTGGCCAGCAGCAGCGCGTGGCCATTGCGCGGGCCCTGGTGACCGACCCCACACTGATCGTGGCCGACGAGCCCACCGGCGACCTCGACCGCGCCACCGGCGAAGAAGTGCTGGCCCTGATGGACGAACTGCACCGCGATCTGGGCAAGACCATCGTGATGGTGACGCACGACCCCAAGGCCGCTGCACGCGCCAGCCGCATGATCCACCTCGAGAAGGGCGTGCTGGTCAGCGATCCGGCCGACGCCCACTGACCGCGCGGGCCACGATGTTCCTGTTCAAGCTGCTGCTGAAGAACGCCTTCAGACACAAGCTGCGCACCCTGCTGACCATGGTGGGCCTCATCGTGGCCATCAGCGCCTTCGGGCTGTTGCGCACCATTGTCGATGCCTGGTATGCCGGCGTGGATGCCACCTCCAGCACACGCCTCATCACGCGCAGCGCCATCTCGGTGGGCTACCCGCTGCCGCTGTACTACGCCGAACGCATCCGCAAGATCGAGGGCATCACCGACGTGACGTGGGCCAACTGGTTCGGCGGCATCTACATCGACCGCAAGAACTTCTTTGCCCGTTTCGCGGTGGATGGCCCGAGCTACTTCACGCTCTACCCCGAGTACCGCGTCAGCGACGAACACAAGGCAGCCTTCCTCGCCGACCGCCGCGGGGCCATCGTCGGCCGCAAGATCGCGCAGCGCTTCGGCTGGCAGGTGGGCGACACCATCCCGCTGCAGGGCAACATCTACCCGGGCAACTGGAACTTCACGATCCGCGGCATCTACACCGGCGCAGATGCCCGCACCGACGAGACGCTCATGCTGATGCACTGGTCGCTGCTCGCCGAAAGCGTGCGCCAGCGCGTGGGCTCGGCCCAGGCCAACCAGGTCGGCCTGTACGTGGTCGGCATCAAGGACCCGAACCGCGCTGCCGCCATCTCGCAGGAGATCGACGCGCTGTTCCGCAACTCCGGCGCCGAGACCCGCACGGAAACCGAGAAGTCCTTTCAGCTGGGCATCGTGGCCATGAGCCAGGCGGTGCTGATGGCGATCCGTGCGGTCAGTTTCGTCGTCGTGCTCATCATCATGGCGGTGATGGCCAACACCATGACCATGACGGCGCGGGAGCGCCTGGCCGAGTACGCCACGCTCAAGGCCCTGGGCTTCTCGCCGGGCTTTGTCGTCAAGCTGCTGTTCGGCGAGAGCCTGATGATCGCGGCCATCGGCGGGGCACTCGGCATCGCCGCCACCTTCCCGCTGGCCAGCGCCTTCCTGTCGCAGACGCAGCAGCTCTTCAAGGTCTTCGCCGTGTCACAAGAGACCATGCTGATCCAGGCCGGGGCGGCCCTGGTCGTGGGCCTGATTGCCGCCGCCTGGCCCGCCTGGAAGATGTCGCGCATCGACATCGTTCAAGGCCTGCGCCACATCGCCTGACGCTCGACCATGCGCGCCATTCCCCTCTCCTACGTGATGCGCAACCTCTGGGTGCGCCGGGTCACCACCGCGTTGACGGCCGGTGGCATGGCGCTGGTGGTGTTCGTGTTCGCCACCGTGCTGATGATGAGCGAAGGCATCAACGAAACCATGGTGGCCACGGGCCAGCTCGACAACGTCATCGTGCTGCGCAAGGGTGCCGGCACCGAGATCAACTCGGCCATCTCGCGGGATCAGGCCGCCGCCATCGAGGCCTTGCCGGCCGTGGCGAACGACAGCCTCGGGCGCAAGCAGCTCTCGCGCGAGGTGGTGGTGCTCAACAACCTGCCCAAGCGGGACAGCGGCGAGCTCAGCAACGTCACGGTGCGCGGCACCAACGCCGTCGGCATCGGGCTGCGGCCGCAGGTCAGGCTGGTGCGGGGGCGGATGTTCCAGCCCGGCACGTCCGAGGTCATCGTCGGCTCGGGCATCGTGCGCGGTTTTGCCAACATGGAAATCGGCCACACGCTGCACTTCGCCGGCCGGGACTGGGTGGTGGTCGGGCACTTCGATGCACAGCGCAGCGGCTTCGACTCCGAACTCTGGGCCGACAGTGAGCAGGTGATGCAGGCCTTTCACCGCGCGGTGTACTCGACCCTGCTCTACCGCCTGAGCCACCCGGGTGCGCTCGAGGCCACACGCCAGGCCATGGCCACCGACCCCCGGCTGCAGATGGACGCCAAACTGGAGCAGCGCTTCTACGCCGAGCAATCCGAATCCATGTCACGCTTCATCCGGCTGCTGGGCCTGTCGCTGTCGGTCATCTTCTCGATCGGCGCCATCGTGGGCGCCATGATCACCATGTTCGCGGCGGTGGCCTCGCGCATCGGCGAGATCGGCACCCTGCGTGCACTGGGCTTCCGCAAAGAGGCCGTGCTGATCGCCTTTCTGGGCGAATCGCTCGGGCTGGCCCTGGTGGGCGGGCTGGTGGGACTGGGCGCGGCCTCGCTGATGCAGATGGTCAACATCTCGACGGTGAACTACCAGACCTTCTCCGAGATCGCCTTCCGCTTCCGGTTCACGCCGACGGTGGCGGGCCAGACCATGGCCTTCGCGCTGCTGATGGGCTTTCTGGGCGGCTTCGTGCCAGCCTGGCGCGCCGCCCGGCTGAGCATCATCGAGTGCCTGCGGCAGGCGTGATCGGCATCATGAAGCGCGCTCTTCTGCGTTCAGGCTTTCTCGCAGCCCTGCTTCTGGTGGCTCACACCCTGAGCCTCTCGGCATCGGCCGAGCCAGCGGACGACCGCCCCGTTGCCACCCTCACCCCGGCCATGGGCGCCCCGGTCGCCACCTCGCGCGCGGCGCTGCTGGCGCGGCACGGCCACACCGAGCGGGAATGGTGGTTGAGCGGCCAGGCACGCGTCTACGACCGTGCCGGCGCCTGGGACGCCGATGGGCGCTGGGGCGTGGCGCCGCGCCCGGGCAGCGCCCGCCCCTATGCCACGCGTCTGCTGGTACGCCACCCGGCCGACGCGGCCCGCTTCAACGGCATCGTGCTGGTGGAGTGGCTCAACACCACGCTGGGCTTCGACCTCGATGGCGGCTGGATCCTGACCCGCGACGAGCTGCTGCGCGAAGGTTATGCCTGGGTCGGCGTCAGCGTGCAGGCCGAGGCGCTGCCAGGCCTGCGCGCGCTGGGCGGCACGCGCTATGAGACCGTGAACCTGCCCGGCGACGCACACGCCTGGGATCTCTACGCCGACGCGGCCCACACCGTGCGCCGCCAGGCCACGCGCCTGCTGGAGCTGCCCGCCCCCCGGCCCGTCCGGCTGGTCGGACTGGGCTACTCGCAGTCGGCCGTGTTCCTGACCACCTGGCTCAACGCTTTCGAGCCCGCACGCCGCCTGTTCGACGGCTTTCTGCTGCACGGCGCCGCACCGGCCGCCGGCCCGCTCCATGGCGACGACAGCCATGTCTACGCACCCCGCCTGCGCGCCGACCTGCCCGTGCCCGTCATGCAGGTGCAGACCGAGATGGAAGTGGCGGTGAGCTGGCCGCTTTCGCGCACGCCCGACACGCCCCGCGTGCGCTACTGGGAAGTGGCCGGCGCCGCCCACCTCGATGCTGACGTGCACGCACAGACCCACGCCGTGGCCACACCCGCCTGGCGCGCCGATGAGCCCCGCTGCCTGAAGCCGCTCAACACCCTGCCGCTGCGCCATGCCGATGCCGCCGCCTTGCACGCCCTGCGTCGCTGGATGACCGAAGGCGTGCCCCCGCCCATCGTGCCGCGCATGGCCCGTGGCCACATCGGCTTTCTCACGCACGATGACGATGGCAACGTGGTCGGCGGCCTGCGCCTGCCGGAACTCGCGGTGCCGCTGGCGCAGTTCGGCACGTACGGCAACCTCCCCACCAGCTGGCCCAGCGTGCGCGGGCTGTACACCTGCATCGCCGGTGGCAGCACCACACCGCTGTCGCTGCAGCGCCTGCAGCAACGCCACGGCAACCGCGACGCCTGGCTGCAGGCCTTGCAGCGCTCGGCCGACCCGTTGCGGGACGCCGGGCTGCTGCGCCCGGCCGACCACGCCGCTACGCTGGAGACAGCGCGCCGGACGGCCTGGCCCCGTTGAGTCCGGCTGGCGGCTCGGGCACCGCGCCCTGGGCGGCAATGGCACGGCGCACGGCCTCGATCTCGGCAGGGCGGGCACTGAGGTGCAGGTCCAGCCCGCCATCTTCTTCCGGCGTCGACACCACCATCAGCATGCGGAAGGCCACGCCGCAGATGTCGTACCAGGCCGGGCCGCCCTGGCCCAGGTCGATGCGGTACATGGGGAAGTTGACGCAGTTGTTGAGAATGAAGCCGGCGCGCAGCGTCTCGCCTGCCGGCCGCATGAACAGGCGCCACACCGACTTCTGCGCCCGGTGGTGATCCAGCAGCGCCAGCAGGTCGAACAGCGCGTCGTGGGCCACTTGGGCCGCCGTGGGCCGGCATCGCAGGGCCAGTTCAGGCAGGCTCAGCGTCGCCACCTCCTGGGTCGTGCTGCGCCCTTCGCCGTAGCCCAGCGCATTGCCGAAGTAATCGCGCGGGATGCGGAGGCGCCGTCTTGCGCGCAGATCGAGCACGACCCCCACGCTGCGTTCATGCTGGGGCGGCATCAGCGGTGAAAGCTGTTGAAGGCAGAAGGCCGCCACCAGGTCGCTCGAACTGACACCCGCCGTGGCATCGCCCGCCGCACGGGCTTCGTCCTTCCAACGGTGCACCAGCGAGGCCGGCACACGCAGCACCGCCTTGCGCAACTGCAAGGCCTGCCAGCCCAGGCGAGCGAACAGGCCGATGCGCTCGGGCATGCTCGGGTCGTACAGCAGCCCCGCTTCCTGCGGCACCGGCCGATCGGCCACGATGTCCGTCAGAACCTTCCGATCGAACGCACGCAGGGGCACAGCCTCTCCGCGGCACGCGGCAGACCAGTCGCTCATGAACTGCCAGAAGCTGATGCCGTCGAACACCGAGTGCGTGCCGTAGCACGACAGCACGATGCCGCCATCCTCGAAGCGCCAGACATCGACCTGCAGCAGGGGCACATCGCGCCCCACGATGCGCCAGGGCAGAAACGGCTTGAAGTAGCGGCGCAGGTCGCGGCCCATCGGGCGGTCGATGCCGTAGGCAGGCAGCGGCCCGGCACAGGCATGCACACGAAAATCGATGCCCGCATCGTTGCAGTCGATGAAGGAATGGCCGTCGCTGCCCTTGCGAAGCCGACCCGTGATGACCGGATAGCCGCGCAGCACCTCGCGCAGGGCCCGCTCGGCCCGCACGATGTCGAAGCCCTGCGGATAGACCAGCATGACCGGGATGCCGACGTGCCCGTTGAACAGGTCGGATCCGGTCAGGCGCTGTGGCGGCGCCTGGGTGCCGGCCTGCAGTCGAACATGGCGCAAGAGGGACGACGAGAACCGGGCCATGCTTCCACTCCCTCAATAGACAAAGGGGATGAGACGCTTGCGGGTCTGCTTGAAGCGGCGATAGCTGTCGCCCAGCGCGGCTTCCAGCGCGGCCTCTTCGACATGGATGCGGTAGAGGTAGATCGCCCACGAGCCGAGCAGCATCACGCCGAGGCTGAGCAGGTTGCCCAGCATCAGGCCGAAGCCGCCCAGGGTCATCAGCGCGCCCAGGTAGGAAGGGTGGCGCAGGTAGCGGTACGCCCCCACATCGACCACCTGGTGATCGGACTGCACCGTGACCGTGTGGGTGAAGAAGCGACCCAGCGCCGCCCAGCAATGCATGCGCAACAGCATGCCGGCCACGATGACGGCCACGCCACCGTAATAGGCCATCAGCCGTCCCTCATCGTGAAGCACCGTGGGCGCGTGCCAGGCCGCCAGCACGGCCAGCACCTGGAGCGCCGAGGCCCCGACCGAGATCACCAGGCCCGAATAGCGGTCGTCGCCATCGTGCCCGCCCGAGAAGGCCTTCTTGCGCTGCAGCTGACGCCACTCCATCGTCAGGGCCCAGGCCATGACGGTCCAGATGAGCAGGCCTTCCGGCCACACGAAGATCAGGGGGCGAAGGGAATCCATGGCTGCTCGCTACGTGTTGAATGCTGAGCAGATTGTGGTGGGCGCCTTTGCGCAGCCTGCCAAGTGCTTTCCCCTGCTGGGCTCCCGCATCCGTGGGGTGCCGGCACACCGCACGACAAGGGCGTGTGCGGCCAGAAACGACCACGCCCGCGTGCAAGCGGGCGTGGTGAAACGTACGCCGCGCCAAGGCGCGGTGACGTGCTTCAGGTGGCGCTCTGGATCAGCCCGCGCTCGGCCGCCTCCTGCGGTTCACGCCACTTGATGCTGCAGCCGATGCTCGCCTCCTGCTCCCCCGGTCCGTAGCCCAGGTGCGCGACAAGCCGCATGGCATCGAACAGTTCACGCGGCGTGTCCTCCTCCACCGGCTCATTACGGCCGGCATCCAGACGGCCGCGGTACTGCAGTCGCATCTCCGCATCGAAACCGAAGAAATCGGGCGTGCAGACGGCCCCATACGCGCGGGCCACCGCTTGCGTCTCGTCATGCAGGTAATGGAACGGCAGATCCCACGCCTTGGCCTGCTGCTTCATCGCGGCGAAGCTGTCCTCGGGGTAGGCGTCGGCATCGTTCGGGTTGATGGCAATCACGTTCACGCCGATGGTGGCCAGTTCGCGGGCGTCGCGAATCAGGCGCGGCATCATGGCCTGCACGTACGGGCAATGGTTGCAGATGAAGGCCACCACGGTGCCGCGGCGTCCCATCAACTGCTTCAACGAGTGGTAATGGCTGTCCACGCCCAGCAGGCGGAACGGGGCGGCAGGCCAGCCGATGTCGGCAATCGGAGTGGTCAGGGCCATGGTCATTTCCTTTCAGACGAGGTACTGCAAGGGAACACGGACGCGGGAGACAAGGCGGCACGATGGGCCTCGGCCTCGTGCTGCACGCGCCCTCCCGGGCGGGCACGCAGGGCCTTCGTCGGCTGCGCTTTCCGTGATGGAATCACACCCTTTCGGTGAACGCAAGCCCCGCTTCGTAACAGGGCGGGCGGGGGTGGGTGACACACGATTGACACGCCTCAGTACCCCGCCAGCGCTCGCTGGCGCCGCTCCATCATGCGCCAGATGAAGGGGGTGAAGATGAGCTGCATGGCCAGCGCCATCTTGCCGCCCGGCACCACGATCGTGTTGGCGCGCGACATGAAGGAGTCGTTGATCATGTTGAGCAGATACGGGAAGTCGATGCCCTTCGGGTTGGCAAACCGGATCACGCAGAGGCTCTCGTCGGCGGTGGGAATGTCGCGTGCGATGAAGGGGTTGGAGGTGTCCACCACGGGCACACGCTGGAAGTTCACGTGCGTGTGCGTGAACTGTGGGCAGATGTAGTTCACATAGTCCGGCATGCGGCGCAGGATGGTGTCGGTCACGGCCTCGGCCGAGTAACCGCGCACATGCTTGTCGCGCCACAGCTTCTGGATCCACTCGAGGTTGATCACCGGCACCACGCCGATCAGCAGGTCGGGGTAGCGCGCGATGTTCACCTCGGGCGTGACCACGGCGCCATGCAGGCCTTCATAGAACAGCAGGTCGGTGCCGGGCTGCAGGTCCTCCCACGGCGTGAAGGTGCCGGGCTCCTGCCCGTAGGGCGCGGCCTCCACGGGGTCGTGCAGATAGTGGCGCGTCTTGCCCGAGCCGGTTTCGGAATAGCTCCGAAACAGCTGCTCCAGCTCTGCAAACAGATTGGTCTCCGGGCCGAAGTGGCTGAAGTGCCCGTTGCCCGAGCCCTCGGCTTCGGCCTGGCGTGCGCGCATTTCGCTGCGGTCGAAGCGATGAAAGCTGTCGCCTTCGATGAGCGCGGCCTTCACGCCCTCGCGGCGGAAGATGGCTTCGAACGTGCGCGTCACCGAGGTGGTGCCGGCACCCGAGGAGCCGGTGATGGCAATGATGGGATGTCGTTCGGACATGAAGGGCCTTTCAGTCGCGGAACAGGCTGCGCTCGGTGAACAGCGGGTTCAGGTCGCTGCGGCTGACCGGCTCGTGGTGATAGCGCTCGATGCGCTCCACCTCGGCGCGCGAGCCGAACACCAGCCCGATGCGCTGGTGCAGCGCCGTGGGCCGCACGCCCAGCAGAGGATGCCGCCCGGTCGACGCCCGCCCACCGGCCTGCTCGATGATGAAACCGATGGGGTTGGCCTCGTACAGCAGCCGAAGGCGCCCGGGGCGGCTGGCATCGCGCGTGTCACGCGGGTAGAGAAAGACGCCGCCCCGCATGAGGATGCGGTGGGCTTCGGCCACCATCGATGCGATCCAACGCATGTTGAAGTCCGAGCCGCGCGCGCCCGCCGCCCCGGCCAGGCACTCGTCCACATAGCGCTTGACGGGTGGCTCCCAGAAACGGCTGTTGGACGCGTTGATGGCGAACTCGCGCGTGTGCTCAGGCACCTGCAACTGCGGGTGCGTGAGCATGAATTCGCCCAGGTTGGGATCGAGCGTGAATCCCACCACCCCGTTGCCCACACTCAGGATGAACATGGTGCTCGGGCCGTAGAGCGCATAGCCCGCGGCCACCTGTGCGGCGCCGGGTTGCAGGAAGTCGGCCTCGTCCACATCGCGCTCGCCGGCCGTCACGCCCGCCGGCGCGCGCAGGATGGAGAAGATGCTGCCCACCGTGAGATTGACGTCGATGTTGCTGGAGCCATCAAGCGGATCGAACACCAGCAGGTACTTGCCACGCGGCCAGGCCTGCGGGATCTGATAGGGCTCGGCCATCTCTTCGGAGGCCATGCCGGCCAGGTGCCCGGCCCACTCGGTGCGGCGCAGAAAGACCTCGTTGCTCAGCACGTCGAGCGGCTGCTGCACTTCACCTTGCACGTTGCGTTGCCCGCCCACCTGATCGAGGCCGGGTGCCAGGCGGCCGAATGCCACCGTGCGGGCGATGGCCTTGCAGGCCAGGGCGACATCGAGGATGAGCGCATTCAGCGCGCCGCTGGCGCCCGGAAAGCGTCGGCGCTGCTCGATCAGGTATTGCGTCAGGGTCAGGGGATGGGTCAGCGACATGGTGACGCTCCAGGGAGGGTTTCGGATTCGGTGGTGGCCAGCCGGAACACCCGGCTGGCGGCAAAGTCGGCGACGGTGAGGGTGGCCAGTGCGGCTTCGTCCAGCACCGCATGGCGTTCGGCAAACAGGCGGCCGGCCTGGCGCAGACGTGCGCGCTCCAGCGCATTGCGCACGCTGCGTGCGTTGGCAAAGTGGGGCTGCTCGCGCCGCAGGCTCACGTAATGAGCGAATGCCTCGCGCGCACCCGGACCGAATCGATAGCGCTGCGCCTCCAGCATGCGATCGGCAATCTGCAGCAGGTCGGACGGGTCGTAGTCCGGGAAGTCGATGTGATGGGCGATGCGGCTGCTCAGCCCCGGGTTGGACTGGAAGAAGGTCTGCATGCGATCGGGGTAGCCCGCCAGGATCACCACCAGGTCATCGCGGTGGTTTTCCATCACCTGCAGCAGGATCTCGATGGCCTCGGCACCGTAGTCGCGCTCGTTTTCCGGTCGATAGAGGTAGTACGCCTCGTCAATGAAGAGCACGCCGCCCATGGCGCGCTTGAGCACCTCTTTCGTCTTGGGCGCCGTGTGGCCGATGTACTGGCCCACCAGGTCGTCACGCGTGACCGACACCAGATGGCCCGTGCGCACGTGCCCCAGCCGGTGCAGGATGGTGGCCATGCGTTGCGCCACCGTGGTCTTGCCCGTGCCCGGGTTGCCGGTGAAGCACATGTGCAGGCTGGGCGTGCCTGTGCCCAGGCCGTGCGCGGCCCGCAGCCGGTCGATCACCAGCAGCGCAGCCAGCTCGCGCACCTTCTGCTTCACGGGCTGCAGACCCACCAGCTCGGTGTCCAGCTCGTCCAGCACCGATTCCACCTGCGTGGCAGCCAGCACCTCGTGCACGGTCCGTGGAGCAGGGCCGGGCGGGGCATGCGCAGCCGCAGCCTCTGCGCCCGCCGAGCCAGGCCGGGGTGACAACGACGTGGCATGCATCGGGCCGGGATCCGCATCGCGCGGCCCCACCAGCACCGGCGCACCAGGCAGCCGGAACACCGGCGCCGTCATGAGGGGGCTCCGGCTCCGTAACGCTCACCCTCGGGCCGCTCGGCCTCGTAGCCACGCACCGTGTAGTGCACCGTCCGGCCCGCGCCCTCGGTGCGCACCAGCCCGAAGCCCGCTTCGGATGCGGGCCGCTGCACGATGAAGCTCATCGTGATGGACTCGATGCCGCGTGTGGCGTTGAAGGCCACCAGCCGGATGTAGTGCTGGGGAAAGGTCGCGCGGCATTCACCCAGCACCTGCATCACGCCGGCCGCGTCCTCCAGGTCGAACATCGGCATGCCGAACATTTCCCAGTAGGTGTTGCGCGGGTGCGGGTCGTCGGTGTATTCCACGCTCCACGCGTGGCCCTGGCGCAGGCCCCACTGGATCTGCAGGCGGATCTCGTCGTGGCTCAGGTCGGGCAGGAAGCTGAACTGGCCCTGGGTGAGCCGGCCGGTCGGGTTGGTCATCATGGCGTGCGCTCCGGGTCAGGCAAGGGCGGGGGTGGCGACGTGGTCGCTGGTGTCGGTCGAGGCATAGTTGAAGGCCACGTCCCTCCAGGTGTCGAGCGCCTGGGCCAACGGCGCGCACCAACGGGCGGCCTGCTGCAGGATCTCGGGGCCTTCCTCGTCGATGTCACGTCCCTCGTTGCGTGCCTTCACCATGGCTTCGAGCGCCACGCGGTTGGCCACAGCGCCGGCCTGGATGCCGGCGGGGTGGCCGATGGTGCCGCCACCGAACTGCAGGATCACGTCGTCACCGAACAGGCTCAGCAGCTGGTGCATCTGCCCGGCGTGGATGCCGCCCGAGGCCACCGGCATCACCTTCTTGAGGTCGGCCCAGTCCTGGTCGAAGAACAGCCCGCGCGGCAGATCCTGCCGGTTGTAGGCTTCACGGCAGACGTTGTAATAGCCCTGCACCATCAGCGGATCGCCCTCGAGCTTGCCCACGGCGGTGCCCGCATGCAGGTGGTCGACGCCCGCCAGGCGCAGCCACTTGGCGATCACGCGGAAGCTCACGCCGTGGGATTTCTGCCGCGTGTAGGTGCCGTGGCCGGCGCGGTGCATGTGCACGATCATGTCGTGCTTGCGCGCCCAGTTGGCCACGCTCTGGATGGCGCTCCAGCCCACGACCAGGTCGACCATGATGACAACCGAGCCCAGCTCCTTCGCGAACTCGGCGCGCTCGTAGATGTCTTCCATCGTCGCGCCGGTCACGTTCAGGTAACTGCCCTTGACCTCGCCGGTGGCGGCGCTGGCCTTGTTGACCGCGTCCATCACGTACAGAAAGCGATCGCGCCAGTGCATGAAGGGCTGCGAGTTGATGTTCTCGTCGTCCTTCATGAAATCGAGCCCGCCCTTGAGCCCCTCGTAGATCACGCGGCCATAGTTGCGGCCGGACAGGCCGAGCTTGGGCTTGGTGGTGGCGCCCAGCAGGGGCCGGCCGAACTTGTCGAGCCGCTCGCGCTCCACGATCAAGCCGGTGGGCGGCCCCTTGAAGGTCTTGACATAGGCCACCGGGATGCGGATGTCCTCCAGCCGGCAGGCCTTCAGCGGCTTGAAGCTGAAGACGTTGCCGATCAGGCTGGCCGTCATGTTGGCGATCGAGCCTTCCTCGAAGAGGATGAGGTCGTAGGCCACCCACGCGAACACCTGTCCCGGCTGGCCGGGCACGGGCTCCACCTTGAAGGCCTTGGCCCGGTAGGTGTCGCAGGCCGTGAGGCGGTCCGTCCAGACCACCGTCCAGGTGGCGGTGCTGCTTTCGCCGGCCACCGCGGCCGCGGCCTCGACCGGGTCGACGCCCTCTTGCGGCGTGATGCGGAAGAGGCACACCACGTCCGTGTCCTTCGGAACGTAGTCGGGCTCCCAGTAGCCCATCTGGCGGTACTTCAGCACCCCGGCGCTGTAGCGCTGCCGGGCGTCGCGGATGATGCCCTCTTCGACTGGCTTGTTCATGACCTGCCCCCGTCTGATCAATGGATCAGGTCACTTTAGGAAGCAGGGCCAATAAGGTAAATTCAGTTATTCTTTCAAGCCAGTTAAGCAAAAGCTTAAGGAACCAGCGTCAAGCGGGTGTCGCTTCGGCTGGCTGGTCAATCAGCAGCCTGGCAATCAGCGCGCCGGCGTAGCGGGCGTCCAGCGGAATGCGTACGTGCAGCGGGCTGCCCGGCGCGGCCGTGATCGGGGCGCCCTCCATGTTGCGCATGGACTCGAGCTTGAACTGGAGGTTGCCCTGCGGGTGGATCACTTCCAGGGTGTCGCCGACATCGAAGCGGTTCTTGACCTCAACCTCGGCCCAACCGTCAGCGCCCATTTCACGCACCTCGGCCACGAACTGGCTGCGGTGGAACTGCGAGTGCCCGGTGATGTAGTTCTGGTAGTCCTGGGCCGGGCGGCGCTGCAGGAAGCCGCTGGTGTAGCCGCGGTTGGCCATGCCTTCGAGCTGCAGCAGCAGATCGGGGTTGAACGGCCGGCCGGCCACGGCGTCGTCGATGGCCTGGCGATAGACCTGGGCCACGCGGGCCACGTAATACAGCGACTTGGTGCGGCCTTCGACCTTGAGCGAATCGACCCCGATCTCGGCCAGACGCGCCACATGCTCGACGGCCCTCAGGTCCTTCGAGTTCATGATGTAGGTGCCGTGCTCGTCTTCCATGATGGGCATCAGCTCGCCCGGGCGCTCAGACTCTTCCAGCAGGTAGACGCGGTCGGCCGCCGGATGACGCTTGCCGTCGCCGCAGCCGGAGAAGGCCTTCTCGGCGGCTTCCTGCTCGCGGGCGAAGTTGAAGTCGCCTTCCAGCTTCAGCGGCACGGCCTCGCCGGTGTCCGACTGCTCGGTGGCGCCATGGGTCTTGTACTCCCACCGGCAGGCGTTGGTGCAGGTGCCCTGGTTGGGGTCGCGGCGGTTGAAGTAGCCCGACAGCAGGCAGCGGCCCGAGTAGGCAATGCACAGCGCGCCGTGCACGAACACCTCCAGCTCCATGTCGGGGCATTCCTGGCGGATCTGCTCGATCTCGTCCAGGCTCAGCTCGCGCGACAGGATGATGCGCTGCACCCCCACCTTGCCCCAGAACTTCACGGAGGCGTGGTTGACCGTGTTGGCCTGCACCGACAGGTGGATGGGCACCTCGGGCCACTTCTCGCGCACCATCATGATCAGGCCCGGGTCGGCCATGATCAGGCCATCGGGCTTCATCGCGATCACGGGCTCGATGTCCCGCAGATAGGTGCGCACCTTGTCGTTGTGCGGCAGCAGGTTGCTGGTAACGTAGAACTTCTTGCCGCGCGCGCGGGCCTCTTCGATGCCCTGCTGCAACTGTTCCAGGCGGAACTCGTTGTTGCGGGCACGCAGGCTGTAGCGCGGCTGGCCGGCGTAGATCGCATCGGCGCCAAAGTCATAGGCGGCGCGCATCTTGTCGAGCGAGCCGGCGGGCAGGAGCAGTTCGGGGGCTGGGCGTTTCACGGGCGGTATTGTCGCTGTTCGCGGGTCTCACGGCATCCCCCCGGCGCGATCCCCCCACCCCACCACCGCGTATTCACCTGGCTTCCACCGCATGCGCAGCGTCACCTTTCGTCAACTCCGCGTCTTCACCGAGGTCGCGCGGCACCTGAGCTTTGCACGCGCGGCCGAGGCCCTGCACCTCACGCCGCCAGCCGTGACCATGCAGGTCAAGGAGTTGGAGGGCCACGTGGGCCTGCCGCTGTTCGAGCGCCAGGGGCGCCAGGTGCAGCTCACGATGGCGGGCGAGTACTTTCTGGTCTACGCGCGCCGGCTGCTGTCCACGCTGAAGGACGCGGAAAACGTCATGGCCCGTTTCCGCAAGGTGGAAACGGGCGTGCTGACCATCGGCCTGCTGAGCACCGCCGGCTACTTCCTGCCCACGCTGCTGGCGCGTTTCCAGGCCGAGCACCCCGGCATCGACGTGCGGCTGGACGTCACGCGCGACCTGAGCAAGCTGCTGGACCGGCTGCATGGCAACGAGATCGACCTGGCCGTGATGGGCCGCCCGCCGCGTGAGGTGGCCATGCGGGCCGAGCCCTTTGCCGCCCACCCCATGGTGTTCGTGTGCCCGCCTGGCCACCCGCTGCTGGGCGTGGGCCACCCGCCGCTCGACGCGCTGGTGCGCCACCCGCTGATCGTGCGCGAACCCGGGGCCGAGGTGCGGGCCGCCCTGGACATCTACCTGCGCGAACACCGGCTCGACCCGCGCGTGGCCATGGCCATCCCGAGCAACGAGACGCTGAAGGCCTCGGTGATGGCCGGCATGGGCATCGGCTTTCTGTCGCTGCACGCGGTGGCCAGCGAACTGCGCGCGGGCCTGCTGCACGTGGTCGAGTTCGAAGACACGCCGGTGGTGCGCACCTGGAACATCGTGCACGAGGCCTCGAAGGTGTTGTCGCCGGCGGCCGAGGCCTTCCGCTACTTCCTGCTGGACGAGGCCGAGGCCCTGCTGGCCGCGCAGGCCGAGGCGCTGCTGGGCCAGCCGATCAAGGCTGCGATCGAGTCCCGCTGAGCGCGAGCGAGGCTTTCGGGTCGCGGAACACCAGCGGCTGCTCGCGCACACCGGCTTCTGCCTGCGCAACGGCCTGCTCGATCAGGTGATGGTGCGGCGACAGGCTGCACACCGGGTCGGCCGCAGCCGGGTCCTGCGTGAGCATGTAGGCCTGACAGCGGCACCCACCCAGGTCCTTTTCCTTCTCGGGGCAGGTACGGCACGGGTCTTTCATCCAGCCGTCGCCCCGGTAGCGGTTGAAGCCTTCGGACGCGTACCAGATGGACTCGATCGACTGCTCGCGCACGTTCGGAAAGGCCAGACCGGGCAGCATCTTCGCGGTGTGGCATGGCAAGGCGGTGCCATCGGGCGTGACAGTCAGGAAGACATTGCCCCAGCCGTTCATGCACTTCTTGGGCCGGTCACCGTGGTAGTCGGGCACAACGAAGAACAGGCGCATGCGGTCGCCGAGCTTCTCGCGCCAGGCCTGGGTGGTGCGCTCGGCGGCTTCCAGTTGCGCGCGGGTGGGCAGCAGCTGCGCGCGGTTCAGATGGGCCCACGAGTAGTACTGGCTGTTGGCCAGTTCCATGTACTCGGCACCCAGCGCGTCGCCCATCGCGATGATCTCGCCGATGTGGTCGATGTTCAAGCGGTGCAGCACCACGTTCATCACCATCGGGTAGCCGTGGGCCTTGATCAGGCCGGCCACCTTCTGCTTGAGCTCGAAGGTCTTGGTGCTGGACAGGAAATCGTTGACCTCGCGCGTGGCGTCCTGAAACGACAGCTGGATGTGGTCCAGACCGGCGGCCTTGAGCGCGGCAATGCGCGACTCGGTCAGGCCCACGCCCGATGTGAGCAGGTTGGTGTAGAAGCCCAGGCGGTGTGCCTCGGCCACGATGGCTTCGAGGTCGTCACGCACCAGCGGCTCGCCGCCCGACAAGCCCAGCTGCACGCTGCCGGCGGCGCGGGCCTCGCGCAACACGCGGAACCAGTCTTCGGTGCTCAGCTCCTGCTCGGGCGTGGTCTGTGCGAAGTCCACCGGGTTGTAGCAGAACACGCAGTGCAGCGGGCAGCGGTAAGTCAGCTCGGCCAGCAGCCAGAGCGGCGGGCCAGGGCGCGGCGCGGCAGCAGAAGGCCGGTCGGGCGCGGCCGTCATGTCGACGCTCATGCGGGCACCACCGGCGTGATGTCCAGCCAACGCTGGGCCCGCGCCATGTCGACAAAGGCCAGCACGTCGGCCTGCAAGCCCGTGGTCTGGAAGGCCTGCTCCAGCTCGGTCACGATGGCCTGCACGCTGCGCTCCCCATTGCAGCGCTGCATGATCTCGCCCGCGCTGCGGTTCAGCTTGATCATGCCCTCGGGGTAGAGCAGCACCCAGGCATCCTGGGCCGCCTCCCATTGCAGGCGATACGGCGGGCGCACGCGAGGTGTGTTGTCCAGCGCGGTGCGTGTGGCAGGCAGGTTGGCGTCGCTCATGCTGTCGTGTCCGAAGTCAGGCCCGCGGCCCGGTGATCTCGACCTTGCACTGGCTCAGCATGATGGCGTCGGCCAGCGCCCACAGCACATCGAGCTTGAACTGCAGGATCTCGAGTGCGCGCTCCTGCAGCGCACGCGTCTGGCTGAAATAGTCGAGCGTGAAGCGCAGGCCATGCTGCACATCGCGCCGGGCCTGGGTCAGGCGGTTGCGGAAGTACTGCAGCCCTTCCTCCTTGATCCACGGGTAGGCCTCGGGCCACAGGTCCAGCCGCTGCTGGTGGATGTGCGGGGCGAACAGTTCGGTCAGGCTGGACGCGATCGCTTCCTGCCACGGCTGCTGCCGCGCGAAGTTCACGTAGGCGTTGACCGCAAAGCGCGCGGCCGGGGCCACGAAGCGCTCCGACACCACATCGTCGCGCGTCAGGCCCACGGCCTCGCCCAGGCGAATCCAGGCCTCGATGCCGCCTTCTTCGCGCACGCCGTCCACCAAGCGCCCGTCGTGATCGAGGATGCGCTCGATCCACTCGCGGCGGATCTCCCGGTCCGGGCAGTTCGACAGAATGGCCGCGTCCTTGATGGGAATGGCCACCTGGTACAGATAGCGGTTGGCCACCCAGCCCTGCATCTGCGTCTGCGTCAGCTTGCCCTCGGCCATCATCACGTGAAAGGGATGGTGGATGTGGTAGCTCGTGCCCTTCTCGCGCAGGCGGGCTTCGAACTCGTCGGCCGACCAGCGTGGCCGGCCATCGTCGACCCAATGGGCCTGGTGGTGGGTGTGGCTCACAGAATGATCTCCATGCCATCTTCCGCCACCTCGATGCCGCGGCGGGCCAGCTCGGCGCGCTCGGGACTGTCCTCATCGAGGATGGGGTTGGTGTTGTTGATGTGGATGAGCACCTTGCGCGTGCTGGCAGGAAGACGGTCCAGCCAGGCCAGCATGCCGTCCTCGCCGCTCAGCGGCATGTGGCCCATGGCACGGGCGGTGCGCGTGGACGCACCCAGGCGGATCATCTCGTCGTCCGTCCACAGCGTGCCGTCCACCAGCACGCAGTCGGCCTGCTGCATGGCAGCCCACACATGGGGCTCCATCTCGACCAGGCCCGGCGCGTAGAACAGGCGTCGGCCGGTTCGGGTGTCGCGCACCAGCATGCCGGCGTTGTCGCCCGGGTCGGGCTGGTCGCGTCGCGGCGAGTAAGGGGGCGCGTTCGAACGCAGTGGCAGGGCCTGCAGGTGCAGCCCGGGCAGGCGGTCGATGTCAAACCCCGCCTCACCCACCGGCATGTCATGCCACGCCACGCCGCTGTAGTGCGACAGCACCTGGAACAGCGGGTTGCCGCCCATCAGGTCGCTGCGCACGGGCGCCGTGCACCAGATGGCCCACGGCTGACGGTGCTCGCGCAGCATGTACAGGCCGGTGGTGTGATCGATCTGCGCGTCCATCAGCACGATGGCTTCGATGGCGGTGTCACGCAGCGCGCGGCCCGGCTGCAGGGCGGGAAATTCGCGCAGCTGCTGCAGGATGTCGGGCGAGGCGTTGAAGAGCAGCCAGCGTTCGTCGTCGGCGCTGACTGCAATGGAAGACTGGGTGCGCGCCTTGGCCCGTACGGTGCCTTCGCGCCAACCGCGGCAATTGTGGCAGTTGCAGTTCCACTGCGGAAAGCCACCACCGGCGGCACTGCCCAGAATGCGGATTTTCACAAGCGGGAATCCGGTTCAGGTGCGCCAGTGCCGTGGCAGCCAGCGCACCCGGGTTCACCGAGCCGAAGCTCAGCGGTTGGCGATGTACATCGTGATTTCGAAGCCAAAGCGCAGATCGGTGGCGGCAGGGGTTTCCCAGGTCATGAACAGTCTCCTTTGAGGGGTGGCGCACGGGCGGGTTGCCCGCACAAGCCATCACGGCGTGACGGCTGAACTCACTGTAGGCAAGACGGTCGGCCCCCACCATCACGGGTTTCCTGCAGCCCGGCTCATGAATTTCTGGAGTCCCGTTCTGGGACAGTGTGTGACACACCGTGGCACACCCCACACCGCCGTCGCGCTGCTAGCATCCCGCCATGCCCACGTCTGCCCGGCTGCCCGAACCGCCCCTGCCGTCTTCTGCACCGCGTCTGCAGGATTCCGGCTGGCTCGACGTGGGGGCCGGCCATCACATCGCCTGGGCGCGCTACGGTGCGCCAGAGGGCGCGCCTGCGGTCGTGCTGCACGGCGGCCCGGGCAGTGGCAGCAGCCTGCGCCACCTCGAATTCTTCGACCTGACGCGCTGGCAGGTGGTGCTGTTCGACCAGCGCGGATGCGGCCGCAGCACGCCCCTGGGCGGCATCGCGCACAACACCACGGCCGATCTCGTTGCAGACATCGAGGCCCTGCGGCAGCACCTCGGCATCCCGCGCTGGCTCGTGGTGGGCGGCTCGTGGGGCGCCACGCTGGCCCTGGCATATGCCCTGCGCCACCGTGAACGCTGCCTGGGCCTGCTGCTGCGCGGCACGTTCCTCGGCCAGCAGGCCGACGTGGACTGGTTCGTGGATGGCGCCCGTGCCATGCGCCCTGCTGCCTACGCCGAGTTCGCCCAGGGGCATGCGCCGCATACCCTGATCGATCGGTATGCCGAAGCCTTCAACGGAACCGACGCGGGGCAAGCCTGCCATGCGCTGGCTCGCTGGCTGCGCTGGGAAGCCGCGCTCGAAACGCCCATTGAGCCGCCCCCCGATGGCCCCACCCCGCCCGCACCTGGCAGCGCCGACGCCGACCGCCTGCGGGCCCGCGGGCGAATCCAGACGCATTACCTGCGCCATCGCTGCTTCCTGGATGACGGTGCCCTGGTCGCGGGCGCACGCATGTTCGGCAAGCTGCCCGGCGTGCTGCTGCACGGCACGCACGACCTTGTGTGCCGCCCCGCCAACGCCCAGGCCGTGCACGCCGCGTGGCCCGACAGCGTGCTGCACTGGGTGCCCGGCGCGGGCCACGCCCCATTCGAGCCCGCCATGCAGGCCGCCATGCGCCAGCAGCTGGCGCACTTTCTCGTCCATGGCCGCTTCGCCACGCAGGAGGCCCCATGAGCCTGCGCCTGCGCCTCACGCTCGTCGTCGTCGCCTTGATGGCGCTCACGGTGAGCCTGCTCGCCTGGCGTGAAATCAACGGCACACGGCGCAGCGTGCACGAAGAAATCGAGGCCGCCAGCCGCGTGGCCGTGCAGGTACTGCGGGTGGTGAACCAGCTGCCCTTCGACGAAGCCCGGATCATGGTGCAGGGCCTGGGCCGCGTGCGCGCCAACGAGATCACCCTGTTCGACGCACAGGGCAGCGTGGCCTATGTGTCGCCCCCCTCGCCCTACAAGCCCGGCCGGCAGGCACCCGACTGGTTTGCCGGGCTTGTCACACCGCGCACCGCGGTGCAGGACATCGCGCTGCCGGGCGGCCGCCTGTCGGTGCGGCCCGATCCATCCCGTGCGGTGCTCGATGGCTGGGACGAGTTCGTCCAGCTCATGCTGCATGTGGCCGCCGGGCTGGTGGTGGTGGGAGGCTTCACCGCGCTGACGCTGGTGCGCACCCTGGCCCCGCTGGCCCGCATCGAAGCGGCCCTGCGCAGCCTGCAACGCGGCCAGTACGACACCCGCCTGCCCGCCCTGCCCGGACGCGAGGCCGCCCTGATGAGCCAGGCCTTCAACGACATGGCGCAGTCCATCCAGGACAACCTGCACGCCCGCGACGAAGCACGGGCCGCCCAGGCCAGCCTGGCCCAATCGCGCGAGCTGACCCAGGTCATCCTCCAGCGCGTGGAGGCCGAGCGCGCCCGCATCGCCCGTGACCTGCATGACGAACTGGGGCAGCAGCTGACCGCCCTGCGCACGGTGGCTCAGGTGTTGAGCCAGGACCCGGCCCTGATGCGCGACAAGGCCGAACTGGTGGGCCTGCTCAAGCGCGTGTCCGACGACATGGCCGCCAGCCTGCAGGGCATGCTGCCGCGCCTGCGCCCGCTCGCACTCGACCGCCTGGGCCTGCAGGATGCCCTGTCGGATCTGCTGCTCGACTGGCGGCAGGTCGCGCCCACGCTCGACATCACGCTGCACGTCGCCCCCTTGCCGGACGGCTTGGGCGACACCCTGGCCACCGCGGCCTACCGCATCGTGCAAGAGGCCGTCACCAACGCGATCAAGCATGCACAGGCGCGCCGCATCACCGTGACGCTCACCTCCACCGACCACGCGCTCGAACTCACCGTGCAGGACGACGGAATCGGCCTGCCCGCCGCATGGCAACGCCCCGGCCACCACGGTCTCCTGGGCATTCGCGAGCGGGTTCAGGCACTTGGCGGCACACTGGCGCTTTCTGCCGCGCAGCCTGCAGCACCCCACCCTGGCCTGCGCCTGTCGGCCGCCCTGCCCTGGTCCCAGCCTCCTGTTTCAGGCACCTGAATGAGCTCTCGCCTTCACGTTCTCCTCGTCGACGACCACACCGTGGTGCGCATGGGCTTCCGGCTGCTGCTACAGACCACGCCGGACATCGTTGTCGCGGGCGAGGCCGACAGCGGCGAGCAGGCGCTGGAGCTCTATGCCGCCCTCCGCCCCGACGTCGTCGTGATGGACATCACCATGCCGGGCATGGGCGGCATCGAGGCCGTGCGGCGCCTCGTGTCCTTCGACCGCGACGCCCGGGTGCTCGCCCTGTCGGCGCACGAAGACGCCAGCCACCCGCGCCGCGTGCTGAAGGCAGGGGCCTGCGGCTACCTTTCCAAACGGGGCGCAGCCGAGGCGCTGGTGCAGGCCATCCGCGACGTGGCGGCGGGCCGCATCGCGCTCGATCCTCTGATTGCCCAGCGCCTGCACGCCGGCGAAGAAGCCGGCGCCACCGTGCTGGCCCGCCTGTCCGAGCGCGAGTTCGAGGCCTTTCTCGGACTGGCACGCGGGCAGAGCGTCCAGCAACTGGCCGAGGCCATGCAGTTGTCGGCCTCGACGGTCGGCACCTACCTCTACAACATCAAACAGAAGCTGGGCCTGCAGAACCAGGCCGAAATGACCTTGCTGGCCGTGCGCGAAGGCCTGATCGAACCCTGAGGTGTACCCTCCCCCGTGTTTTCACGGATAATCTGACAACGACGCCCGCCTGATTGGCGGTGCATGATCGCGTTTTCACCCCCTGCAAGGAACACACATGACCCGTGACGTCGTCTTCGTGGGCGCAGCCCGTACCGCCATCGGCAGCTTCGGTGGCTCGCTGAAGGACATTCCCCCTGCGCAACTCGGCGCGCTGGTCATCAAGACCGCGCTGGAACGCGCCGGCGTGGCCGCGAAGGACGTGGGCCACGTGGTGCTGGGCAACGTCATCCCCACCGTGCCGCAGGACGCCTACATCAGCCGCGTGGCCGCGCTGGAAGCCGGCGTGCCGCAGGAAACCCCCGCCTTCAACGTCAACCGCCTGTGCGGTTCGGGCCTGCAGGCCATCGTGTCGGCCGCTCAGTCCATCCTGCTGGGTGACTGCGACGTGGCCATCGGCGCCGGTGCCGAGTCCATGAGCCGTGGCGCCTACCTCGTCACCAGCAACCGCTGGGGCGCGCGCATGGGCGATGTCAAGATGCTGGACTACATGCTGGGCGCCCTGCATGACCCGCGCCTGAACATCCACATGGGCATCACCGCCGAGAACGTCGCCGCCCGCCACGGCATCAGCCGCGAGCAGCAGGACGCCTATGCCGCCGAATCGCAAGCGCGTGCCGCCAAGGCCATTGCCGCCGGCTTGTTCAAGGAGCAGATCGTGCCGGTCGAGATCAAGACCCGCAAGGGCGTGGTCCTGTTCGACACCGACGAAGGCGTGAAGGCCGACACCAGCGTCGACACCCTGGGCAAGATGAAGCCGGCCTTCAAGAAGGAAGAGGGCACGGTCACCGCCGGCAACGCCTCGACCCTGAACGACGGCGCGGCAGCCGTGGTGATGGCCTCGGCCGAGAAGGCGAAGGAACTGGGCCTGAAGCCCCTGGCCCGCCTGGTGTCCTATGGCCACGCTGGCGTCGAACCCGAGTACATGGGCATCGGCCCCGTGCCGGCCTCGAAGGCCGCCCTGGCCAAGGCCGGCCTGACCGTGGCCGACCTGGACGTCATCGAGTCCAACGAAGCCTTTGCCGCCCAGGCCTGTGCCGTGTCCAAGGAAATGGGCTTCCCGGCCGACAAGACCAACCCGAACGGCTCGGGCATCTCGCTGGGCCACCCGGTCGGTGCCACGGGCGCCATCCTGGTGACCAAGGCGCTGTACGAACTGCAGCGCGTGAATGGCCGCTACGCCCTGATCACGATGTGCATTGGCGGCGGCCAGGGCATCGCCATGGTGATCGAGCGCCTGCAATAAGCGCCCGCCTACCACGCACCAAGGGGCCGCCAGGCCCCTTTTTCGTTTGCCCCTACCATTTCGCGCCATGCATGACCTGAAGCTGCACCCGTGGTCCCACCCCGCCCGCGAAGGGTTCACCCTGCGGGGCTGGCACAGCGCTCCCAGCGGCAAGCCGTTGTTGCACGTGCTGCATGGCAACGGGTTCTGCGCCCGCATGTACGAGCCCATGCTGAAGCCGCTCAGCGCCCACTTCGACCTCTGGCTCAGCGACGTGCAGGGCCATGGCGACAGCGACCCGGGTGAGCGCTTTCTCGGCTGGAACCGCAACGCCGAACTGGCGCTGGAGGCGCTGCAGGCACAGGGCCCCATGTTCCGGCAGGTGCCGCACGTGGCCCTGGGGCACAGCTTCGGCGGCGTGCTCACGGCGTTGATGATGGCCGAGCACCCCCGGCACTTCGCGCGCGCCGTGCTGCTGGATCCGGTGCTGATGCCGCCGGCCATGCTGTTTGGCCTGACCCTGGCCGAGATGACGGGCACGGCCAAGCTCGCACCGCTGGCACGGCAGGCCCGGCAGCGCCGCCACCATTGGGCCAGCCGCGATGCCGCCTTCCAGGCACTGCACGGCCGCGGCGTCTACAAGGGCTGGACGGATGAGGCGCTGCACGCGTTCGTCACCCATGGCATGCGGGAAGCGCCCGACGGCAGCGTGAGCCTGAAATGCCCGCCCGCCCGCGAGGCAGAGATCTTCAGCAGCGGGCCCGAGCGACTGTGGGCCTCGCTGGGACGGGTGCGCACCCCCACCCTCGTCCTGCGGGCCTCGCACACCTTCGGCTTCGTGCGCGAGGCCGTCTCGCGCTGGACCCTGGTCAACAACGCGGTGGAAGAGACCGAGTTTCCTGGCGGCCACTGCTTCATGCAGACCCACCCTGAAGACGCGGCACGGGCGGTGGCGGACTTTCTGATCTCCCGGACCAAGGGTTAACACCGAGCTCCGGCATTCAACTTGCTTTAATAATGGAGTCTCCGTTGGTGCACCCGCGCGGTGCCCGACGCGGCCGCACGCTGCAACATGCTCCACACCCGCCTGATCCCCTTGAGTCCCGATGCGCACCACCATGCGCACGGGCACCACCAGCTCGTGCTGTCGGTGGACGGGAAAGCCGAGTTCGAGGTGGAAGGCCATGGCGGCGAGGTGTGTCGGATGCGGGCCTGCCTCGTACCCGGCAACGCCGAACACCAGTTCGCCGGGCTGGGCGACAACCGCATGCTCATCATCGACTTCGACGCCGGGGACATGCAGACGCCCGACCTGGATGTCATGGGTCGCCTGTTCGCAGCGCCCCGTTACCCCCTGCTCGACGCCGACTTCCAACACCTGCTTTGCTACGCCAGTGCCGAGCTGAAACGCTTTGGCAGCGACCCCCTGCTGGCCCAGGGTCTGGGCGCCACCCTGCTTCGGGCGCTGCACCTGCGCCTGTTCGAGCAGGACACCCCCGCCCGCACAGGGCGCCTGGATGTCGGCCGCATCGACACCTTCATCAACCGGCACCTGGCACGCCCCATCGGCGTGCATGAACTGGCTCAGGTGGCATGCATGAGCACGAGCCACTTTCACGCCGAGTTCAAGCGGATTGCCGGCATGACGCCCCATCAGTACCTGCTGCAGGCCCGGCTGAAGCGCGCCACCACGCTGCTGCGAGACAGTGGCCTGCCGGTGCCACAGATTGCAGAGGACTGCGGCTTCTCCAGCCAGAGCGCCCTGACCACGGCCATGAGCCGCCACCTGGGCATGACCCCCCGGCGCCTGCGCACAGCGCGTCTCGCCCAGGCCTGAACAGCGCTCCGGCAGGCCCGCATCGGAGTTTTCCGAAAAACCATCGGAGAGTCGGTAAAAAAATCGGCCGACACTCCCCTACGCTGCCCACCAAGCCGCACCTCGCCCGCGGCGACCATGACACAGTCGCCCGCACTGCCGTGTCTCGGCACTGGCGCAAGCTGCTTCCCTCCACCCGCCCAGACGCCCCGCCAGGGGACCACCTCATGAGCTTTTCCAACCCAACCCTGATCACCTTCGTGATCTACATCGCCGCCATGGTGCTGATCGGCTTCCTCGCCTATCGCTCCACCGAAAACCTGTCGGACTACATCCTGGGCGGGCGAAGTCTGGGCAGTTTCGTGACGGCCCTGTCCGCCGGCGCCTCCGACATGAGCGGCTGGCTGTTGATGGGCCTGCCCGGCGCACTGTTCGTGTCCGGCCTGTCTGAAAGCTGGATTGCCACCGGCCTGATCATCGGGGCCTGGCTCAACTGGTACTTCGTGGCCGGCCGCCTGCGCGTGCACACCGAACACAACGGCAACGCCCTGACGCTGCCGGATTACTTCAGCCACCGCTTCGAGGACAACAGCCGCGTGCTGCGCGTCCTGTCGGGCCTGGTGATCCTGGTGTTCTTCACCATCTACTGCGCCTCCGGCGTGGTGGCCGGTGCGCGCCTGTTCGAGAGCACCTTCGGCATGAGCTATGAAACCGCCCTGTGGGCCGGTGCGGCCGCCACGATCGCCTACACCTTCGTCGGTGGCTTCCTGGCCGTGAGCTGGACGGACACCGTGCAGGCCAGCCTGATGATCTTCGCACTCATCCTCACGCCCATCGCCGTGATGCTGGCCACCGGGGGCATCGACCCGACACTGGCCGCGATCGAGATGAAGAACAGCGAAGCCTTCAACCTGTTCAAGGGCACGAGCGCCATCGGCATCGCCTCCCTCATGGCCTGGGGCCTGGGCTACTTCGGTCAGCCGCACATCCTGGCGCGCTTCATGGCCGTCGATTCGGTCAAGTCCATTCCGAACGCACGCCGCATCGGCATGATCTGGATGATCGCCTGCCTGGTGGGTGCCATGGCCGTCGGCTTCTTCGGCATCGCGTACTTCGCAGCCCATCCTGAACAGGCTCAACCGGTGATCCAGAACCCCGAGCGTGTGTTCATCGAACTGGCCAAGATCCTGTTCAACCCGTGGGTCGCCGGTGTGCTGCTGTCGGCCATCCTGGCTGCCGTGATGAGCACGCTGAGCTGCCAGCTGCTGGTGTGCTCCAGCGCGCTGACCGAAGACTTCTACAAGCCCTTCTTCCGCCCGAACGCCTCTGAAAAGGAACTCGTGTGGGTGGGCCGTGCCATGGTGTTCGCCGTGGCCGTGATCGCCATCCTGCTCGCGACCAACCCGAACAACCGCGTGCTGGGCCTGGTGTCGTACGCCTGGGCCGGCTTCGGTGCCGCCTTCGGCCCGCTGGTGCTGTTCTCGGTGCTGTGGAAGGGCATGACCCGCAACGGCGCCCTGGCCGGCATGCTGGTCGGCGCCGTCACCGTGATCGTGTGGAAGCAGTTTGGCTGGCTGGGCCTGTACGAAATCATCCCTGGCTTCATCCTGTCCAGCATTGCCATCGTCGTGTTCAGCCTGATCGGCCCGAAACCGACCAAGCGCATGGTCGTGCGTTTCGAACGCGCCGACCGCGAGCACGCTGCGAGCTGATCGCACAGACAGAACAAACGGGGCCTTGTGCCCCGTTTTCCTTTCCGGCGCTTCTTTTCAACAACAGGAGGTTTTCTTGAGCACCGAACGTTTCCCGTCCTACATCGACCCCGCCGCCCCTGGCCCATGGGGCATGTTCCTGGAGCAACTCGACCGCGTCGAGCCCCACCTGGGCCCGCTGGCCCGGATGATGGACACCCTGCGCCGCCCCAAGCGCATCCTGGCGGTCGACGTGCCCATCCACCGTGACGACGGCACCATCTACCACGTCGAGGGCTACCGGGTGCAGCACAACCTGTCGCGCGGCCCGGGCAAGGGCGGCGTGCGTTACCACCCCGGCGTGAACCTGTCCGAGGTGATGGCGCTGGCCGGCTGGATGACGATCAAGAACGCCGCCGTGAACCTGCCCTTCGGTGGCGCCAAGGGCGGCATCCGGGTCGACCCGGCCACGCTGTCCACCGCCGAGCTCGAGCGCCTGACGCGCCGCTACACCAGCGAGATCGGCGTGATCATCGGTCCCGACCGCGACATCCCGGCACCCGATGTCAACACCAACGAGCAGACCATGGCGTGGATGATGGACACCTACTCCATCAACCAGGGCGGCACGCAACCGCGGGTCGTGACCGGCAAGCCCATCACCATGGGCGGCAGCCTCGGGCGGCGCGAGTCCACCGGCCGGGGTTGCTTCGTGGTGGCCCGCGAAGCGATGCGCAAACTCGCCATCCCGATGGAAGGCGCCCGCATCGCCATCCAAGGCTTTGGCAATGTGGGCAGCGCCGCAGCACGGGCCTTTCACGCCGCGGGCGCGCGCATCGTGGCGGTGCAGGACGCGACGGGCACCGTGCACAACGAGGCGGGCATCGACCCCGCCGCGCTGGATCGCCACATCCGACAGGATGGCGGCCGGGTTGCCGACTTCCCTGGTGCGATCCCGGTTGCGGACGAGGATTTCTGGGCGCTGCCTTGCGAGGTGCTGCTGCCGGCGGCTCTGGAAGGCCAGATCACGCGCGACAACGCCCGCAGCGTGAAGGCCCGCCTGGTGGTCGAAGGCGCCAACGGCCCGACCACGCCGGAAGCCGAAGACATCCTGCTCGACCAGGGCTGCCTGGTGCTGCCGGACGTGCTGGCCAACGCTGGCGGCGTGACGGTCAGCTACTTCGAGTGGGTGCAGAACGCGTCGAGCTTCTTCTGGACGGAAGACGACATCAACGCGCGGCTCGACCGGGTGCTGACCGAAGCGTTCGAGGCGATCTGGCAGGTGGCCGCGGCGCGCCAGGTGCCACTGCGCACGGCGGCCTTCATCACCGCCTGCACGCGCGTGCTCGAAGCCCGCGCGCTGCGCGGGCTCTATCCCTGAGCCTTTACTTGTACTGTGCCAGCGCGGCCTTGAGACGGGTGCTCACGGCATCGCGCAGCGCCTTGGGCGACACCACCTCCACCTCGGCGCCATGGCGCAGCACGTCCATCGCCAGTTCGGTGGGCTCCACATAGGGCACCTTGAGCTCGTAGCGGCCATCGGGCAGCGTGCGGGTCTTCTGGTCGGGGTGCCACTCTTCGCGCGACACCCACTGGGCGGCCTCGGCGCTGAACACCAGTGTCGCCCAGTTGATCTTGCTGCCGGCGAAGATGCCGTAGCCGCCGTCGAGCTCCTGCTCCACGCGCTTGAGGCTGATGTCGCGCGCCTTCTGGCCCGTCATCTCGGCTGACTCGACGGCGTCGAGTGCAAAACGCTTGAGCGCATCGCTTTCGTGGCACCAGGCGTCGAGGTACCAGGTGCCGCGGTAGTGGATCAGGCGCTGCGGCGAGACCTCGCGGTCGGAACTCGTCTTGC
This sequence comes from Aquabacterium olei, assembly GCF_003100395.1. Taxonomy (NCBI): domain Bacteria; kingdom Pseudomonadati; phylum Pseudomonadota; class Betaproteobacteria; order Burkholderiales; family Sphaerotilaceae; genus Aquabacterium; species Aquabacterium olei. The sequence goes on from NZ_CP029210.1 coordinate 2,686,899, forward strand.
GGCCGCGCGTCAGGTAGCGCATCGCAATGCGCTGGCGCTGCAGCAGCGCCGCCCCGATGAGCTCGAAATGCTCGCTCGGCACCGGGCGCTTGCCAGTGCCCATGATGCGCACACGGCGCATCAGCTCGGCGCTGTCGGAATCGTTGGTGCCCAGCAGGTGGTAGATGCGGTCGAGCAGCGGCTGCAGATGGCGGCTGAGCGTCCCGTTGCTGTCGAGGCTGGACAGCAGCTGGTGGGCGGTCAGCAGGCTGTAGAGCTCACGCTCATCGAACCACAATCCCGGCAGTTCGTGCTTCTGGCCGCGGAACTCCTCGCCGAAACGGTAGAGGTTGTCGTCGCGGTGGTAGACGATCGGCGCATCCATGCGGTCACGCAGGAACTGCAGATCGCGCTTGAGCGTGGCCGGCGAGACCTCGAGCGTGTCCAGCATCTGCTGGAAGCTCACGCCACCGTGATGGCGGATCAGGTTCTCGATCTTGTAGAAGCGTTCGGTGCGGTTGCCCATGGTGTGTCGACTCCCAGGCTCATCCCCTGAGCCTCGAAGGCGACTCTAGCAGACTCCGCCCCCTCAGCGCACGGCGAACAGTTCTGCCTGGCGGGCCGTCAGCCAGTGATCGGCCGGCAGGCACACCTTGGGATCCGGCAGGCGACGCGGCACCGGGCGGGGACTCAGCAGGCCCCGGGTGGCCAGCGCCCAGCCCTCGGTGGCCTGCGCGTCAGGCAGGCTGCGGGTGCCTTGCGCCAGCGCGTTCACGATGGTTTCGGCCTGCGCGGCCGTGAGCGCACGCGCCACGCGCTTCCAGCGGTTGAGCACCAGGCGCGTCTGCCAGGCGTCTTCCACCGCCCACCGCAGCGTGAGTGCAGGCTGGGTACGGCGCAAGGCACGCACCTGAGCCACATACGCGTCGGTGAACGCCAGCACGTCCTTGCGCAGCGCCTTGCCCGGCACGAGGGCACGCAACGCATCGATGTGCTCGTCGAGCGCCTCGGGGCGCTCGCTCTCGGCGTGAGCCAGCACCAGGCGGCACACCACCGCCTGCAGCGCCTGGATGGGATTGAACACGCGCAGGCGGTTCGAGGGCAGCACCAGCATGGGCAGCACGGCCGCCTCCTGGTGATCCAGCCGGGTCACGAAGGACACAAGCACGGCCACGCGGGCCCACTCGGCGCCGCTCAGGCCATCGATCTCCGTCACGCCGCCTTCGCAATCGCGCATGTAGCGGATCGCGTCATGGAAGCTCGCGTCGCCCTTGGCCGCGTTGGCACGCCGGCTCATCACGGCCAGGTTGCCGGCAGCATAGGCCGCATCGTTGAACACCCGGTCGACGGACCAGTCGGTGTCGGCGCCGGTGCCATGACTCAGCGCGGCCCGTGTGATCGGGCAGGTGTCGGTGTCGATCAGCTGCAGAAAGCGCGGTGTGACCTGCTCGGTGTCGAACACACGCCCGCGATTCAGCGCATTGAGGCGCAGGTTCAGCCACTTGCGGGCATGGCGGGTGGGCTGCAGCACGCGCAGGCCGAAAGTCTGACGGCCCGCTTCGACGCCCTGCGCCAGCTGCGGCCACGCCGCCTCGGCGCCCTCGGGAACGGCCAGGCCGTAGTGGGCGAAATCCCAGCCCAGCTCGAAGGCCAGATCGACGCCCAGGCGGGCAATGCGCGAAGTGACGGATGTGTGCATGGGGTGCTCCTGGAAACGCGGCCCACCGACACGGCGCGACCGACCATGCCATGCAGTCTGACGACGCACAAGCTCAGGGCGTGATCCAGCGATGAACGACTTCGACGCCACGAAACGACATGCCTGCCCACGCTCGCACTGCTCCATTTCGCAGCAGTCCCCCGCGCTGCTGCTCCATCCTGAGAAAAGCCCTGGCGTTCTTGACTTCGCTCAATCCCGCGCCATCATGGCGCCCTATCTTGGGGACACCCCGGTTGTTTTTCAGGAGAAAACAAATGACCAAAATGGTGCTCCCCCTCGCCGCCCTGCTTGCCTCGTGTGCGGCGCTCGCCGCCGACCCTGCCCAGGACAAGCCCATGCTCGACCTGGCCAACCACGCGGGCTGCATGACCTGCCACCACGTCGAGCCCGGCGCCAAGGGCCCGGACGGCCTGCCCCCGATCGGCCCGCCGTGGCGCGATGTGTCGGCCAAGTACAAGGGCCAGAAGGGCGCGCTCGAGCAGCTGACCCAGACCGTCATGAAGGGCTCCAACCCGTACGACAGCCACTGGAAGGGCAAGGCCTCCGGCCTGGCCATGCCGCCCAACGCCGCCGCCATCAAGGAAGCCGACGCGCGCAAGCTCGTGAAGTGGATCCTGTCGCTGGAAGCCGGCAAGAAGTCCTGATCCGGCACACGCCCTGATCTGCCTGTTTTTTGTGCAGACCAGGGTGTCTCCCAGGGGCGGGCCCGCTTGCCCCAACCTTCCCAACAGACTTGTCCACAGGAAACGGGGACAAGTCTGTTTTCATTGGGCGGCCTGTGCCGGCGGCCACACCCGGCGCAGGACCACGACCCACACCAGGGCGACCGCCGCGCCGGCGAGCACATCGGTCGGGAAGTGCACCTGCAGGTAGATGCGCGAAGCGCCTATCACGGCCACGAACACCGCCACCACTGCCCAGCCCCACGCACCCGCACGTTGGCGGCGCTGCAGCAGGCAGGCGGCCGCAAACGCGCATGCCTGCATGGTGTGCGCACTCGGAAAGCTCGGGTCGATCGGCATCGTCACCAGGGGCTCGAACAGGCCCGGCCGGGGGCGTGCCACCGCCAGCTTGAGCGCGTGCACGATCGCACTGGCGCCGAGCAGCGCCGCCGGCACAAACAGCGCCTGCCACCGCCTGCCTGAATCCCCCCGGCTTGCCTGCCACGCGCCAAGAGCCAGGGCGGTGGGCAAAAGCACATAAAGCGATCCCAGCCAGGTGACGGCCGTCATGAGCCGGTCGGCCCAGGGCGAGCGGAACTGACTCATCCACGCCAGCCCGGCCTGGTCGAGCGCGGTGGTGCCACAACTGCCTCCTGGGCACAGCCACGCCGCGGCGACCGACAGGAAGATCAGCAGAGCGGCCAGCAGCGCAAGGTGCGTCGGCCGGACAGCGGGCGAAGTGGGCAGCGTCATGCAGCGTGCGGGCAAGCCATGTGCCAATCTTGCCCCAAGGCAGCAGCCCTACCGTGACAGGGCCCGGGGCGCCTCTGCGACACTCCACACACCCCCTGGACGCCTCCCCGCATGACATCGCCCCATCCCATTCCCGGCGCTCGCCGCCCTGCCGCCTCGCTGTCTCGCCACATGCGCCTGTTCGCCTGGGGCTTCGCCGCGTTTCTCGCCCTGCTGTGGACAGCCGGTGCGTGGATGGGCGCCGCGCTGACGGACTGGGCCAGCGCCGTGCTTCAGTCGGGCGACCTCACGGTGGAGGAGGTGCGGCGGATGCCCCTGCCCGAGATGCCAGAGTGGCTGCGGCGCTGGGCGGATTTCTTCGGACTGCCCGCATGGCGGGACGCCATGGTGGCAGCGCTCACCGTCGCACAGCGACACCTGCCGATGCTCGGGGAGGCGCTGGCTTGGCTGGTGCCGCTGATCTGGGTCATGTGGGGCGTTGGCTTGGCGCTGCTCATCGCCGGCACGGCCGGCCTGCTGCGGCTGATGGGACGGCATCGGCGGGCGTGAGACCCAAACACACATGGGCGGCCCCGGAAACAACAAAGCCCCGGAGGTCATCCGAGGCTTTGCGCTTGATTCTGATGGTGCCGGAGAAAGGAATCGAACCCTCGACCTTCTCATTACGAATGAGCTGCTCTACCGACTGAGCTACACCGGCGTCCCAAGACCGCTAGTTTAGCACGCTGAAATCGCTCGTAAACACCCCATCAGGCAGATTCGCCACACCCGCGAACACGGGCCGGGGGGCTCAGCCCGCCACGCGCACCTGGTTGCGGCCGCCCTGCTTCGCCTCGTACATGGCCTGGTCGGCGCGGTTGATGAGGTGCTGGAAGTCCGGGTGGCCGTCGTACACCGCCACCCCCACGCTCACCGTCGCGTGCAGCTTGCGGCCCTGGCCGACCAGGAAGTCGGCTGCGGCAAAGCGCTCGCAGAGCTCCTGCGCAATGCGTTGCGCCACCGGCGGCGTCACCTCCACCAGCATCACCAGCAGTTCTTCGCCCCCGTAGCGGAAGACGAAGTCGCCGTTGCGCACGCTGTTGAGCACCAGCATCGCAGCCTGCTGCAGCACCATGTCGCCGGCATCGTGGCCCTCCTCGTCGTTGATGCGCTTGAAGTGGTCGACGTCGATCAGCAGCAGCGCAAACTGCGTGTGCCGCTCGTTGGCGAGTTTGATCTCGCGGCTCATCACCGAAGGCAGGAAACGGCGGTTGAGCAGCCGCGTCAGGGTGTCGCGCCCGTTCTCCACCTCCAGCTGGCGCTCGAACAGCGTGTTGAGCTGGAACTTCAGGTTGTCCAGCTCGGTCTGCAGGCTCATGATGAGCGGCTGGGGCGCGGTCGCTTCCGGCCCGCCCAGCTGCGGCAGCAGCGTGTCGTCGATGCGCTCCATGATCTCGGTGATCTGCTCGAGCTCCGGCGCGCCTTCGAACATCGCCGCAGCCTTGTGGTTGAACCACAGGCCGAACTCCGAGTGCGCCAGGCGCGGCAACGCACCGGGCACGGACGAACGGTGCAGGGCAAACAGCAACTCCTGCCCCCACTCCAGCAGCACCGAGCGCTGCCGCTCACGCTCGACGGACATGTTCTGTCCCAGCGAGAACAAGCGGTAGGCTTCATCGGTGCGGGCACCGCGCTGCGTGTTGCGCAGGTAGGCCTCGGACATCAACTCCTGCGCCAGGTCCATCAGGTGGCCGGCATAGCGTTCGGCCTCCTGCGCCTCGGCGGCGCTTGCACAGGCCGCCACCAGCCGCTCGGCCATGGCGCGCTTCAGCGTGCGGGCACCGCGGGTCACCAGGTTGATCGGCAGCTGGATGCGGGCGTGCACCTCACCCACATGGCGCTGGTGGGCCACCAGCGTCGCCACCTCGTTCGGGCGGTCGCCGTACACCTCACGGATCCAGCGGGCCATCGAAGCGCGCAGGCGCTCGTGCACCACATCGTGCGCCAGGAAGGCGCCGGCCCGCGGGTGCGCCATCATGACCTCGTAGAAGCGGTCGGCCAGCGCTTCCGCGTGCCGATCGGCCACCGCGGCCACCAACTGGCGGCAGGCCGGCGTGACGCTGTGGACGAGCGCCTGCCATTCTTCTTCCGGGGCGTGGTGATCGGGGGGCGACGGGGGCGTGGACGACAGAGACAGCATGTCGGGTCAGACGAGAAAAAAAGGGGCCCGACAAGGGCCCCGTCGACAGGGCGCGCCCAGCGCGCCACCGTTCATCACTTGGCCTGCTGGGCCTCGCGGTGGTAGGCCGTGACGCGCTCCACCTCGTTCTTCGAGCCCAGGATGACGCTCACACGCTCGTGCAGGCCCTTGGGCTCGATCTCCATGATGCGCTGCAGGCCGTTGGTGGCCGCGCCGCCCGCCTGCTCCACCAGGAAGCTCATCGGGTTGGCTTCGTACATCAGGCGCAGCTTGCCGGGCTTGCTCGGCTCGCGCTTGTCCCACGGGTACATGAACACGCCGCCACGGGTCAGGATGCGGTGCACGTCGGCCACCATCGAGGCGATCCAGCGCATGTTGAAGTCCTTGCCGCGCACGCCTTCCTTGCCCTCCAGGCACTCGTCGATGTAGCGCTTCACGGGGGCATCCCAGTGGCGCATGTTCGACATGTTGATGGCGAATTCCTTGGTGTCTTCCGGAATCTGGACGCTCTCGGTGGTCATCACCCACGAGCCCTGCTCGCGGTCGAGCGTGAACATCACGACGCCCTGGCCCACGGTCAGCACCAACGTGGTCTGCGGGCCGTACACGCAGTAGCCGGCGCATACCTGCTCGGTGCCGGCCTGCAGGAAGCTGTCGTTGGTGACGTCGCCACCCCTGTGCTTGAGCACCGAGAAGATGGTGCCGATCGACACGTTGACGTCGATGTTGCTCGAGCCATCCAGCGGATCGAACAGCAGCAGGTATTCGCCCTGCGGATAGCGGTTGGGCACCGCGTGCATGTCGTCCATCTCCTCGGACGCCATGCCGGCAAGGTGGCCGCCCCATTCGTTGGCCTCGATCAGCACTTCGTTGGCGATGATGTCCAGCTTCTTCTGGACTTCGCCCTGCACATTCTCGCTGCCGGCGGTGCCGAGCACCTCACCGAGCGCGCCCTTGTTGACGCTGATGGCGATGCGCTTGCAGGCGCGCGCCACCACTTCGATGAGCAGGCGCAGCTGCGCGGGAATCTGGGCTTCACCGCGCTGCTGTTCGATCAGGTACTGCGTGAGGCTGATGCGTTTGGTCATGGGATGGGTGGATGTGGGTTGGAAACAGGGAGAGGCTCAATCCTGCAGCGCGCGCGTGACGATTTCGCGCACGTCGTCCGACAGCTCGGGGCGGGCCGCCACACGGCTGATGGCCTCGCGGGCCGCCGTGCGGTAGGGCTCGGCCAGGCGGCGCCAGTGGTCGAGCGCGCGGGCCAGTCGGGCGGCCAGCTGCGGGTTGATGCCGTCGATCTCGATGACGCGGTCGGCCCAGAAAACGTAGCCGGCCGCATCGGTGCGGTGGAAGGCCGCCGGATTGCTCTGGCACAGCGCCATCAGCAGGCTGCGGGCGCGGTTGGGCGTGCGCAGCGTGAAGTCCGGATGCTGCATCAGGGCCCGGGCGCGCGCAAAGACCTTGCCGTCGTGCTCGGGCGCGGTGGCCTGCAGGGTGAACCACTTGTCGATGACGAGTGCCTCGCCCTTGAACTGCGCGTGGAAGCGCTCGAGCGCCGGTCCGGCCAGCTCGGCGTGGGCGTTGACCAGGGCCTGAAGGGCACCCAGCCGATCCGTCATGTTGGTGGCGTCCTTGAAGCGCTGCAGCGCCTTGCCGGGCCAGATGGGGTTCTGGCGCAAGCTGCCATCCAGCACCAGCATGGCGAGCGCCAGATTGGCGAGCGCGCGGTGGCCGGCGCTGCGGGCGTCGGGCGAATAGGCGCCGTTGTCGTGGAACTGCTCCCAGGCCCAGATCCAGTCTTCATGCAGGGCATGGGCCAGCTGGCGCTTGAGGCTTTCGCGCACGGTGTGGATGCGCTGCGGGTCGACCACGTCGAGCTGCTCGGCCACATAGGCTTCGCTCGGCAGGGTCAGCACCAGCTCCTTGAAGGCGGCGTCCAGCTCGGGGTGACGGAGCACCTCACGCATGGCGTGCAGGTAGCGGGCGTCCAGCTCGATGTAACCGTCGCCGCGCACCGCCGCCAGAATGCGGTTGAGCGCCAGTTGCTGGCCGGCTTCCCAGCGGTTGAACGGGTCGTGATCGTGGCTGAGCAGGGTGAACAGCGCGTCGTCGCTGTGCTCGGCCTCAAGCACCACCGGCGCCGAGAAGCCACGCAGCAGCGAGGGCACCGGCTCGACCGGCACATGCACGAAGGTGAAGGTCTGCTCCGGCTCGGACAGCACCAGCACGGTGTCGTGGCCCAGCGAATTCAGGTGGCCTTCGAGCTGCAGGTTGATCTGGCGGCCATCGCGGCCCACCAGGCCCATGGCCACCGGGATCACGTACGGGGCCTTGTCGGGCTGGCCCGGCGTGGGGGCGCTGCGCTGGCTCAAGCTCAGCGTGTAGATGTGGTTGTCGGCATCGTAGCTGCCGCGGGCCGTGACGCGCGGCGTGCCGGCCTGGGCGTACCAGCGCTTGAAGGGCTCCAGGCGGTTGGCCAGCTCGCTGCCCGGGTTGGCATCGGCAATCGCCTGCGCGAAGTCATCGCACGTGACGGCCTGGCCATCGTGGCGCTCGAAGTACAGCGCCATGCCCTTGCGGAAGCCCTCGTCGCCCACCAGCGTGTGCATCATCCGCACGACTTCCGAGCCCTTTTCGTACACGGTGGCCGTGTAGAAGTTGTCGATGGCCACGTAGCTGTCGGGGCGCACCGGGTGGGCCATGGGGCCTGCGTCTTCCGGGAACTGCAGCTGGCGCAGCGTGCGCACGTCCTCGATGCGCTTGACGGCCCGTGCGCTGCGGCTGCCGGCCATGTCCTGGCTGAACTGCTGGTCGCGGAACACCGTGAGGCCTTCCTTGAGCGACAGCTGGAACCAGTCACGGCAGGTGACGCGGTTGCCCGTCCAGTTGTGGAAGTACTCGTGGGCCACCACGCTTTCGACGTTGCCGAAATCGACGTCGGTGGCGGTGGCGGGGTTGGCCAGCACGAACTTCGTGTTGAAGATGTTCAGGCCCTTGTTCTCCATCGCGCCCATGTTGAAGTCGCTGACCGCGACGATCATGAAGCGCTCGAGATCGAGGCTCAGGCCGAACTTCGCCTCGTCCCAGGCGATGGACGCAATGAGCGAGTTCATCGCGTGCTCGGTCTTGTCGAGGTCGCCCGCGCGCACGTAGATCTGCAGCAGGTGGTCCTTGCCGGCGCGCGTGCGGATGCGCTGCTCGCGACGCACCAGGTCGGCCGCCACCAACGCAAACAGATAGCAGGGCTTGGGATGCGGGTCGACCCACACGGCAAAGTGCTTGCCGCCTTCCAGCACACCCTCTTCCACCAGGTTGCCGTTGGACAGCAGCACCGGGTACTTCAACTTGTCGGCCTTGAGGGTGACCTTGTAGGTCGCCATCACGTCCGGGCGGTCGAGGAAGTAGGTGATGCGGCGGAAGCCCAGGGCCTCGCACTGCGTGAAGAAGCCGCCGCTGCTGGTGTACAGGCCCGACAGCTGGGTGTTCTTCTCGGGGGCGCAGGTGGTGCGGATCTCCAGGTGGAACGGCTGCTGCGGCAGGTTCTCCAGCACCAGCTGGCTGCCTTCGGTGCGGAAGGACACGGGCTCGCCGTCCACCAGCACGCGCAGCAGGTTGATGTCCTCGCCGTCCAGGCGCAGCGGCGCGCCGGGCTGCTCGGCGTTCGGCTCGACGGTCATCTTGTTGATGACCAGGGTCTTGGCCGGATCCAGGTCGAACGTCAGGTCGACGGTGCGGATCCAGAAAGCCGGCGCCGCGTAGTCTTCGCGGCGGATCAGCTGGGCGGTGCCTTCACGCATGGGGGTCCTTGGTGTCAGGTCGGGCAGTGGCGGGCGGCGGCGCGGGCGGGGTCAGACGCCCTGCTTCAGGCTGGCCTCGATGAAGGCGTCCAGGTCGCCGTCCAGCACCTTCTGGGTGGCGGAGATTTCGACGTTGGTGCGCAGGTCCTTGATGCGGCTGTTGTCCAGCACGTACGAACGGATCTGGTGGCCCCAGCCCACGTCGGTCTTGGTGTCTTCCAGCTTCTGCTGCGCTTCCATGCGCTTGCGCATCTCATGGTCGTACAGGCGCGAACGCAGGCGGCGCCAGGCCACGTCACGGTTGCTGTGCTGCGAACGGCTGTCCTGACACTGCACCACGATGCCGGTCGGCATGTGGGTCAGGCGCACGGCCGAGTCGGTCTTGTTGATGTGCTGACCGCCCGCGCCCGAAGCGCGGTAAGTGTCGGTGCGCACGTCGGCCGGGTTGATGTCGATCTCGATCGAATCGTCGATTTCCGGGTAGACGAACACCGACGCGAACGAGGTGTGACGGCCGCCCGACGAGTCGAACGGCGACTTGCGCACCAGGCGGTGCACGCCGGTTTCGGTGCGCAGGTAGCCGAAGGCGTACTCACCCTCGACCTTGATCGTGGCGCTCTTGATGCCGGCGGTGTCGCCGTCGGTGAGGTCTTCGACCGTGGCGGTGAAGCCCTTGCGCTCGCAATAGCGCAGGTACTGGCGCAGCAGCATCGAGGCCCAGTCGCAGGCCTCGGTGCCACCGGCGCCCGCCTGGATGTCGATGAAGCAGTTGCTCGGGTCGGCCGGGTTGCTGAACATCCGGCGGAACTCCAGCCCTTCCACGTCCTTCAGCAGGTTCTGCACGTCGTCGTGGATGGCCTGCAGGCCGTCGTTGTCGCCCTCTTCCTTCGACATCTCGAAGAGTTCGGCGTTGTCGGCCAGGTTGCCCGTCAGGTTGTTGATGACGACGACGACGTCTTCCAGGGACTTCTTTTCCTTGCCGAGGGCCTGCGCCCGCTTGGGATCGTTCCAGACGGACGGATCTTCCAGTTCGGCATTCACTTCAGCGAGGCGGCGGGACTTTTCATCCCAGTCAAAGATACCTCCGAAGCTCAGCGGTGCGCTGAGTCAGGTCGGCGATCTGGGTGCCCAGGGCGTTGATGTGTTCGATGTCCATGGTCTTGCAATCTTCTGTGCGGGGCCAGGCAGGGGGCCGGCCCGGGGGCATGAGGGGCCGCGGGCAGACAGCGTCGGATTCGACGCCCGGCATGCGGTCGGACTTTTCATTTTCTCACGGTACGGAGGGATTGCGACGCGCGCCCCTCAGCCCAGAAAGTCGGCCAGCCAGGCGGCCAGTTGCTCGGGCTGGTCGTGGTGCAGCATGTGGCCGGCATCCGGCAACACCCGGTGCGTGGCGTTCTGCAGCACGGCCACGCGCTGCAGGAAGTCGTCGCGGGTGTGGCGCCCGTTGAAGAACTGGTAGACGGCGGTGTCTGCCCCCTCCACGACCAGCGTGGGCGCCGTGATCGCCCGCCATGTGGCGAGCACTTCCTCCAGGCGGTAGAGGTGCGGCCCGGGCCGCTTGTGCGCCGGGTCGGCATTGATGTGCCAGCGCCCACCCGCCTCGTGCGCCCAGTGCCCGGCCAGCCACTGCGCCCGCTCGGGCGTCAGGCGGGGGTTGTTCTGTCGCAGGCGGGCCGCCACGGCCGCCACGCTGTCGTAGTCCTTCAGGGCGACCGGCGCCTTCAGGCCGTCCAGCCAGGCCGCCAGCCGGCGCGGTGCTTCTTCGGGTGCCGCCACCGGCAGGCCCACGCCTTCCAGGTTGACCAGACGGCGGATGCGGCCCGGCCGCGCGCCGGCATACAGCATCACGACGTTGCCGCCCATGCTGTGGCCGATCAGGTTGACCGCGCGCCCCGGCGAGACCCGGTCCAGCACGGCATCCAGGTCGGCCAGGTAGTCGACATAAGCGTAGTCCCCGTCGGGCGCCGGTCCGCTGGCCAGATAGCTTCCCCCGAAACCGCGCCAGTCCAGCGCCAGCAAGGGTCGGGCGCCCCAACCCGGCTGTGCGCGCAACGCATCGACCAGAAACTGGTACGAGGCCGCCACGTCCATCCAGCCATGCACCATCACGGTCAGGGGCACCGCGTCGGTGGCCTCGGCGGGATCGCCCCAATGCAGGATCTGCAGTTGCTGCCCACGAACGGCAAGCCGCTCGGCTCGGAAGGGATGTCGGGAAACGTGCTCGGCCATGAAGGTGCAAAAACTGAAATCAGGCAGGCCCAGGTGTGGCATCTGCCACGCGTGGACTTCGTCACGATGAGGGAGTTGACGCCCATCAGGCGGGTCATCCTCACCGATGGGCATGGTTTTAACCTAAGCTGTCTCGTTTTGTGCCCGCCGCCGACGTCTTCCCTTACCGAGCGCCCCGTGAGCATGGCCCCGCCTTCCCCTTTGTCGCCCACCGCCGCCCACCGGCCGGACACGCCCCGGGCTCCCGCCCTGGTGCGCTTCGGCCCGCTCGCGCTGGCGGTTTCCGCGCTGGCCGCCATCAGCATGGGTCTGATCGCCTGGTCGCACGAAAGCTGGGGGCGACTGCAGGAGCGCACCCACCGCGTTGACACGCTGCTGTCGACCGTGCAGTACCAGGCACGCTCCAGCGTGCTGGAGGCCGAGCAGCGCGTGCTGGGTCTGCCCACCCTGCACAACGAGGATCCGCGCGAGGCCATTGCCATCGCGCTGCGTCAGGCCCGGGCGCTGCACGAAGACTCTCCGGCCGAACTGCGGCCTGCCATGGCCGCCCTGGTGGCCGAACTCGAGATCACGCGCAACGCCGTTCACGACCGCACCCGCGTGCCGCCCACGGTGGACGCGGCCGCGCTGCGCCAGACCCTGGACCGGGTCGACACCGCCGTGCGGCAGGCCACCACCCGCTGGGACGACACGCTGCGCACCCAGACGGCGGCCCAGCAGCAGTTCGACCACCTCAACATCGCGCTGGTGGGCCTGGTCACGCTGTTGCTGATCAGCCTGATGCGCCGCGCAGACCGCCAGCGCGCGGCCACGGCCGACAAGCTCCATGCCCGGGACGCCCAGTTGCGCGCGTTTGCGGAAGTGCTGCCCGACCTCGCCTTCCGCATGGACGCCGATGGCACCTTCCTCGACGTCTACGGCAGCAACCTGCCTCTGCTGGGGCGGCCGCCCGAAACCATTCTGGGCAAGCCGCTGTCCATCCTCTTCCCCACCGACATGCGCGGGCGCTTCATGGACGTCATCGCGCAAGCCTTGAGCAGCCGCCGCACGCAATCACTCAATTTCTCGGTGCGCCTTCACGAAGAGGCCCGGCATTTCGACAGCCGTTGCGCCCCCGTGGCCGACACGGAAGAAGTCGTCTGGATGATCTGGGACATCACCGCCCACCGCCAGACCGAAAAACGCCTGCGCCACAAGACCCGGCTGTACGACTTCCTCAGCCATGTGAACCAGTCCGTGGTGCGCTCGTCCGACGAACGCTCGCTGCTGGCCCGCGTGTGCCGGGTCGCCATCGAGCACGGGCAATTCAAGAAGGCCTGGGTGGTGATGCACGAGGGCGAGGGCACGCTGGACCTGCGCTGCGAAGCGGTCGCCGGCGAGGATGGGCCCGATCGCCCGCTGCTCGACTTCATCCTGCCCGCCGACCCGGCCGCCGACACCCCGCTGGACGCCGCCCTGCGCAACGGCCGGACGTACTGCAGCAGCGACCTGGGCCGACTGAGCCGCCGCCCTGCCTGGGCCGATGCGGCGATCGCATCGGGGATGCCGGGCTGCGTCACCGTGCCGCTGCGGCGCGACGAGGTGCTGATCGGCCACCTCGTGCTGCTGGGGCGCCGCGTGAACGACCAGGCCGAAGACCTGCTCACCCTGTTCGACGACCTCGCCAAGGACCTGTCCTTCGCCCTGACCAACCTGCACCGCGAGGCGCTGCGCCACCATGCCGAGGAGCGCATCCGCCTGCACGCCGCGGCGCTGGAGAGCACCCAGGACGGGATGATGGTGCTGTCGCAGGACCGTGTGGTGGTGTCGGTCAACCCCGCCTTCACGGCGCTGACCGGCTGGACCGAGGCCGAGGTGATCGGCCGCATGCCGGATTTCCTGCTGCCGGACGACCCCACCGTCACGCTCGACGACATCCGCGAGGGCCTGATCCAGGAAGGCAGCTGGCAGGGCGAGATGTGGTTCCAGCGCCAGAACGGCGAACTGTTCATGACCAAGCTGTCGGTCAGTGCGGTGCGCAACAAGGCCGGGCGTCCCACGCACTTTGTCGGCGTCTTCACCGACATCACGCAACTGAAGCAGACCGAGGAGCGCCTGGCCCGCATGGCGCACTTCGACACGCTGACCGAGCTGCCCAACCGCGGCATGATCCACCAGCGGCTGGCCCACGCCCTGAGCCTGGCCCAGCGCCACCACACGCTGGTGGGCGTCGTCTTCATCGACCTCGACAACTTCAAGACCGTGAACGACGGCCTCGGCCACGCCGCGGGCGACAGCCTGCTGCGCCAGGTCGCCAGCCGCCTGCGGGCCCGCGTGCGCCAGGAAGACACCCTGGGCCGACTGGGCGGCGACGAGTTCATCCTGGTGCTCGAACACCTGCGGCACCCGCAGCAGGCGGCCCACGTGGCCTCGGCCATCCTCGACACGCTGCAACAGCCCTTCACGCTCGACGGCGGCGAGCAGGTCTACGTGCGCGCCTCGATCGGCATCAGCCTCTTCCCCGACGACGGCCAGGACGCAGCCGAACTCATCCGCAATGCCGATGCGGCGATGTACGAGTCGAAGCGTCGCGGGCGCAACAGCTTCAGCTTCTACACCGAGTCCTTCACCAGCGACGCCACTTCGCGCCTGCTGCTCGAGACCCGCCTGCGCCGCGCCATGGAACAAGGCGACTTCCTGCTGCACTACCAGCCGCAGATGCGCCTGAGCGACCGCCGCGTCACGGCGGTCGAAGCCCTGGTGCGGCTGCGCCCGCCATCCGGCAGTGGCGAGTTCATGGCACCGGTCAGCCCGCACCAGTTCATTCCCGTGATGGAAGACACCGGCATGATCGTCGCGCTCAGCGAATGGGTACTGGCCGAAGCCTGCCGCCAGGGTCGCGCCTGGCTGGATGCAGGGCTGGACTTCGGGCGCATGTCGGTCAACCTGTCGCCGTCCGAGATCCGCCGCGGCGGTGTGGTGGAACGCGTGTCGCGCATCCTCAATGAAACCGGCCTGCCGCCTGACCGGCTGGAACTCGAGATCACGGAGAGCGGGCTGATGGAAACCGGCGGCAGTGCCGAGCAGTTCCTGCACATGCTGCACAGCCTGGGCGTGACGCTCACCATCGACGACTTTGGCACCGGTTACTCGTCGCTGGCCTACCTCAAGCGCTTCCCGGTGCACCAGCTGAAGATCGACCGCAGCTTCGTGCAGGACCTGCCGGGCAACGACAACGACGGGCAACTGGTCGCCACCATGATCGCCATGGCGCGTGGCCTGAAGCTGGCCGTGGTGGCCGAGGGCGTCGAGATGCCGGATCAGGAAGCCTACTTGGCCAGCCGTGGCTGCGATCTGGTTCAGGGCTACCTGTACAGCCGTCCCCTGCCCGCGCCGGCGCTGGCCGCCTGGCTCCAGGAACGCCAGCACGCTTGAGTCTCCCCGGAAAAGCACGATCGTTCGATTCCACCCATAATGGGGCGATCCAAGCTGTCCTCGCCCCTCCGCCATGTCCGACACCGCCCCCACCCTGCCCCTTCAGACCCTTCCTGAACTGCTGGCCACCCGCACGCCGGGAGAGGTGCGCGTGCGCTTCCATGTCGGTGCTGACTGGGGCCAGGGCCGCACCACCTTCGGGGGCCTGCTCTCGCTGCTGGCCGTGCAGGCCATGCGCGATGTGTGTGGCACCGACTGGCCCCTGCGCGCCCTGCAGACCAGCTTTGTCGGGCCGGTGGTGCCGGGTCCGGTCGACATCGAAGTGCACCTGCTGAGGCAGGGCAAGAACGTGCGTCAGGTTCAGGCCCGGCTGCTGCAGGCCGATGGCAGCGGCGCAGAACAGGTGGCGGGCGTGCTGCTCGGCGTGTTCGGCACCGGCCGCGACAGCACCCTGCCCGCGCTGAACCCCGCGCGGCCCGACGTCGACAAGGACCCGGATGCCGCCTTGAAGCTGCCCTTCATTCCGGGCCTGACGCCCAACTTCACGCAGCACCTCGAGTTCCGCGTCGCAGAAGGCGGTCTGCCCTTCACCGGCGCCGAGAACTGGCACAGCCGCACCCACGTGCGGGTGAAGCAGCCCGGTGACGTCGATGCCGAGCTCCAGGCCGTGCTGATGGCCGACGCCGGCCCCACGCCCGCGCTGCAGCGCCTGAACGGCTTTGCCCCCGCATCGTCGGTGTCGTGGGCGCTCGAACTGCGGCCGGTGGCCCTGAGCGAGCCGGCCGGTTTCTGGCGCATGGACAAGGACGCCCTTGTCACCGGCGAGGGCTACGTGAACGAGCGCACCACGCTGTGGACCCCATGCGGACAGCTCGCCGCGCTGGGCTATCAGGTCGTCGCCGTGTATGCCTGAAGAAGCGGCGCGCCGGCCCGCCTCACTGGGCGAGCTGTTCCTGGCCTTCACGCTGCTGGCCCTGCAAGGCTTCGGAGGCGTCATCGCGGTGGCGCAGCGCGAGCTGTGTGAACGCCGCGGCTGGCTCACCGCCGACGAGTTCGTGCAGCTGCTGGCCAGTGCCCAGGTGCTGCCCGGCCCGAACGTCTGCAACCTGTCGCTGATGGTGGGCGACCGCTTCTTCGGCTGGCGCGGGGCCCTGGCCGCGCTGGGTGGCATGGTGTGCGCGCCGCTGGTCCTGATGCTGGCCCTGGCCTGGGTGCTGGGCGAGGCGGCAGCCACCGGCCCCGCGCAGGGCGTGGTGCGCGGCGCACTGCATGGCATCGCGGCGGTGGCCGCCGGCCAGATCGTCGGCACCGTGCTCCGGCTGGCCGTGTCCCTGAAAGGCCATGTGCTGGGGGCCACCACCGGGGCCGTGCTGGCCCTCACGGCTTTTCTGATGATGACCGTGCTGCGCCTGCCACTGCTGTGGGTGCTGCTGGGCCTCGGGGGCTGTGCCTGGGCGGTCACCTATGTGCTGCTGCGACGGCGCGCGCGCCCCGCGCAGGCCCGCACATGAGCGCCACGCTGACCGCCGCCCAGGCGGTTGCGGCTTCTGCCCCCACCGCAGCAGCCAGTCACCCCGTGGCCATGCATCCACTGATGTGGGCGCCCGACACCTGGCTGACCCTCTTCGGGCACTTTCTCGCGCTCTCGCTGATGTCCATCGGCGGAGCGATCACCCTGGTGCCCGACATGCACGGGCGGCTGGTCACCGATGGCGGCCTGATGAGCGACACCGACTTCACGGCCGCCATCGCGCTGGCCCAGGCAGCGCCGGGGCCCAATGTGCTCTTCGTGGCCCTGATGGGCTGGTACGGCGCCGGGCTGGGCGGTGCGGTCATCAGCCTGCTGGGGATCATGATCCCGTCGACCACGCTGGCCCTTGCCGCCTCGCGATGGGTGGCCAGGCGCCGGCAATGGCTGGGCGTGCAGGCCTTTCAGGCGGCGATGGTGCCCGTCACGGTGGGCCTGCTGCTTGCCACGGGCTGGTTGCTGGCCCCTGCTCCCGATGCGCCCCGCGCCCTGGCCCTCAGCGTGGGCGTGGCGCTGGCCGTCTGGCGCACCCGCGTGCCGCTGATCTGGCTGGTGGCGCTGGGCGCCGTGCTGGGTGGCCTGGGCTGGGTCTGAAACACAAGGAGCAAGCATGAGCGACACCAAACCCCTTGACATCGTCCACCGCCCCGAGATCGGCCGCTTCGAGGCGACCGTCGACGGCTTGCGCTGTGAAGCCGACTACGTGCTGCAGAACGGCATCGTCCGCATGACCCACACCGGGGTGCCGCGGGCACTGGAAGGCCGCGGCATTGCGGCGGCGCTGGTCTCGCACGCGCTGGGCTGGGCACGCGCAGAAGGCCACAAAGTGCAGCCGCTGTGCAGCTATGTGGTCGCCTACATGCGGCGCCACCCCGAGTGGCAGGATCTGCAGGCCTGACGCCGCGTCAGCCGCGGGCCACCTGCCAGATCGCCTCGGCCATCTGACGGGCCGCACCGCGGTGCGCAGCGGCAAACGCCAGCGCCCGCGCACTCGCCTCGCCCCGTGCCGCCGGCGCGGTCAACGCCACGGCCTGCGCCACGCCAGCCGGCCAGTCGGCCACGCGCCAGGCGGCGCCGGCGGCCTCGCTCAACTCGGCCGCCTGCGCGAAATTGAAGGTGGACGGGCCCATCACCACCGGGCAGCCACAGGCGGCCGCCTCGATCAGATTCTGCCCGCCCAGCGGCGCAAAGCTGCCACCCAGCAGCGCCACGTCGGCCGCGGCGTAATACGCAGGCATCTCGCCCATCGAATCACCCAGCCACACATCTGCGGTCTGTGCCGCGGCGTCCGGGCCGGATGCCGGCCAGGCACTGCGGCGCGACAGCGTGAAGCCAGCCGCCGACACCGCCTGCGCCACCTCGTCAAAGCGCTGTGGATGGCGCGGCACGACGAACAGCCGGGGCCGCAAACTGGCGCCATCGGCCGGCCACGCTGCCATGGCCGAACGCCACGCCGCCAGCAAACCGCCCTCCTCACCTTCGCGCGTGCTGGCCGCCAACACCACGGGGCGCGGGTCGACCGCCCGCCACGCCTCGCCACGCGCAAGCAGCGTCGGGTCGGGTGCCAGGTCGAACTTGACGTTGCCAGACACCCGCACGGTGGGCGCGCCCATGGCACGCAGCCGGGTAGCGTCGTCCTCGGTCTGCGCGAGGCACAGGCGCAGCGCCTGCGCAGCAGGCCGCAACAGCGCCGCGAACCGCCGCCCCTGTCGAAGGCTTTTCGCGCTCAAGCGGGCATTGGCCAGCACCATGGGCACCCCGGCCCGGGTCGCCTCGTGCTGCACGTTGGGCCACACTTCGGTTTCCATCAGCACGCCCACGGCCGGACGGTGCAGCGCCAGAAAGCGGCGCACGGCACCCGGGGTGTCGTAGGGCAGCCAGGTCTGCAGATCACCCGGCTGAAGCAGCGCACGGCCGGCCTCACGGCCCGTGGCGGTGGTGTGGGTCAGCAGCAATCGCATGCCGGGCCGTGCGGTGCGCAGCGCCTGCACCAGCGGCGTGGCCGCCCTTGCCTCGCCCAGCGACACGGCATGCAGCCACAGCAGGGGGCGGGCTCCGGTGGGCTCTGCCACCTGCGCACGGTAGGCCGCGTCGTACAAGCCAAGCCGGCGCGGCCAGTCGGCGCGGTAGTCGGGCTCTTCCCGGCCGCGCGCCCACACCCGCCACAGGTAGGCGGGCGTGCCAAGACGCAGCAGCAGGGTGTAGGCCTGGCGGGCCAGCCAGGCGCTCAGGATTCGGTCGGACAAGGGCAACGCTTTCGGGACAGCAAACCCGAAATCGTAGCCCAGGCCGCTCAGTGCGCCGCGGCGCCGACGTGCGCGTCGGGCTTGACCGCCAGGATGGCGTCCATGAAGACCTTGCGGATGCGCTCAAGCGCCTCGGGCGTCTGACCTTCAAAACGCAGCACCAGCACCGGGGTGGTGTTGGAAGCCCGCACCAGACCGAAGCCGTCCTCGTAATCGGCGCGCAGGCCGTCGATCATCGTCACCTCGCGGGCACCTTCGAACTTCGCCGTTTCACGCAGCTTCTCGACCACCGCGTGGTGCTCGCCCTCGGCGCACGGCACATTCAGCTCGGGCGTGCTGTGGCTGGTGGGCAGCGCGTTCAGCACGGCGCTCGGGTCGGCTTCCTTGCTCAGGATCTCGAGCAGACGGCCGGCGGTGTAGGTGGCATCGTCAAAACCGTACCAGCGCTCGGCAAAGAAGATGTGGCCGGACATCTCGCCGGCGAACGGTGCCCCGGTTTCCTTCAGCTTGGCCTTCACCAGCGAGTGGCCGGTCTTGTACATCACCGGCTCGCCGCCCGCCGCGCGGATGGCGATGGCCAGCTGCTGGCTGCACTTCACGTCGTAGATGATCTTGCCGCCCGGCACGCGCGACAGCACGTCGCGGGCGAACAGCATGATCTGGCGATCCGGGAAGATGTTGTTGCCTTCCCGGGTGATGACGCCCAGGCGGTCGCCGTCACCGTCGAAGGCCAGGCCCAGGTCGGCGCCCTGTGCCTTCACCGCGGCAATCAGATCCTGCAGGTTCTCGGGCTTGGAGGGGTCCGGGTGGTGGTTGGGGAAGTCGCCATCAACCTCGGAGTACAGCTCCGTCACGTCGCAGCCCAGCGCGCGCAGGATGCCGGGGGCCGAAGCGCCCGGAATGCCGTTGCCCGAGTCAACCACGATCTTCAGCGGGCGGCTCAGCTTGCAGTCGCCCACGATGCGCTGGGTGTACTCCGGCAGGATGTCCAGCGCCGTGAGGCTGCCCTGCCCCTCGGCGTACTCTTCACGCTCGATGCGCAGACGCAGGTTCTGGATGTCGTCGCCATAGATGGCGCGGCCGGCCAGCACCATCTTGAAGCCGTTGTAATCCTTCGGGTTGTGGCTGCCGGTGACCTGGATGCCACTGTGGCAACCCTCGGCTTCGCGCGTGGCGGCCACGTAGTACAGCATCGGCGTGGTCACGGCCCCCAGGTCGATCACGTGGATGCCGGTGGCGCGCAGGCCCTTGATCAGCGCCGCACTCAGCGACGGGCCCGACAGGCGGCCGTCGCGGCCCACGGCCACCGCCTTCTCGCCCAGCTTCAGGGCCTCGGTGCCGAAGGCACGGCCCAGGTGCTCGGCCACCGCCTCGCTCAAGGTCTGCCCGACGACGCCCCGAATGTCATAGGCCTTGAAGATGGAAGCCGCAACTTGCATGGTGGTCCTTTGCTGAGATGAATGATGGTGAACTGAACTGGGCCCATTTTAGGGACTGCCCTGTGACCACCCGGTGAGGCACCGTCGCCAGGGGACTGGGTTCCCCGCGAATCGAGGTATCCGAATCTGTCCGGACGACCTAGCCAGCAAACGCCGTGCGCGCGGCTGCTTCACGCTAGGATCCCACCGCATGCACCTTCGTGACCATCTCGCCCTTCTTCTGCTCGCCGCGCTGTGGGGCGCCTCGTTCCTCTTCCTGCGACAGGGCCCTCGCCCGTCGTCGGCCCCATCATGGTGGCCGCCGTGCGCACCTTGGGCGGGGCGCTGGTGCTGCTGCCGCTGCTGATGTGGCGGGGTGGCTTCCATGACTTTGGCAAGGCCCGCGCGCACCGCACAACCTTGTTCGGCGTGGCGCTGCTGTCCACCCTGATCCCCTTCCTGTGCCTCAGTCAGGCTGCGCGTTCGCTGCCCGCGGGCCTGATGTCCATCCTGAATGCCACCACCCCTCTGTGGGGCGCCCTCGTGGGCTGGGTGTGGACGCGTGAGCCGCTGGGCAGACGGCGCCTGATCGGCCTGGCCACCGGCTTCGCTGGCGTGATGCTGCTGTCTGCCGAGCGCTTGCACAGCGGAGAGGCCTCGCTGCTTGCGGTGGCACTCGTGATGCTGGCGACGCTGTGCTATGCCCTGTCGGTGTACATGGTGCAGCGGCGTCTGCACGGGGTGCCCTCACTCACCGTGACGACCTCGACGCTCGCCATGGCGGGCGTGACCCTGTGCGGGCCTGCCTGGTGGGCGGGGCTGCCCGGCGCCCCAGCGGCCACATGGTCGTTGCTCAGCCCCACGGTGTGGGTGGCCCTGCTGGGCCTCGCCGTGCTGTGCACTGGCTTCGCTTACGACCTGTTCAACCGGCTCATCGTGCGCATCGGCGCCAGCCGCGCGATCTCCGTCACCTTCCTCATCCCCATCTTCGGCATGCTGTGGGGCGCCCTGTTTCTGGGTGAGTCCATCAGTGTCAGCATGGTCCTCGGCACGGTGGTGATCCTGGCCGGCACCTTTCTTTCCAATCAGGGCGCGCCCCCTGCGGGCTCCCCTTTGTCCCCCCGCCCCCTCCGCTTCGACAAGGAGACACCATGAGCAAGCCCGTGCCCCGGTGGCACTGGGAGGACTTCACCGAAGGCCTCACCATGACGTTCGGCCCGAAAGAGGTCACCCGCGACGAGGTGATCGCGTTTGCGCGCGATTTCGACCCGCAGCCTTTCCACCTCGACGAAGAGGCCGGCAAGGCCTCGCTGTTCGGTGGGCTGGCGGCCAGCGGTTGGCACACGGCCGGCATCGTGATGCGGCTGATGTGCGATGGCTTTCTGCTGGATTCGTCGAGCCTGGGATCGCCGGGCCTGGACTCGCTCAAGTGGCTGAAGCCGGTGATGGTGGGTGACCATCTGCGCGCCCGCATGACCGTGCTGGCGTCGCGCCCGATGAAGAGCCGTGCCCATGTGGGCCTGGTGCAGACGCGATGGGAAGCGTTGAACCAGCATGACGACGTGGTGATGCTGATTGAAAGCTGGGCGATGTTCGGTCGTCGGACGCCGGCCGAAGAGACGACAGGCTGAGGCCCAATACAAAAAGCCCTGATGCACAGGCATCAGGGCTTCGCAAAGCTTGGCGGAGTGGACGGGACTCGAACCCGCGACCCCCGGCGTGACAGGCCGGTATTCTAACCAACTGAACTACCACTCCGCGTGGCTGACGACTTCAGTCTCGCATGCAAGCATGCTTGATCCAAGCGCCGTCAAAACTTGGCGTCCCCTAGGGGATTCGAACCCCTGTAGTCACCGTGAAAGGGTGGTGTCCTAGGCCTCTAGACGAAGGGGACTCCGTCGCAACGAATTGTAATCGACACAAACCGCCTCACTACCGGCCCTGACGCCACCGACCAACAGGACACCCTGTCGGCATTTTGGTGGAGGTAAGCGGGATCGAACCGCTGACCTCTTGCATGCCATGCAAGCGCTCTCCCAGCTGAGCTATACCCCCGTTCGTGTTGCCACGTTCAGGGCGCCAGACTGGCACCGAGACTGTTTCCATCAACCGCGCTGCTGTGTCACCAGCAACGCCATTCAAATAACTGGCGGAGTGGACGGGACTCGAACCCGCGACCCCCGGCGTGACAGGCCGGTATTCTAACCAACTGAACTACCACTCCGCGTGGTTGTCGGCTGCGCTGACATTACTGCCAGCCAAGTGCCGTCAAAACTTGGCGTCCCCTAGGGGATTCGAACCCCTGTAGTCACCGTGAAAGGGTGGTGTCCTAGGCCTCTAGACGAAGGGGACTGAATTCCTTCATGCAACCTGATCGACGCTCTACCCGACACACTCTGCAACCAGACACCAACCAGACTGCTCTGGTGGTGGAGGTAAGCGGGATCGAACCGCTGACCTCTTGCATGCCATGCAAGCGCTCTCCCAGCTGAGCTATACCCCCTCTGGATCTGCATCCTTCAGGTTGCCCGGCTGCTTTGTCGTTTCGAACAAAGCGTCGTTCAAGCGAGAATGAGAGTATATGTCGATTTTTCTGTCGTTGGCAACTGTCAGATGTTTTTCTGCAACCGTTGCACGACAACGTCACGTTCGAACAACACCAGCGCGGCATCCACCGACGGCGTCTGCGAGCGGCCACATACCAGCAGGCGCACAGGAATCGCCAGCTGCGGCATCTTCAGACCGAACTCGCCCAGCGTGTCCTTGATGGCCTGGCTGATGGCCGGTGCCTCCCACGCCACACCCTTCAGGCGTTCTGCCAGCGCGGCCACGGCCGGCTTGACGGCGTCGGTCAGCTTGGCAGCCAGCTCATCGGCCGGCGGGGTCACGTCGGTCACGTACATGCTCAGCCAGTCGGCCAGTTCCATGGTCGTCGCACACCGGTCCTTGAACAGCGCGCAATGCGGGGCCAGCGCGGCGTCGTCGGCCACGGCATGGCCCTTGGCGCGCAGGTGCTTGGCCACCAGGGCCGAGAGCCGCTGGTCGTCTGCGTGCTTGACGTAGTGGGCGTTGACCCACGCCAGCTTGGCCGCATCCCACTGGGCCGGGCTCTTGTTGAGGTGCGAGCCATCGAACCACGACACCATCTGCTCGATCGTGAACAGCTCTTCGTCGCCATGGCTCCAACCCAGGCGGGCCAGGTAGTTCAACATCGCCTCGGGCAGGTAGCCCATTTCTTCGTAGTTCGACACGGCCACGGCGCCGCGGCGCTTGGACAGTTTGGTGCCATCGTCACCCAGGATGACCGGCAGGTGGCCGAACTGCGGCAGCGCCGCGCCCAGCGCACGGTAGATGTTGATCTGCCAGGGCGTGTTGTTGATGTGCTCGTCGCCACGGAAGACGTGGGTGATCTGCATGTCCCAGTCGTCGACCACCACGGCGAAGTTGTAGGTGGGCACGCCATCGGGGCGCTGGATGATCAGGTCGTCGATCTCACGGTTGTTGATCGTGATCGGGCCCTTGACGAGGTCGTCCCAGGTCACATCGCCGTCCAGCGGGTTGGCGAAGCGCACCACGGGCTTCACGCCCTCCGGGATCGGAGGCAGAACCTTGCCCGGAGCGGGGCGCCAGCGGCCGTCGTAGCCGGTCTTCTCGCCGCGGGCCTTCTGGGCCTCCCGCATGGCGTCCAGCTCTTCCGGCGTGGCGTAGCAGCGGTAGGCCGTGCCGTTGGCCAGCATCTGGTCGATGACCTGCTGGTAGCGGTCCAGGCGCTGCATCTGGTAGATCGGGCCTTCGTCGTAGTCCAGGCCCAGCCAGTGCATGGACTGCAGGATCTGCTCGACCGATTCCTGCGTGGAGCGGGCCACGTCGGTGTCTTCGATGCGCAGCACGAACTGGCCACCGTGGTGGCGGGCATAGGCCCAGGAATACAGCGCGGTGCGGGCGGTGCCGAGGTGCAGGTAGCCGGTCGGCGAAGGGGCGATCCGGGTGCGGACCACGCCGGTGGGTTGGGGAACAGCGTTACTCATGAGTTGAGGGTATCCAGGCCACGGGCCAGGTCGGCCGTGATGTCATCGATGTGTTCGAGGCCGACGGCCACGCGGACCATGCCCTGCGTGATGCCGGCGGCCAGGCGCTGGGCTTCGGTCAGCCGCCCGTGCGAGGTGCTCGACGGGTGGGTGATCAGCGTCTTGGTGTCGCCCAGGTTGGAGGTGATCGAGCACAGACGGGTGTGGTCGATCACGTGGAAAGCGGCCTGACGCAGGCGCATGGCGGCCTCGTCCAGCGTGGCGGGGCTAGGCACGGTGACGTCGCCGGTCGCCGGTTTCGTCGTGAAGGACACGACGGCACCGCCGCAACCGTTCTGCTGCCGCATGGCGAGTTCGTGCTGCGGGTGGCTGGGCAGGCCGGGGTAGAAGACCTGGTCGACCTTCGGGTGCCGCTCGAGCCACTGTGCGAGCTTTAGCGCATTGGCGCTTTGCGCCGCCATGCGGATGGCCAGGGTTTCGAGGCCCTTGAGCACCACCCAGGCATTGAAGGGCGAGAGCGCCATGCCGGCGCCCCGCAGGGTGCTCATCAGTGGGCCGTTGATGATGGCGTCAGGCCCGCACACGGCACCGGCCAGCACCCGGCCCTGCCCGTCCAGGTATTTGGTGCCCGAGTGGATGATGAGGTCGGCACCCAGGTCCACCGGCTTCTGCAACGCGGGGGTGCAGAAGCAGTTGTCCACCGCCAGCAGGGCACCGTGTGCATGCGCGATCTCGGCCAGGGCGGCAATGTCGCACACCTCGGTCAGCGGGTTGCTCGGTGTTTCGGCAAACAGCAGCTTCGTGTTGGGCCGCATGGCGTCGCGCCACTGCTGCACGTCGGTTTGCGAGACGAAGGTGGTCTCGACCCCGAACTTGCCGAACTGCGTGGCCAGCAGGGTGATGGTCGAGCCGAACACGCTGTGGGAGCACACCACGTGGTCACCCGCCTTGAGCAGGCCCATGACCATGAGCAGGATGGCACTCATGCCACTGGCCGTGGCAATGCACGCCTCGGTGCCTTCGAGCGCGGCCAGGCGGCGCTCGAACATCATCGTGGTCGGGTTGGTGAAGCGCGAGTACACGAACGCTTCCTCTTCGTTGGCGAAGCGGGCGGCGGCCGTGGCTGCATCCGGGTGGTTGAAGCTGCTGGTCAGAAACAGCGCTTCGGAGTTCTCGCCCCATTGCGTGGGCGGCAGGCCCTCGCGCACGGCGAGCGTCTCGATGCGGGCATCGGTCGGCAGGTCGCGGCGCGGCAGTCTTTTCTTGTCGTTGTCGGCCATCAGCGGCCCCTTTCCATGGGCGGCCGCAGCCAGTGGCCGGCCGACCCGGTTGCGAATCCGGCCTGGCCCTCAGGGCCAGGTTGGCGCTCACTCCGGCTGGTTCTGCAGGGCCAGACGCGAGTTGACCGCCTCTTCCTCGTCCTTCTGCGTCAGGCGCTGTGATTCGATGGCCGCGAAGTCGGCGGCGCTGACATCACCCGTGATGTAGCAACCGTCGAAGCACGAGGCCTCGAAGCCCTTGATCTCGGGGTTCAGCTTACCCACCACCTTCTTCATCGCATCGACATCCTGATAGATCAGGGCGTCGCAGCCGATGATCTTGCGGATGTCATCGTGGGAGCGGCCGTGGGCCACCAGCTCGGTCTTGGTCGGCATGTCGATGCCGTACACGTTGGGGAAGCGCACCGGCGGCGCAGCCGAGGCGAGGTAGACCTTCTTGGCGCCGGCCTCGCGGGCCATCTGCACGATCTCCTTCGAGGTCGTGCCGCGCACGATGGAGTCGTCCACCAGCAGCACGTTGCGGCCCTTGAACTCCATGCTGATGGCGTTGAGCTTCTGGCGAACCGACTTCTTGCGCACGCCCTGCCCCGGCATGATGAAGGTCCGGCCCACATAGCGGTTCTTCACGAACCCTTCGCGGTAGGGCTTGCCCAGCTTCTGAGCCAGCTGCATGGCCGACGGCCGGCTGGATTCGGGGATGGGGATGACGACGTCGATCTCGGACGGCGGCATCGTAGAGATCACGCGCTGGGCCAGGGTCTCGCCCATGTTGAGGCGCGCCTGGTAGACCGAAACACCATCGATGACGGAGTCGGGGCGGGCCAGGTACACATACTCGAACATGCACGGGTTGAGCACGCTCTTTTCGGCGCACTGACGGGCGTGCACCACGCCATCCAGGTCAACGAAGAGGGCCTCGCCCGGCGCCACGTCGCGCACCAGGCGGTGGCTCGTGCCTTCCAGCGCCACAGATTCGCTGGCGACCATCACTTCACGGCCCTCGGGCAGATCGGCCTCGCCATAGCACATCGGGCGGATGCCATACGGGTCACGGAAGGCGACCATGCCGTGGCCAGCGATCAGGCAGATCACCGCATAAGAGCCCTTGATGCGCTTGTGCACGGCACGCACAGCCTGGAAGACGGCGTCCGGCGTCAGCGGCAGTTCGCGACCGGCGAGCTCCAGTTCATGCGCGAACACGTTGAGCAGCACTTCGGTGTCACTGTCCGTGTTCAGGTGACGGCGGTCGATGTCGAACAGTTCCTCGCGGAGTTCGTGGGCATTGGTGAGGTTGCCGTTGTGCACGAGCACGAGACCGAACGGTGCGTTCACGTAAAACGGCTGGGCTTCTTCCTCGTTGAACGCATTGCCTGCGGTCGGGTAGCGCACCTGCCCCAGACCGACGGTGCCCGGCAGCGCGCGCATGTTGCGCGTGCGGAAGACGTCCTTGACCATGCCGCGCGCCTTGTGCATGTAGAACTTGCGACCATGCGCATCCGGTCCTGCCGTCACGATGCCGGCCGCATCCTGACCACGGTGCTGCAGCAGCAACAGCGCGTCATAGATCAACTGGTTGACGGGCGCCTTGGAAATCACACCAACGATGCCGCACATGGTTCACCTCTTCCAATTCAACAAAATCGAGTCACGATTGCTCGGGCAGGAATTTGACCACCTGCTCGGGCAGAACGGGGCGCAGCCCGTCCAATAACACTGCCAGCCACGCGACACCGCGTGACGATTGCCACGGACCCCATTGGGCCAGCGGCGTCATGTTCACCAGCGTGGCGACCAGCAAGGCCATCAGCACGCCCCGCGTCAGGCCGAATCCAGCACCCAGCACCCGGTCCGGCCCGTTCAGCGGGGATTCGCGGGTCAGCTGGGTCACGCCCCAACTCAGCAGCGCCCACACCAGCCAGGCCAGCACGAAGGCCACCAGCATCCCGGAGATCAGATTGAGTCGGCCACCCGCCTCACCCACCGGCAGATGCGGGGCCAGGGCCGGGCCGAACCACTGCGCCGAGACATAGGCCGCGCCCCACCCCAGCAGGGACATGACCTCGTGCACCAGGCCGCGCCACGCCCCCACGATGACGGACAGCGCGAGGCCGATGAGCAGGGCCAGGTCGATGAACGACCATGCGTTGCCGGCGTCCACGGGGTTCACTGCATCCATGGGGTCAGGGCGATGGGGGTGCTCACAACGTCAGGATGTTGCCGCCCAGCCCGGCCTTGCGCAGGCTTGCCATGGCCTTCTCGGCCTCGGCCTTGTCGGCGTAAGGCCCGATGCGGACACGGATGCGTTTGCCATCCGGGGTCTCGACCACCTGGGTGTAGGTCTTGATGCCGAGGCGCTCGACCTTCTGCCGCACCTCCTGTGCCTTGGCCGCCTCGCCAAAGGCGCCCACCTGGACGATGTAGCGTCCTCCGTCGGTCTTGTCAGCGGGCTTGCTGGCCGCTGCCCGGGCCTCGGCCTGACGGCGTTCGGCGGCCTTCTGTTCGGCAGCCTTGAGTTCTGCCGCCTTCTGATCCGCTGCCTTCTGCTCGGCCAGCCGACGGACCCGAGCGGCCTCGGCAGCCTTCTCTTTCTCGGCTGCCAGACGCTTGGCCGCGGCCTGATCGGCCGCTTTCTCAGCAGCCGACTTCTGTTCTGCGGCCTTCTGCTCCGGCTGCTTGCGCTCGGCTTCCTTCGCGCCAGCCGTGTCACGCGCGGTCTCCGCAGGCGACTCGACCACCTCGCGCTCGGTCACCTCCTGTTCGACAGCTGCCGGCGCGGGCTCCACCACCTCCGCCGAAGGCGGCGTCACGATGCCTGCCACACCGACCTTGCCCGCCACGGCGCGGCCGGAAACGGGCGCGGGGTCACCCGAGGCACGGGGCGCTCCGGCCTGGACCACTTCGACTTCGCTGGACATCGGCCGCGGCTGGGTCTCGAACAGCCACGGGAAGCCGATGACACCCGCCCCCACCAGCACGGCCATGCCGATCAGGCGACGACGCGCCCGCGTGCGCGTGGCCTCGATGTCGGCCTGGGAAGGCGGCAGGGACTCGGCCGCCGGGGCCTGGACCGCAGGGCCGCGACGCAGAAGGCGCTGGAAAAACGATGACAGCGACATGCTCGGCTTGGAAAATGGAAGAAGCGGGGGGGTGGCAGCCTGATCAGGCGCCGTCGCCGCCCGCCTTCAGATGGGGCGCGTTCAGCTTGGGCAAGCCCTCGTGCAACACGCCGCCCACGGTATAGAACGACCCGAAAACCACGATTCTATCCGCCGGGTCCGCCGCAGCGAGGGCTGCCTTGAGCGCGCTCATCGGATCCGGGTGGGTGTTGACCGTGGCTTTCGGAGCGGTGGCCAGCGGGCGGGCCGCGACTTCATCGGTGATCACCTGGGCCAACTGCGCCGCCGTCGCGGCCCGCGGTGTGGGCAGGTCGCACACATGCCAGGCGTCCACCAAAGGGCGCAGCTTCGCCACCATCCCCGCGGCGTCCTTGTCGGCCATCGCGCCCCACACGGCATGCGTGCGCGGGAAGAAGCCCATCTGGTCGAGGTTGACGGCCAGCGTGGCCACGGCATGCGGGTTGTGTGCCACGTCCAGAATCAGCGTGGGTTGACCCGGGATGATCTGGAAGCGGCCGGGCAACTCGACCGTGGCCAGGCCCGTGCGCACCGCTTGCGCGGACACCGGCAGACGAGGCCGCATGGCTTCGAGCGCAGCCAGCACACCGGACGCATTCAGCAACTGGTTGGCGCCGCGCAGCGCCGGGTAGGCCATGCCGTTGAAGCGCTTGCTGCGCCCCCCCCAGGACCACTGCTGGCGGTCGCCCGCGTAGTTGTGGTCGCGGCCGAAGAGCCACAGGTCGGCGCCGATCTCGGCTGCATGGTCCACCACACTCTGCGGCGCCTGCGGGTCGGACACCACGGCCGGACGCCCCGCCCGCATGATGCCAGCCTTCTCGCGGCCGATGGCTTCGCGGTCGGGGCCCAGCCACTCCATGTGGTCGAGGTCGATGCTGGTGATGATGGCGCAGTCGGTGTCG
Source organism: Aquabacterium olei (assembly GCF_003100395.1). Classification (NCBI taxonomy): domain Bacteria; kingdom Pseudomonadati; phylum Pseudomonadota; class Betaproteobacteria; order Burkholderiales; family Sphaerotilaceae; genus Aquabacterium; species Aquabacterium olei. The sequence goes on from NZ_CP029210.1 coordinate 2,716,171, forward strand.
ATGATGTTCACCGCATCCAGCCGGCCACCCAGGCCCACTTCGAGGATCACCGCATCGAGCCCGGCCGAGGCCAGCAGGCGCATGATGGCCAGCGTGGTGAACTCGAAGTAGGTCAGCGGGGTGTCGCCGCGGGCGGCCTCGATGGCCGCGAAGTGCGGCACGAGCTGTTCGGCCGTGACGAGTTCGCCCTGGATGCGGCAGCGCTCCTCGAAGCGCACCAGGTGCGGCGAGCCGTACACGCCCACGCGGAAGCCCGACGACATCAGGATGCCCTCGAGCATCGCACAGGTCGAACCCTTGCCGTTGGTGCCCGCCACCGTGAACACCACGGGCGCCTCACGACCTGCGTCCTCCTGGCCCAGCGGCGTGCCGAGCACGACACCGGTGCGCGCCCACACCGCGCCCACGCGCTCCAGCCCCATGTCGATGCCGACCGGGTGCAGGCGTTCGCAGTACGCGAGCCAGTCGTCCAGGGTGTGCAGATCGGCCGGATTCGGGAGCGTGTCGGTGGCAGTCATGTCGACAGGGTCAGAAAGAAAAGCAAACGGGCTGCACCGTGGCGCAGCCCGATCAGCGAAGGCGCATCGGCCTCCGAGGCAGCGGGAAACTCAGCCCGCGACGGCGTCGGCCGGCTGGCGCGTCAGCATGGCCAGTTGGCGGGCGATGGCCATACGCAGTTCGCGGCGGTCGAGGATCATGTCGACGGCGCCCTTCTGCAGCAGGAACTCGGCACGCTGGAAGCCTTCCGGCAGCACTTCGCGCACGGTGTTCTCGATCACGCGGGGGCCGGCAAAGCCGATCAGGGCCTTGGGCTCGGCGATCACGACGTCGCCCATGAAGGCGAACGAGGCCGACACGCCGCCCATGGTCGGGTCGGTCAGCACGCTGATGTAGGGCAGCTTCGCCTTGGCCAGGCGGGTCAGCGCAGCGTTGGTCTTGGCCATCTGCATCAGGCTCAGCAGGCCTTCCTGCATGCGGGCGCCACCCGTGGCGGTGAACGAGATGAAAGGCGTCTTCTGCTCGACGGCGGTTTCCACGCCGCGCGCGAAACGCTCACCCACCACCGAGCCCATCGAGCCGCCCATGAAGTCGAACTCGAAGCAGGCCGTCACGACCGGGATGCTGTGGACCGAGCCGCCCATCACGATCAGGGCATCCGTCTCGCCGGTCGATTCCATCGCCTGCTTGATGCGGTCGGGGTACTTCTTGCTGTCGCGGAATTTCAGCGCGTCGACGGGCAGCACTTCCTGGCCGATCTCGTAGCGGCCTTCGGCGTCGAGGAAGGCGTCCAGGCGGGCCCGCGCACCGATGCGGTGGTGGTGACCGCACTTCGGGCAGACGTTGACGTTGGCCTCGAGGTCGTTCTTGTAGAGCACCGTCTCGCACGACGGGCACTTGACCCACAGGCCCTCGGGCACCGAACGACGCTCGGACGGGTCGGTCGGCTGGATCTTCGGGGGCAGCAGTTTCTCAAGCCAGCTCATGCTCAGGCTCCTTTCAGGGTATCGAGGGCAGCGCGGATCTCGGCAATGAAGCCGCGCGCAGCAGAAACAACGGTGTCAGGCGATTGCGTCTCGAGCAGTTGCACGATGCGCGAGCCGATCACGACGGCATCGGAGACGGCGGCCACGGCCTTGGCGGTCTCGGCATCGCGGATGCCGAAGCCCACACCGACCGGCACGTTCACGTGCGCCTTGATGCGCGGCACCATGGCGGCCACGGCGGCCGTGTCCAGGTGGCCGGCGCCCGTCACGCCCTTGAGCGAGACGTAGTAGACGTAACCCGCAGCCACGCGGCCGACATCGGCCATGCGCTGCTCGCTGGACGTGGGCGCCAGCAGGAAGATGGGGGCCAGGCCGTCGGCCTTCAGGCGCGCGGCGAACTCCTCGCACTCTTCCGGCGGGTAGTCGACCACCAGCACGCCGTCGACGCCCGCGGCCTTCGCGTCGCGCACGAAGCTGCCGGCGCCATGACGGAGGTCGTGGTTTTCGATCGGGTTGGCGTAGCCCATCAGCACCACCGGCGTGGTGGCGTTGCGCTCACGGAAGGCCTTCACGTCGGCCAGCACATGGGCCAGCGAGATGCCCTTGACCAGCGCGCGCTCGGCGGCCTTCTGGATCACGGGGCCGTCGGCCATCGGGTCGGAGAACGGCACGCCCAGTTCGATCACGTCGGCGCCGGCTTCGGCCATCGCGAGCATCAGCTCGACGGTCTTCTCGGGGTACGGGTCACCGCAGGTGATGTAGGGAATCAGTGCCTTGCGGCCCTGTTCCTTCAGCGTGGCAAAGGTCTGGTCGAGGCGGGTCGTCATCACACGCCCCCCTTCACCGACAGGCCACGGCACGACGGGCGGCAGTAGAACTCGGCGCCGGTCAGGTCGGCCACCGTCCCGATGTCCTTGTCACCGCGGCCGGACAGGTTGACCAGCACATGCTGATCGGGCTTCATGGTCGCGGCCAGCTTCATGCCATAGGCCACGGCATGGCTGGACTCCAGCGCGGGGATGATGCCTTCGGTGCGGCACAGGCGGTGGAAGGCTTCGAGCGCTTCCTTGTCGGTGATGCCGACGTACTCGGCGCGGCCGATGTCTTTCAGGTAGGCGTGCTCGGGGCCCACACCGGGGTAATCGAGGCCCGCCGAGACCGAGTGCGTTTCGGTGATCTGACCGTTCTCGTCCTGCAGCAGGTAGGTGCGGTTGCCGTGCAGCACACCCGGCACGCCCTTTTGCAGCGACATCGAGTGCTTGCCGCTCTCGTAGCCTTCGCCCGCCGCTTCCACGCCGATCAGGCGCACGCCTTCATGCGGGATGTAGGGGTAGAAGATGCCCATGGCGTTCGAGCCACCGCCCACGCAGGCCACGACGGCGTCCGGCTGGCGGCCGATCTGCTCGGGCATCTGCTTGAGGCATTCCTCGCCGATGACGCTCTGGAAGTCACGCACCATGGCCGGGTACGGGTGCGGGCCCGCGACCGTGCCGATGATGTAGAAGGTGTTCTCGACGTTGGTCACCCAGTCGCGCATGGCTTCGTTCAGCGCGTCCTTCAGGGTGCGGCTGCCCGACTCGACGGGCACCACCTTGGCACCCAGCAGGTGCATGCGGTAGACGTTGGGCGACTGGCGCTTGACGTCTTCGGCGCCCATGTACACCACGCACTCGAGGCCGTAGCGGGCGCAGATGGTGGCCGTGGCCACGCCGTGCTGCCCTGCCCCGGTTTCGGCGATCACGCGGGGCTTGCCCATGCGCTTGGCCAGCAGCGCCTGGCCAATGGTGTTGTTGACCTTGTGCGCGCCGGTGTGGTTGAGGTCTTCGCGCTTGAAGTGAATCTGCGCGCCGCCCACTTCGCGGCTCAGGCGGTCCGCGTGGTAGATGGGGCTCGGGCGGCCCACGAAGTGCGCCAACTCCTTGCGGAACTCGGCGTTGAACTCGGGGTCATGGCGGTAGTGCTCGTAGACGTTCTTGAGCTCTTCGAGCGCGTAGATCAGGGTCTCGGAGACAAAGGTGCCGCCGTAAGGACCGAAGTGCCCGCGGGCATCGGGCTGGTTGTAGTTCAGCATGTGACTCTCAAGGAACTCGGACGCGGTTGCCACCGGAATGGGTCGGCAGCCGCTTCAAACGGTTTCGGCACAAAGCCGGTCGGCCGCTCGCACGGCCTCACAGAAACGGCGCATCAGCGCGGCATCCTTGATGCCCTTGCTGGCTTCCACGCCCGAACTGACGTCCACGGCCCAGGGCCGCACGCGCCTCACTCCTTCTTCCACATTGCCGGGGTGCAGCCCCCCGGACAGGATCATCGGTCGAGACAAGGTCGTCGGCAGCAAGGACCAGTCGAACACCTGCCCGCCGCCGCCGTAGCCCTCGACATGGGCGTCCACCAGCACGGCCTGCGCGTCGGTGTAGGACGAGGCGAAGTCTAACAAATTGAAACCCGGCGCCATCCGGGCCGCGCGGATGAACGGCTGTCCGGCCGCCAGCGAGACGCAATCGGCGGGTTGTTCGTCGCCGTGGAACTGCAGCAGCGCCTGAGGCAGGTTCTGGCGCACCTCGGCCGCCAGCGCGGCATCGGCGTTCACCAGCAGCACCACCGGTGTCACGAACGGAGGCAGACGGCGTGCCAGCTCGGCCGCACGGGCCAGCGGCACATGCCGGGGGCTTTTGGGGTAAAGCACGAACCCGATGGCGTCGGCACCGGCTTCGACCGCAGCATCGACATCGGCCTCGCGCGTGAGGCCACAGACCTTGATGCGGGTGCGATGAAAGGCGGGCAAAGGCGACGTCAGACTGGGGGGCATCCCGACATGGCGGCAGACTGAGCTGCATAGCCGGTGGTGACAACCCGTGGATTGTCGCAAAAATCGGCCCTCAGGCCAATCTCCCGCCCGACGCCATGGGGCACGACAGGCCCCGGTCAGCCGGCCGAGCCGTCGTCCGGGAGCGGCTGAGGCAGCCACGACAACCCGGGAACCTGGCTGGGCAGCCCCCAAGCTGCGTCGTACTGCGGCCCCAGAAAGTACAACCCGTCGGGTGAGAACGTGGGCGCGGCGACCTTGCGATCACGGGCCTCGAGCACCCGCTGCACCCAGGACACCGACTGCGTGCCTGTTCCGACGGCAATCAGGCAACCCATGATGTTGCGGATCATGTGGTGAAGAAAGGCCTGCCCTTCGAAATCGAAGCGCCAGTAGCGGTGCGGCACATCGCTGTCGCGTGGTGGAACGAAGGGCGTGGCGGGGCGACACGGGGCGATGCGGATGTCGCGCAGTTGCTTGACCGGCGTCGGCGACTGGCATTGCGACGAGCGGAACGAGCTGAAGTCGTGCTCGCCGATCAGCAGGGCGGCGGCCTCGCGCATGGCCTGCAGGTTCAGCGGCCGGAACACCCAGCCCACCTGCCCTGCCTCGATGGCCGGCTTGATGGGTGACTCGAGCAGGATGTAGGCGTAGCGGCGGCCGATGGCGCTGTTGCGCGCATGAAAGGTGTCAGGGACCTCGGCCGCCCACTGCACGGCGATGTCGGGCGGCAGAAAGGTGTTCGTGCCGCGCACCCAGGAAAACGACGCCCGGGACAACGGCGTATCCAGGTGCACCACCTGGTTGATGCCATGCACGCCGGTGTCGGTGCGCCCGGCACACACGGTCTTGACCGGATGCACGGCGAACTCGCTCAGCGCGTGCTCCAGTGCATCCTGAACTGTGCCGCCATAGGGCTGGCTCTGCCAGCCGGTGTAGGCGCCGCCACGGTAAGAAACACCAAGGGCGACCCGGCGGGTCGCCCTTGCGTCGGACCGGGAGGCGTCTCGGGCATCCGGGTCGGCCACCGGAGTGACCCGACCCGGCACCCGCGCCGGTTCCTCATGCCGCATCGTGTCGCATCATCCCAGTGAATCGAGCATGCCCTGGGCCTTGGCGCGCAGCGCCGCGTCCTGGGTGTTGTCGAGCACTTCATTGAGCAGCTCGCGGGCACCGTCGACATCGCCGATCTGTCGGAACTCGTCGGCCAACTCCAGTTTGCGAGCCATCGGATCGGTGAGCGAGGAATCCGCAGCAGGCTGGTTGAGCCAGTCGTCCTCGCCTGCCACCTCGGCCGCCGGGATCGGCTCGGCTGCCTCTCCTGTCGGCACATCGAGGTCGAGGCTGATCGACTCCATGTCGAAGGCGGGCTCCGGTGTGGCAGCAGGCTGGGCTGCGGGCGCAGCAGGCGGGAACTCGTCCAGATCGAAGTCCAGGCCAGCGTTGTCAGGCGACGTGGCCGCCGGCAGCTCCGGCAGTTCGACCGGCTCCGCGGATGCCGGCGGGTTGCCGAGATCAGGCAGGTCGTCGTTCAGGTCCAGCGGCGGCAGGTCATTTAGCTCGACGGCCGCAGGCGACACCGAGTCGGTCACCTCGTCCAGTGGCGCCGGGCCCGAGATGTCGAGGTCCAGGTTCACCATGTCGACGTCGTCCGGCTCGGCCGCGACCGGCGGGGCCACGGAGTCGAGCTGGCTGGGAGCGGGCATCACGGAGTGCGGCACGGTCGAGGCGCCCAGGGCGTCGGTCGACTCACGGGCCACATCCTGCTCGGAGGGGCGCCCGCCCGGCTGGTACAGCGGGTTTTCGGGGTCGATGCCCAGGCCCATTTCCTGGGCCTTGGCCCAGTCTTCACCGACGCCATTCGTCAGGGCGAACAACTGCACGGCCAGCTGCTCGTAACCCTTGGTGTCGCGGCGCTTGGCGTAGACCTCGAGCAGCTTGGTGCGCACCGCCAGGCGGTCGGGCGTGCTGCGCAGTGCCTCCTTGAGGATTTCCTCGGCCTGAAGGTCCCGGCCGTAAGCCAGGTACACATCGGCTTCTGCCACCGGATCGACATCACCGATGGCATCCAACTGGCTGAGCGAATAGCTCATCGACGACGGGCCACCCGTCGCGTCGCGGGTGTCGACGCGCTGCCCCCCGCTGGCTCCGAAGAAGGAGTCGGGCTGCAGGCGGCTCTCGAGGAAAGACGTTTCACCGGAGTCGGTGCGGCGACGCGAGCGAAGGAACATCAGCCCGCCGGCCAGCAAAGCCAGGGCCGCACCGCCGGCGGCGAGCAGCATCGGGTTGACGGTGGCCAGCAGGCCCGGCTCTTCAGGCTCGGCTGCAGGCGGCGGTGCCACCGGGGCGGGCGCCTGGACCACCGGTGCAACCGGCGAAGCCGCAGACGCCGGCTCGGACGCGGCGTTGGCCACGGCCGTGGCCGACGCGGCTTCCGAGGCCACGACTTGCGGCGCGTCGGTCAGGGGCTCGGACGCCGGAGCCGGCGAGCCGGACGGGACGTCCTCCAGCGGCTTCGCGGGAGCAGAGGGCACGGGGGCCGGCTTCGGTGCCGGGGGGGCCACTGCCGCCTTCTCCTTCAATTGACGGAGCTCGTCGAGGTTCTTGGACAGCTCGGCCACGCGGGCCGTGCTTTCCTCCTTGGCACGCGACTTCGCGAGGCGGTCTTCCACCGAGGCGTTGCCACCCGCGGCCATGCCGCCCTTGCTCAGGGTCAGCTTGTCGGGGGTCTGTGCGGCGGCCTGCTTCTGGTCCTTGACCTCGGCTTCGACCTGACCCTTGACCTGACGCTGTGCCTGGCCAGGCACCGACTCGGTCACCGTGCCAGCCAGGCGCTGACGGTAGGCCGCGAAGTCGGCACTTTCGGCGATGATGATCTTGCGCGCTTCCTGCGTGCTGATTTCGCGGGCCTGTTCAGCCGAGGGCAGGTCCAGCACGGCCCCCGCCTTGAGGCGGTTCATGTTGCCCTGGAAGGCCTTCGGGTTGGCGCGGTACAGGCTCACCAGCATCTGGTCGAGCGACACGCCGGGCTGCAGCTTGCGGGCAGCGATCGACGACAGGGAGTCGCCCGAACGCACGCGGACGCTTTCGGCAGACGCCGAGGCGGCCGCAGCCGACGGCGTGCTGCCCGGCGCTTCAGCGACCGGTGCCGACGGAGCGGGCGCCGGGGCGGGAGCGGAAGGCGCGGGCGGCGCCGGACGGCTGGCGCGGCGCTCGGCGCGCACCGCCGGTTCGGCAGGACGCTCGGCAGCCGGCCGGGACGGCGCACGCGACGCCGCAGCCTCGGTGCTTGGCGGCGGCGTGACAGGCGACGGCACGCTGATGGCCGGCGCGGTGGCCTGGGTCGGGGCGCGGCTCGAAGGGGGATCGAACAGCAGGGTGTATTCACGCACCAGACGCCCCGTGGACCAGGACAGATCCAGAATCACGTCGACAAACGGCTCCTGGACGGAGCGGTCACTCGCGATGCGCAGATAGGGGCGGCCGTCGGCGCGGCGCTGCAGCGTGATGTTGGTGGTGGCGAGCACCGGGTTGTAGTCGACGCCCGCTGCGCGGTAGGTTTCCGGCGACGCCACGCGAACCTGCAGCGAAGCGCCCTCTTCGGTCGTGAGGCTGCTCAGGTCGATCTCGGCACGGAGCGACTCGCCCAGCGCAGACTGCACATTCAGCTTGCCCAGACCCAGCGCCCAGGAGGCCCCAGGCAAGCCCGCCAGCACGGAAAAGACTGCGGCCAGCGCAACCCGATTCAGGGCGAATCGCCCCGAGGACAACGAATGATCTTTCAAGGCGTCTCCCAAGTCGTCGTGACGGTGCATGCGTCGACCTCAATACGACCGGATCGGACAAGACCCAGGAGGCGCGACCCCACCCGCAGACGGTACGCAGCAGAAAACACAATAACAGCCGCTAGATACGGTGACAAGCTCATGCATTTACTGACAAAAGCCAGTGCCAGCATGGTGCCTGTCCCCGCCCCCTTGGCGGGGCATGATTGTCGCCTTGCGGCCACACGCCCCACCTTTGATTTTGTGACCAGACGTTGCAACCGCTGCCTTGATCAGCGGCTGCCCGGTCTTGTTTTTCGAGGGGTAAAAACGCTCACGCGTCCAGCAGGATGCGCAGCATGCGGCGCAGCGGCTCGGCCGCGCCCCACAGCAGCTGGTCACCGATGGTGAAGGCGCCGATGTACTCCGGGCCCATGGCGAGCTTGCGGATGCGTCCCACCGGGATCGTCAGCGTACCGGTGGTGGCCACCGGGGTCAGGTCCTTGATCGTGGCCTCACGCGTGTTCGGCACCACCTTCACCCACTCGTTGTCGGCGGCGATCATGGCTTCGATGTCAGCCAGGGGCACGTCCTTCTTCAGCTTGAAGGTCAGGGCCTGCGAGTGGCAGCGCATGGCGCCGATGCGCACGCAGAAACCGTCGACCGGGATCGCGGCCGAGCCGAAGCCCTCGCCCAGACCCAGGATCTTGTTGGTCTCGGCCATGCCCTTCCACTCTTCCTTGGACTGGCCATTGCCCAGGTCCTTGTCGATCCAGGGGATCAGCGAGCCACCCAGCGGCACGCCGAAGTTGGCCGTTTCGGCTTCCGTCAGCGAACGCTGCTTGGCGATGATCTTGCGATCGATTTCCAGGATGGCGCTCTTGGGGTCGTCCAGCAGGGACTTCACTTCGGCGTTCAGCGTGCCGAACTGGGTCAGCAACTCGCGCATGTGCTGAGCACCGCCGCCCGAGGCGGCCTGGTAGGTCTGGGTGGACATCCACTCGACCAGACCGGCCTTGTACAGCGCGCCCACGCCCATCAGCATGCAGCTGACGGTGCAGTTGCCACCGATCCAGTCCTTGCCGCCGTTGGCCAGCGCGTTCTTGATCACCGGCATGTTGACCGGATCCAGCACGATGACGGCGTTGTCCTTCATGCGCAGCGAGGAGGCGGCGTCAATCCAGTGGCCATTCCAGCCGGCGGCGCGCAGCTTGGGATACACGTCGTTGGTGTAGTCACCGCCCTGGGCCGTCAGGATGATGTCGCAGCGCTTGAGTTCGTTGATGTCGTAGCCGTCCTTCAACGTCTTCTCGTTCTTGGCCATCGCGGGGGCAGCGCCACCAGCGTTGGAGGTCGAGAAGAACAGCGGTTCGAAGTGGGCGAAGTCGCCTTCGGCCTGCATGCGGTCCATCAGCACCGAGCCGACCATGCCGCGCCAGCCGACCAGACCAACCAGAGTCGTAGCCATGATGAATTTCCTTCAGTGATTCAGTGTTGTGTAGCGAGCGGTTCAGCCCGGTCGGTCATTGCGCCTTGAGGGCGGCGACCACGGCCTCGCCCATCTCGACGGTACCGACCTTCTGCGTGCCTTCCGAGTGGATGTCGGGCGTGCGCAGGCCCTGCTCCAGCACGGCCTGCACGGCGCGCTCGATGCGGGCGGCGGCCTCTTCCTGGTTCAGGCTGAAGCGCAGCATCATCGCGGCCGACAGGATGGTGGCCAGCGGGTTGGCGACGCCCTTGCCGGCGATGTCCGGAGCCGAGCCGTGGCTGGGCTCGTACAGACCCTGGCCCTTGGCGTTCAGCGAGGCCGAAGGCAGCATGCCGATCGAGCCGGTCAGCATCGAGGCTTCGTCCGACAGGATGTCGCCGAACATGTTGCCGGTCACAACCACGTCGAAGCGCTTGGGCGCCTTGACCAGTTGCATGGCGGCGTTGTCCACGTACATGTGGTCCAGCTCGATGTCGGGGTACTGGGCGTGCACCTCGGTGACCACGTCCTTCCAGAACTGGAAGGTTTCCAGCACGTTGGCCTTGTCGACGCTGGTCACACGCTTGTTGCGCTTGCGGGCGGCCTGGAAGGCCACGTGGGCGATGCGCTCGATTTCGGGCTTGCTGTAGCGCATCGTGTCGAAGGCTTCCGGTGCACCCTTGAACTCGCCATCCGGGGCCTCGCGGCGACCACGGGGCTGACCGAAGTAGATGTCGCCGGTCAGCTCGCGGATGATGAGGATGTCCAGACCGGCCACCAGCTCGGGCTTGAGGCTCGAGGCGTGGGTCAGCTGCGGGTAGCAGATGGCCGGACGGAAGTTGGCGAACAGGCCCATGTTCTTGCGCAGGCCGAGGATGGACTGCTCGGGGCGCAAGTGGCGCTCGAGCTTGTCGTACTTCCAGTCGCCCACCGAGCCGAACAGCACGGCGTCCGAGGCCATGGCCAGGTTCAGGGTGTGCTCGGGCAGCGGGTGGCCGTGGGCGTCAAAGGCAGCGCCGCCGACCTTGGCTTCGTCCAGCTGGAACGGCAGGTCCAGCACCTTCAGCACCTTGACCGCCTCGTTGACGATCTCGGGGCCGATGCCGTCACCCGGCAGCACAGCAATCTTCATGACCATGGTGGTTGTCTCGTAACTTCGTGGGAATCTGGAACTCAGACGATGCGGTTGTTCAGCCAAGGCTTCGTGGCCAGCCGCTCGGCCTCATAGGCCTTGATCTTGTCTGCGTGGCGCAGGGTCAGGCCGATGTCATCAAAGCCGTTGACCATGCAGTACTTGCGGAAGGGCTGGATGTCGAATGACAGCTCGGCGCCATCGGGCTTGACCACGACCTGACGCTCCAGATCGATGGTGAGTTCGTAGCCCGGGAACGCGAACACCTCGTTGAACAGCTGGTCGACTTGCGACTCGCTCAGCGCGATCGGCAGCAGGCCGTTCTTGAAGCTGTTGTTGAAGAAGATGTCGGCAAAGCTGGGGGCAATGATGGCGCGGAAGCCGTACTGTTCGAGCGCCCAGGGCGCGTGCTCACGGCTTGAACCACAGCCGAAATTCTTGCGCGCGAGCAGCACCGAAGCGCCTTGATAGCGCGGCTGGTTCAGCACGAAATCGGGGTTGGGCTTGCGGGTGGCCGGGTCCTGGCCGGGCTCGCCGGCGTCCAGGTAGCGCCACTCGTCGAACAGGTTGGGGCCGAAGCCCGTGCGCTTGATCGACTTCAGGTATTGCTTGGGAATGATGGCGTCGGTGTCGACGTTCTCCCGGTCCATCGGGGCGACGAGGCCCTTGTGAATGCGGAATGCTTGCATGGTGTTTACTTTTTCGCCGCGTTGGAGATGGCCTCACCGGCCTTCTCGAGGTCCTGACCGAAGCCGTGCACCGTGTTGCAGGCGCTCATGGCCCACAAGGTCATCAGCATGAGGATCAGGGCTGCCAGACGTTGCATGGTGGTCCTGCCTCAGCCCAGACGACGGACGTCGACAAAGTGGCCTTCCATGGCCGCCGCGGCCGCCATGGCCGGGCTCACCAGGTGGGTACGCCCGCCTGCGCCCTGACGGCCTTCGAAATTGCGGTTGCTGGTGGACGCGCAGCGCTCGCCCGGCTCCAGGCGGTCGGCGTTCATGGCCAGACACATGGAGCAGCCCGGCTCACGCCATTCGAAGCCCGCGGCCTTAAACACCTGGTCGAGACCCTCGCGCTCGGCCTGTTCCTTCACGAGCCCCGAGCCCGGGACCACCATGGCCAGCTTGATGTTCGAGGCCACGCGGCCACCCATGCGCTTGACCACCGCGGCGGCCTCACGCATGTCTTCGATGCGGCTGTTGGTGCACGACCCGATGAAAACCTTGTCGACGCGGATGTCGTTGATGGCCTTGTTGGGTTCGAGCGCCATGTACTGCAGCGCACGCTCCATCGCGGAGCGCTTGACCGGGTCCTTTTCCTTGTCGGGATCCGGCACGCGGTCCTCGATGGACAGCACCATCTCCGGCGAGGTGCCCCAGGTGACCTGTGGCTTGATCTCGTCGGCGTTCAGCTCGACGACCACGTCGAACACGGCGTCCGGATCGGAATGCAGCGTACGCCAGTACGCAACAGCCTGATCCCACTCCACGCCGGAAGGCGTGAAGGGGCGGCCCTTGACGTAGTTGATCGTGGTGTCGTCCACGGCGACAAGGCCGGCGCGCGCACCGGCCTCGATGGCCATGTTGCACACCGTCATGCGGCCTTCCATGCTGAGTGCGCGGATGGCGCTGCCGGCGAACTCGATGGTGTAGCCGGTGCCGCCCGCTGTGCCGATCTTGCCGATGATGGCCAGCACGATGTCCTTGCCCGAGCAGCCCTTGGGCAGCGTGCCCTCGACCTTCACGAGCATGTTCCTGGCCTTCTTGGCCAGCAGCGTCTGGGTGGCCATGACGTGCTCGACCTCGGACGTGCCGATGCCATGCGCCAGGGCGCCGAACGCGCCGTGGGTGGAGGTGTGGCTGTCGCCGCACACCACGGTCATGCCGGGCAGCGTGGCACCCTGCTCCGGGCCGATGACGTGGACGATGCCCTGCCGCTTGTCACCCATCTTGAACTGCGTGATGCCAAAGCGGTCGCAGTTCTTGTCAAGGGTGTCGACCTGCAGCTTGGATACCGGGTCCTTGATGCCTTCGCGACGGTCGGTCGTGGGCACGTTGTGGTCGCTGACGGCCAGGTTGGCCGACAGGCGCCACAGCTTGCGGCCAGCAATGTCGAGGCCTTCGAACGCCTGGGGGCTGGTCACTTCGTGCACCAACTGGCGGTCGATGTAAAGGACGGCGGTGCCGTCTTCCTCGGTGTGGACGACGTGTTCGTCCCAGATCTTGTCGTAGAGCGTGCGTCCCATGATCCTGTCGCGCGGGGAAGGGGCAGACTGCCCCCAGGTTGGGGAAAGTTGTCAATTTTACGACAGGCAACGGCACCCACGCGCACCCTTCCTCAGGCGATCCCCCCGACAACATGGGCACTTCGCCCCGTGCGACGGGCTTTCGCGACGGCGTCAGCGACAGCCCGCTTCGGAGGAAGGTGCGGGCGGGCACTCCGATCGGGTATCGGTCCGCACGGGCACGCAGCGGCCGCCAAGGCCCAGATCGCGATAGCGGGGCGGAAGGGTGCCGAAATGCCCACCACGCACTCGCGGGAGCCCGGACACCACGCGCCAAGAAAAAACCCGGCCGGGGCCGGGTTTCGAGGGGTTCACTGACCCGACCAGCGGGCCAGGTGAAACGGTCAGCGCTTGGCGATCGGAGCCACGTCGCGCTTCTCGGCGCCGACGAACAGCTGACGCGGACGGCCGATCTTGTACTCGGGGTCGCCGATCATTTCGTCGAGCTGGGCGATCCAGCCGACCGTACGGGCCAGCGCGAAGATCGCGGTGAACAGCGGCACGGGGATGCCAATGGCGCGCTGCACGATGCCCGAGTAGAAGTCGACGTTCGGGTAGAGCTTGCGCTGCACGAAGTAGTCGTCTTCCAGGGCAATCTGCTCGAGCTTCTTGGCCAGGGCGAACAGCGGGTCGTTTTCCAGGCCCAGCTCGGCCAGCACCTCGTTGCAGGTTTCCTGCATCAGCTTGGCGCGCGGGTCGTAGTTCTTGTAGACGCGGTGACCGAAGCCCATCAGGCGCACGCCCGAGTTCTTGTCCTTCACCTTTTCCATGAACTCGCCGACCTTCGAGATGCCGCCCATGGCCTGGATTTCTTCCAGCATGTTCAGGCAGGCCTCGTTGGCACCACCGTGGGCCGGGCCCCACAGGCAGGCCACACCAGCGGCAATGGCCGCGAACGGGTTGGTGCCCGACGAGCCGCACAGACGCACGGTCGAGGTCGAGGCGTTCTGCTCATGGTCAGCGTGCAGGGTGAAGATGCGGTCCATGGCGCGCTCGAGCACCGGGTTCACCTTGTACTCTTCGCACGGCGTGGCGAACATCATGCGCAGGAAGTTGCCAGCGTAGGACAGGTCGTTCTTCGGGTAGATGAACGGCTGGCCGATCGAGTACTTGTACGCCATGGCCACGAGCGTGGGCATCTTGGCGATCAGGCGGATCGCGGCGACCTTGCGGTGCTCGGGATTGTTGATGTCCGTGCTGTCGTGATAGAAGGCCGACAGCGCGCCGACCAGGCCGGTCAGCACCGCCATCGGGTGCGCGTCACGACGGAAACCGCGCAGGAAGAACTGCATCTGCTCGTTGACCATCGTGTGGTTGGTCACGCGGTTGACGAACTCGTCCTTCTGCGACTGGTTCGGCAGGTCGCCGTTCAGCAGCAGGTAGCAGGTTTCCAGGAAGTCGCAGTTGGTGGCAAGCTGCTCGATGGGGTAGCCGCGGTACAGCAGCTCACCCTTGTCACCGTCGATGTAGGTGATCTTCGAGTTGCACGACGCCGTCGACAGGAAGCCAGGGTCGTAGGTGAACTTGCCGGTCTGGCCGTACAGCTTGCGGATGTCAATCACATCCGGGCCGACAGAACCCTTGTAGATGGGCAGTTCCATGCTGGGGCTGCCGTCAGAAAACGACAGGGTGGCTTTCACGTCGGACGGGGTCATGAGCACTCCTAAGGGGGTCGGTCTTGTGAGAGAAATGGAAACTTCGGGTACCAGGGCCGGCTGACAGCAATGTGCCCTCTGCAGTCCGCTCGCGCGGCATCAGAGGGCAACATTCACGCCGGCTTCACACGCATCAGCGAAAGCACCTGCATGACTTCGGAGGATGCCAGCTCGCCTTCGGGCTCCTTGCGGGCCAACAGGAGATCCAGCAGATCATTGTCAGACAGGTCCATCAATTGAAGCAATCCCTGGACCAACGGTGTGGTCAGACTCGCTTCGTGCTGCTCGAAAAACCGATCGATGAAGATGTCGTTTTCAAGCAGCCCGCGACGACAGCGCCAGCGTAGCCGACGCAGGGTGTCCGGGTCGGGCATCAGGTCGGCAGGCACGGGAGCGGTCATCGGAATGGGTGGGCTGTTGCGCACGAGGGCGAGCAAGAATGGAAAGCGGGCGGGATCAGACGGCGCGCTTGACCATCAATTCCTTGATCTTGCCAATGGCCTTCGTGGGGTTCAGGCCCTTGGGGCAGACGTCCACGCAGTTCATGATGGTGTGGCAACGGAACAGACGGTATGGGTCTTCCAGGTTATCCAGGCGCTCGGCCGTGGCCTGATCGCGGCTGTCGGCGATGAAGCGGTAGGCCTGCAGCAGACCGGCGGGGCCCACGAACTTGTCGGGATTCCACCAGAAGCTGGGGCAGCTGGTGGAGCAGCTGGCGCACAGGATGCACTCGTACAGACCGTCGAGCTCTTCGCGCTCTTCGGGCGACTGCAGACGCTCCTTGTCGGGCGGCGGCGTGTCGTTGACCAGGTACGGCTTGATCGAGTTGTACTGCTTGAAGAACTGCGTCATGTCCACGATCAGGTCGCGGACAACGGGCAGGCCGGGCAGCGGCTTCAGCACGATCGTGCCGGGCAGCGTGCGCATGTTGGTCAGGCAGGCCAGACCGTTCTTGCCGTTGATGTTCATGGCGTCCGAACCGCACACGCCTTCACGGCACGAACGGCGGAACGACAGGGTGGGGTCCACAGCCTTGAGCTTGACCAGGGCGTCCAGCAGCATGCGCTCGTGACCGTCGAGTTCGATCTCGATGGTCTGCATGTAGGGCTTGGCGTCCTTGTCAGGATCGTAGCGATAGATCTGGAAAGTGCGCTTTTGGCTCATGATGAATTCCTAATGCTGGGTCGCTTCGATCAGAAGGTACGGACCTTCGGCGGCACCGATTCCACGGTCAGCGGCTTGAGGTTCACAGGCTTGTAGTCCAGGCGGTTGCCTTCGGAGTACCACAGCGAGTGCTTCATCCAGTTGTCGTCGTCGCGGTTCGGGAAGTCGTTGTGGGCATGAGCACCACGCGACTCCGGACGGGCGGCGGCCGACACCATCGTGGCCTGGGCAGCTTCGATGAGGTTCTCGACTTCCAGGGCTTCGATGCGGGCGGTGTTGAAGACCTTGGAGTTGTCCTTCAGGCCAATGCTCTTCACGCGCTCGCGGACGTCGGCGATCTTCTTGACGCCTTCTTCCATCGAAGCCTGGGTGCGGAACACGCCAGCGTGCTTCTGCATGGTCGAACGGATGTCGTTGGCGACGTCCTGGCAGTATTCGCCACCCTTCTGGTTGTCCAGACGGGCCAGACGCGACAGGGTGTAGTCGGCAGCGTCCTTGGGCAGCGGCTTGTGGTTCTTGGTCTTGAGGTTGAAGTCGACGATGTGGTTGCCGGCGGCACGGCCGAACACCACGAGGTCGAGCAGCGAGTTGGTGCCCAGGCGGTTGGCGCCGTGCACCGACACGCAGGAGCACTCACCCACGGCGTACAGGCCGTTGATGATCTCGTTGGGCTTGCCGTTGGCGGGCACGACGACCTGGCCGTGCACGTTCGTCGGAATGCCACCCATCTGGTAGTGGATGGTCGGCACCACGGGGATCGGCTCCTTGGTGATGTCGACGTTGGCGAAGTTGTGGCCGATCTCGTACACCGAGGGCAGACGCTTCATGATCGTCTCGGCACCCAGGTGGGTCATGTCCAGCAGCACGTAGTCCTTGTTGGGACCGCAGCCACGGCCTTCCTTGATTTCCTGGTCCATCGAGCGGGACACGAAGTCACGCGGAGCCAGGTCCTTCAGGGTCGGGGCGTAGCGTTCCATGAAGCGCTCGCCGTTGGCGTTGCGCAGGATGGCGCCTTCGCCGCGGCAGCCTTCGGTCAGCAGCACGCCCGCGCCGGCCACGCCGGTGGGGTGGAACTGCCAGAACTCCATGTCTTCCAGCGGGATGCCGGCGCGAGCCGCCATGCCCAGGCCGTCGCCGGTGTTGATGAAGGCGTTGGTGGAAGCCTGGTAGATGCGGCCGGCGCCACCGGTGGCGAACAGCACGGTCTTGGCGTGCAGGATGTGCACGTCGCCGGTTTCCATTTCGAGGGCGGTCACACCCACCACGTCGCCGTCGGCGTCGCGGATCAGGTCGAGGGCCATCCACTCCACGAAGAACTGGGTGCGGGCCTTGACGTTCTGCTGGTACAGGGTGTGCAGCAGGGCGTGGCCGGTACGGTCGGCCGCGGCGCAGGCGCGCTGCACGGGCTTTTCACCGTAATTGGCGGTGTGGCCGCCGAACGGACGCTGGTAGATGGTGCCGTCGGGGTTGCGGTCGAACGGCATGCCGAAGTGCTCGAGCTCGTACACGACCTTCGGTGCTTCGCGGCACATGAACTCGATGGCGTCCTGGTCGCCGAGCCAGTCGGAGCCCTTGACGGTGTCGAAGAAGTGATAGTGCCAGTTGTCTTCCGACATGTTGCCCAGCGAGGCACCGATGCCGCCCTGCGCCGCGACGGTGTGCGAGCGGGTCGGGAAGACCTTGGACAGGACAGCGACGTTCAGGCCGGCCAGGGAGAGCTGCAGCGAGGCACGCATGCCGGAGCCGCCGGCACCCACGATGACGACGTCAAACTTGCGGGTGGGAAGAGAGGTAGCGATAGCGGTCATTTTTTACAGTCTCCACAGCACTTGGATGGCCCAGCCGGCACAGCCGACCAGCCACACGATCGAGAACACCTGAAGCGTCAGGCGAATGCCGACCGGCTTGATGTAGTCCATGAAGAGGTCACGCATGCCGACCCACACGTGGTAGAGCATGGCGATGATGACGACGAAGGTCAGGGTCTTCATCCACTGCTGGGAGAAGATGCCGGCCCAGCTGTCGTAGCCAAGAGGGCCACCGAAGAGGACCTGCGCCAGCAGGACGACGGTGAACAGGGCCATCAGAACGGCCGTGATGCGCTGCGCCAACCAGTCGCGCAGACCATAGCTGGCACCCGTGACGATGCGCTTGGTTCCGTAGTTTTGGGACATGCTTGTTTCCTGGGACAGTGATCAGAACAGACCGAACAGCTTGGCGCCCAGCACGACGGTCAGCGCGATGCTGACAGCCAGGGTCGTCACAGCGGTGGACTTGCCGGTCTCCTTGGAGTACGAGTGCGACACTTCCATCAGCAGGTGGCGGATGCCAGCGCAGAAGTGGTGCAGGTAGGCCCAGATCAGGCCCAGCGCGACCAGCTTGAAGAACCAGCCGGCCTGGCCCGTGAAGACGGCCGTGAATTCGTCATAGGAGATCTCCGAGGAGACGCTCTTGTCGAACATCCAGATGATGAAGGGCATCAGCAGGAACATGATCGCGCCGCTGATGCGGTGCAGGATCGACACAATGCCGGCCGCCGGGAGCCGGTAGGCGACGATGTCCGAGATGTGAATGTTCCGGTAGACGGGGCGTGGGGTTTTCGCGTTGTCAGCCATGTTGTGTGGGGCTCCTGCCGAGCGTCATTAATCTGTCAAGAGAACACGGGATTTTAGGGCAATCCCCAGCCCGACGGACTCGTTCTGCTTTTGGTCAAAACTGGGTCAGACCCAAAACAGAACGGGGGACTCGTGAATGTGTGGCGGTCAACTCAGTTCGTTGCGGTAGTAATGCCTGTCCGTACGGTAGAGGCCACGGCGCAGCTCGACGGGCTGGTCACCGTAGGTCAGGGACAGCCGCTCGACACTGAGCAGCGGGGTCCCCTGCGGTACCTGCAAAGCCTGTGCGATATCCGCATCGGCGGCCACGGCGCGCAGCTTTTCTTCGGCGCGAATCATGCGCACCCCGAACTCGGATTCGAAAAGGCCATACATCGGCCCCCGGTATTCGCTGAGGCGATCGGCCGTGAGCCCCTTGAAGAGGCGGCCCGGCAGCCAGATGTCATCGAAGACCACGGGGCAGCCGGAGAAGTGCAGCACGCGGCGGATCTCGACCACCATGTCGCCCGGCTTGAGATGCAGGGCACGCGCCACGTCGGCGGGCGCGCGCAGGCGGCGGCAGTCGAGGAACTCACGGCGGGAATCGGTCGACTCGGCCACCGGCTGATCCGGCATCAGTCGCAGAAAGCGGTACTGGACCTGCTCTTCGGCGTGCGTGGCCACGAAGGTGCCCTTGCCTTGACGGCGGGTCAGCAGGTTCTCGGCGGCGAGTTCATCGACGGCCTTGCGGACGGTGCCCTGGCTGACCTTGAAACGGGCCGCCAGTTCGATCTCGCTGGGAATGGCCTCGCCCGGACGCCATTCGCCGGACTGCAGGCTGCGCAGGATCAGCGCCTTGATCTGCTGGTAGAGCGGGCTGAAGGAGGGCCCCGACGCAGATGCGGATGCGCCACCTGCAGGCAGGGCGGCATCGGCAGCATTGTTAGGCGGAGGGGTCACCACAGCGTGTCGGCTCGTCTTGAAAGCGATCTTCGTGCGATCGGTCATGCATTGGTCAGGCCGGATAAGGCCAGGCCGGGCGGTATTGCACCACAACTGCGGCAGGCACGCAACCAATCTGTCGAATGATGTCTTATATAAGACATAAGACAAAGGCATTTAACGGGGGCTCGCCATAACGCCCCCGGCAACGCTACACTTGCGGGTTTGTTCCACCCGTCCGTCACCTTCCCTTCGGAGTTGCATATGAGCAAAGCACCCGTTCGCGTCGCCGTCACCGGCGCTGCTGGCCAGATTGGCTACGCCCTCCTGTTCCGCATTGCCTCTGGCGAAATGCTGGGCAAGGACCAGCCCGTGATCCTGCAACTGCTGGAGATCCCTGACGAGAAGGCCCAGAACGCCCTGAAGGGCGTGATCATGGAGCTGGAAGACTGCGCCTTCCCGCTGCTGGCCGGCATCGAAGCCCACAGCGATCCGATGACCGCCTTCAAGGACACCGACTACGCCCTGCTGGTCGGCGCCCGTCCCCGCGGCCCCGGCATGGAGCGTGCCGACCTGCTGGCTGCCAACGCCCAGATCTTCACCGCCCAGGGCAAGGCCCTGAACGCGGTGGCCTCGCGCAATGTGCGCGTCCTGGTCGTCGGCAACCCCGCCAACACCAACGCCTACATCGCCATGAAGTCGGCCCCGGATCTGCCGGCCAAGAACTTCACCGCCATGCTGCGCCTGGACCACAACCGCGCTGCTTCGCAGATCGCCACCAAGATCGGCTGCGCCGTGGGTGACATCGAGAAGCTGGCCGTGTGGGGCAACCACTCGCCCACGATGTACGCGGACTACCGTTTCGCCACCGTGAACGGCAAGTCGGTCAAGGACACCATCAACGACCACGACTGGAACGCCAACACGTTCCTGCCGACCGTGGGCAAGCGTGGCGCCGCCATCATCGCCGCCCGCGGCCTGTCGTCGGCCGCCTCGGCTGCCAACGCCGCCATCGACCACATGCGCGACTGGGCCCTGGGCACCAACGGCAAGTGGGTCACGATGGGCATCCCGTCGAACGGCGAATACGGCATCCCCAAGGACGTCATGTTCGGCTACCCGGTCACCTGCGAAGGCGGCGAGTACAAGATCGTCGAAGGCCTGCCCATCGATGCGTTCTCGCAAGAGTGCATCAACAAGACCCTGGCCGAGCTGCAGGGCGAGCAGGACGGCGTGAAGCACCTGCTGTGATGAGAACGCCCCGGTGATCGGGGCGGCTCGAACCAGACAACCGGCCCGTGGCGACACGAGGCCGGTTTTTCTTTGGCTGTCGCCACGGTGACCTGCCGGCCCGGCGCGTGTTTTGCCCACGTCAATTTGTGCGCTCCGCGTACAACCCGCCGGGCATCCAGGCCGTTTTTCGGTGAGACTGCATCCTGTGAAGGCCTGCTTCTGGCGAACCCTGTCGAGATCACCATGTCGAACCTGACTGCCATCCATCCCCGCCACGCCCTTTTCGGCGCCGAGAAACCCGTTCCGATGCTGCCGGTGTGCGATCACTACGCCGGTGTCGAGGAGCGGATGCACAAGAGCCTGAAGCTGCAGGCCGACATGGCGGCTGACGCCGGCCGGCCGGTGTTCGATGTGACGCTGGACCTGGAAGACGGCGCCCCCGTGGGTGGGGAGCATGAGCACGCGCTGTTGGTGGCCGAGCTGGTGGGCAGCGCCGCGAACGCCCATGATCGGGTGGGGGTGAGGGTGCACGACTACCGGCACAAGCGCTTCGAGGACGACATCGACACGCTGATCAGCCGGGTGGGCGAGCGACTGGCTTATGTCATGGTGCCCAAACTCGCCAATGTGGACGACGCGCGGGGGGCCATCGAGGCCATCCGGCAGGCGCGCGTGCGGCACAACATCGGGCGTGCGCTGCCCGTACACGGGCTGATCGAAACCCACCGTGCCGTGCAGCAGGTGGCCGAAATTGCAGCCCTGCCGGGGTTGGAATCGCTGTCGTTCGGGCTGATGGACTTCGTGTCGGAGCACCGCGGCGCGGTCCCGGCTTCGGCGATGAGCGTGCAGGGGCAGTTCAGCCACCCGCTGATCGTGCGGGCCAAGCTGGAAATCGCCGCGGCCTGCCATGCTGCGCGCATCACGCCGTCGCACTGTGTGGTGACCGAATT
The DNA here is from genome assembly GCF_003100395.1 of Aquabacterium olei. Lineage (NCBI taxonomy): Bacteria > Pseudomonadati > Pseudomonadota > Betaproteobacteria > Burkholderiales > Sphaerotilaceae > Aquabacterium > Aquabacterium olei. The sequence continues at coordinate 2,737,647 of NZ_CP029210.1, forward strand.
CAAGGACACGCGCGCGCTCAGCCAGGCGGCCGAGAAAGCCACGCGGGAGTTGGGCTACACGCGCATGTGGAGCATCCACCCGGACCAGGTTCCGGTCATCATCGAGGCGTTCGCGCCGGTGACGGCCGAGGTGGACGACGCCATCGAGATCCTGCTGGCGGCCCAGGCGGCCCACTGGGCGCCAACCGCACACCGCAAGGTGCTGCATGACCGGGCCAGCTACCGCCACTACTGGCACGTGCTGGAACGGGCCTGGCTGACCGGGCAGCCGCTGCCGGCCGAGATCGAGCAGGCTTTTTTCAGCTGACCGTCAAACCCCTGTCCAGCCTGCCCGAGGAAGATGGCATAGCCTGCCCATTTTTTGAGCAGGGAAACCCGGCCGCTGGGGCGCGGGCTGGTTCCCCCGGGCTTCCCCACAAACTTGTCCACAGGATCCGTGGACAACCCTGCCCACGTCCCCAAGAGATACAGTGTCGGGATGCCTTCTGAAGCGCCCTCGCCCGCCCCGATGCCACCAGACCTGGTCTGGAGCTTTGCCGGATCCGAGGTGTCGGGCTGGCGGCGCGAGGGCGATGCGCTGCTGATCCGGCTGGCCGTGGCGGCAGTACGTGGCACGCTCGATGCGCAAACCGGTCCGGTGGACGCCAATCTGATTCCTTTGTGTGTGCGCTGCGACGCGGTGACCGAGTGGCCCGCGGCGGCCGAGCACCCACAGGCGCTCGCCGAAGGCGGGCTGCATGACGGCACCGCCATGCGCCGCATGTTGCCCGTGCCGGGTCGGATCGAGGCCGCTGGGAGCGGCGACCTGCTGACGCTCACGCTGTCCTGGCGGGGGGGCGGCAGTCTCGTCGTGCGGTGTCGAAGCGTCGCCCTTCTCTTGCAGCCCGATTCGCGCCTGATCGAATCGTGGGCCTGCTAGCGGGCGCCGCCGGTCGGCGGTTCGACCTCCCGCAACCACCGCCAGAGCGTGGTGCGGCTGATGCCCAGCTGTTCCGCGGCCTGCTGACGGTCGCCATTGCAGGCCTGCAGCACCGCACGCACGTCTGCCGGCGACGCCGCGGCCCCAGCACGCGCCCTTTGTCCGCGCGCGAATGAGGCCACAGGCACAATCGGCCCGGCCACGGGCAGGAGGCGCTCGGCACGCTGTGGCTCGCCGTCTGTTGCAGCGAACAGTTCGGGCACGATCTGCCGGAGCCGGCTCTGCGCGGCAGCCCGATCCCGCGCCAACATGGGAGCGTCTGCGGCGGCGTAGGCCATCAGGCGCTCGATGAGGTTTTCCAGTTCGCGCACATTGCCGGGCCACGTGTGGTGCGGCGCCTGCGCCACCAGAGCGGCCAGCAGCGGCTGGGCCGCATCCGGATCGAGGTGCAGCCGTCGGCAGACCTGGTGCCCCAACGTGCGGGCGATCACGTCGATGTCGGCCAGCCGGGCGCGCAGCGGGGGCACGTCGACCCGGAGAATGTTGAGGCGGTAGTAGAGGTCGAGCCGGAACAGGCCTTGCCCGACATGGGCAAGCAGGTCGCGGTGGGTGGCAGCAATCACTCGCACGTTGACGGGGGTGGGCTCGGTGGCACCGACGCGCAGCACCTCGCGCGCCTGGAGCACACGCAGCAGACGGGCCTGCAGGGAGGGCGGCATCTCGCCGACCTCGTCGAGGAACAGGGTGCCGTTGTGCGCGGCTTCGAACAGTCCGATCTTGCCGCCCTTGCGCGCGCCGGTGAAAGCGCCTTCTTCGTAGCCGAACAGCTCGCTTTCCAGCAGCGATTCGGACAACGCCGCGCAGTTGACCGCCACGAAGGGCATGTCCCGGCGCTCGCTGGCCATGTGGATGCCCTGAGCAACCAGTTCCTTGCCGGTGCCGCTCTCGCCGATCAGCAGCACCGTGGCCTGGCTGCGGGCACAGGCGCGGGCCGTGTCGCGCAGCTGGCGGGCTGCGGTGCTGTCCCCGAGAAAGGCGTCCAGCTCATGGCGCGTGGCGGAGGCCACCGGCTTGATGCGCGTGCGGATGTGGCGGTCGACCCGCTGGATGCTGATGGGATCCTGGCAGCTGAGCACCGCGCCCGTCAGCACGCCCTGCTCGAGGATGGGCATGCGGTTGACGATGAGGGCCTTGGCCTTGATGCGTTCGATCTTCTCCAGGTCAGGCAGCGCCAGCCGCAAGGTGCCCTGGAGGGTGAGGTCGGGACAGACTTCGCTGAGCCGCTGGCCCACCCACTGCCCCGGATCGACACCGAGCAACTGGGCCATGGCGGGGTTCAGGGTCTGGATGCGCTCGTCGAGGTCGACGGCGATCACGCCGTCGCTGAGCTGAGCCAGGATGGTGTTCAGTCGTTCGCGCTTGGCCAGCTCGATGCGGGCAGCGCGGGCCACTTCGACCGCGTCTTCGAGGGCCTCGCGCACGGCGTCACGCGAGTAGAGGAAGACGCCGGTCAGGCCGATCTGGTCGGCCATGTCGGCCACCACCCCAGTGCCCACGACGACGGGCACGCCCTCCTGTTGCAGTGCGCGCACGCTGGCTTGGGCCTCTTCCTCGGTCTGGTAGCTGCGCTGCACAATGTCGAGTTCGAACAGGCCGTCGAACTGCGCCACATCGGGCGCCATGCCTTCATAGGTGACCAGGCCCACGCGGTGGGACACCTGCTTGGCCCGGGCCAGCGCCCGCATGAGGTCGAAGCCGCCGACCTTGACCAGCACCACCGGGGTCTCCAGCCGCTGACGCAGGTAGCCGCCGTTCGAGCCGGCCGCCACCACGACGTCGACAGGCCGTGCCGCCTGCATGGCACGCAGGCGCGTGACGGCCTGCTCGAAGCCGACGTCGAGCACCTCGACCGAGGCCCGGTCGGCGAACTGCGGGGCCAGCTCCTGCAACATCTTGTTGATGCGCCGGAAACCCACGGCCACAATGCGCGGCAGGGCGGCAGTGCCCGAGCGGGGCGTCAGGGACAAGGTCATGGCGAGGCGTTTTCAGCGGGATGTTCCACGTTTCATGAACCAGCAGTCTATCCGTTTCATGCATGAAACCAAAATGAAACACCGCCCGATATCCCGTCGACAGCGAGAACAAGAAACGCTTTGAATTCAAAGACTTGAACGAGTGCTCGGCAACGACGGACCCGACCGATCGGGCTGGCACGCACGTTGCGCTGTTTCTTCCACACACCGGTTCACCCGCATCCCACCAAGGAGCACACATGGCCAACATGACCCCCGGCGCCCGTTTCCGCCAGGCTCTTCAGGAAGAATCCCCGCTGCAAGTGATCGGCGCGATCAACGCCAACCACGCCCTGCTGGCCAAGCGCGCCGGCTTCAAGGCGATCTACCTGTCGGGGGGCGGTGTGGCAGCGGGCTCGCTGGGCCTGCCCGACCTGGGCATCAACACGATGGACGACGTGCTGATCGACGTGCGCCGCATCACCGACGTGTGCGACCTGCCTCTGCTGGTCGACATCGACACCGGCTTCGGCCCGAGCGCCTTCAACATCGAGCGCACCGTCAAGAGCCTGATCAAGGCCGGCGCCGCTGCCTGCCACATCGAAGACCAGGTGGGCGCCAAGCGTTGCGGCCATCGCCCCGGCAAGGAAATCGTGTCGACCGAAGAGATGGTCGACCGCGTGAAGGCCGCCGCCGATGCCAAGACCGACAAGGACTTCTTCCTGATCGCCCGCACCGACGCGATCCAGGTGCACGGCGTGGATGCTGCCATCGAGCGGGCCATTGCCTGCGTGGAAGCCGGCGCCGACGGCATCTTCGCCGAAGCGGCGTACGATCTGGAGACCTACAAGAAGTTCGTGGACGCCGTGAAGGTGCCCGTGCTGGCCAACATCACCGAGTTCGGCAAGACCCCGCTGTTCTCGACCGACGACCTGCGCCCCACCGGCGTGGGCATGGTGCTCTACCCCCTGAGCGCCTTCCGGGCCATGAACAAGGCCGCAGAGACCGTCTACACCGCGATCCGGCGTGACGGCCACCAGCGCAATGTCGTCGACATCATGCAGACCCGCGACGAGCTGTATGACCGCATCGGCTACCACGCCTTCGAAGGCAAGCTGGACGCGCTGTTTGCCGCCAAGAAGTGAGTCGTCACCGACGACCCCGACCGTTTGACTGCTGAATCAACCTCTGACCAGGAGATCCCATCCATGAGCGCCACGCCCGAGACCACCACGCCCGGCTTCAAGCCCAAGAAGTCCGTTGCCCTGTCGGGCACCGCGGCCGGCAACACCGCGCTGTGCACCGTGGGCCGTACCGGCAATGACCTGGCCTACCGCGGCTACGACATCCTGGACGTCGCCACGACCTGCGAGTTCGAGGAAATCGCCCACCTGCTGGTGCACGGCAAGCTGCCCAACGTGGCCGAACTGGCCGGCTACAAGGCCAAGCTCAAGTCGCTGCGCGGCCTGCCCGCCGCCGTGAAGGTGGCGCTGGAGCAACTGCCCCCGTCGGCCCACCCGATGGACGTGATGCGCACCGGCGTGTCGGTGCTGGGTTGCGTCAAGCCCGAGAAGGAAGACCACAACCACCCGGGCGCCCGCGACATCGCCGACAAGCTGATGGCCTCGCTGGGCTCGATGCTGCTGTACTGGTACCACTTTGCCTACAACGGCAAGCGCATCGAGGTGGAAACCGACGACGACTCGATCGGCGGCCACTTCCTGCACCTGCTTCACGGCGAAAAGCCCCGCGACAGCTGGGTGCGTGCGATGCACACCTCGTTGATCCTGTACGCCGAGCACGAGTTCAACGCCTCGACCTTCACCTCGCGCGTGGTGGCCGGCACGGGCTCGGACATGTACTCGGCGCTGTGCGGTGGCATCGGTGCCCTGCGTGGCCCGAAGCACGGCGGCGCCAACGAAGTGGCCTTCGAGATCCAGAAGCGCTACGACAACCCGGATGAGGCCGAGGCCGACATCCGCGCCCGCGTGGAAAAGAAGGAAGTCGTGATCGGCTTCGGCCACCCCGTCTACACCGTGAGCGACCCGCGCAACGTGGTCATCAAGAAGGTGGCCGAGGACCTGTCGAAGGAACAGGGCAACATGAAGATGTACGACATCGCCGAGCGCCTGGAGTCGGTGATGTGGGAAATCAAGAAGATGTTCCCGAACCTGGACTGGTTCAGCGCTGTGAGCTACCACATGATGGGCGTGCCCACCGACATGTTCACCCCGCTGTTCGTGATCGCCCGCACCTCGGGCTGGTCGGCCCACATCATCGAGCAGCGCATCGACGGCAAGATCATCCGCCCGAGCGCCAACTACGTCGGCCCCGAAGACCAGGTCTTCGTCCCGCTGAAGGACCGCAAGTAAGCAAGCCAGAGGAAGGCGCCACATTGCCCCGGGTGATGTGGCGCCTTTCTGCCTTGTGGCCGCGCCTCGCTGCCACCCCGAACCGACGTCGGCCCCGACGCCCCGATCGTCCGCCCCACTTTGCTGACTGCCCCACGGCCATGAGCAACATCAACACCCAATACCGCAAGCCGCTGCCCGGCACGAACCTCGATTACTTCGACACGCAAGCTGCCGTCGAAGCCATCCAGCCCGGCGCCTGGGCCACCCTGCCCTACACCGCCCGCGTGCACGCCGAGAACATCGTGCGCAAGGCCGATCCGGCCATCGTCACCGATTGCCTCAAGCAGATCGTCGAGCGCAAGCGCGACCTGGACTTCCCCTGGTTCCCGGCCCGCGTGGCGTGCCACGACATCCTGGGTCAGACCGCCCTTGTGGACCTGGCCGGCCTGCGTGACGCCATTGCCAAGGAAGGCGGCGACCCGGCCAAGGTGAACCCGGTGGTGCCCGTGCAGCTGATCGTGGACCACTCGCTGGCTGTGGAGTGCGGGGGCTTCGACCCGCAAGCCTTCCAGAAGAACCGCGACATCGAAGAGCGCCGCAACGAAGACCGCTTCCACTTCATCGAGTGGACGAAGAAGGCCTTCGCCAACGTGGACGTGATCCCCGCGGGCAACGGCATCATGCACCAGATCAACCTGGAGAAGATGTCGCCGGTGATCCATGCCGACAACGGCGTGGCCTACCCCGACACCTGCGTCGGCACCGACTCGCACACCCCGCACGTGGACGCGCTGGGCGTGATCGCCATCGGCGTGGGCGGCCTGGAAGCCGAGAACGTGATGCTGGGCCGCGCCTCGTGGATGCGCTTGCCTGAAATCGTGGGTGTGAAGCTCACCGGCCAACGCCAACCCGGCATCACCGCCACCGACGTGGTGCTGGCCCTGACCGAGTTCCTGCGCAAGAACAAGGTGGTGGGCGCCTACCTCGAGTTCTACGGCGAAGGTGCGTCGAAGCTGACGATTGGCGACCGCGCCACCATCTCGAACATGGCCCCCGAATACGGCGCGACCGCCGCCATGTTCAGCATCGACGAACAGACGCTGGAGTACCTGACGCTGACCGGCCGGACGGCCGAGCAGGTCAAGCTGGTCGAAACCTATGCCAAGACCGCGGGCCTGTGGTCCGACAGCCTGAAGAACGCCGTGTACGAGCGCAACCTCGAGTTCGACCTGTCGAGCGTGGTGCGCAACATGGCCGGTCCGTCGAACCCGCACGCCCGTGTGGCCACGTCGGATCTGGCCTCGAAGGGCATTGCCGGCCAATGGCAGATGCCGGCTGCCGGTGAAGGCACCATGCCCGACGGCGCCGTGATCATCGCGGCCATCACCTCGTGCACCAACACCTCCAACCCTCGCAACGTGATCGCGGCCGCCCTGCTGGCCCGCAACGCCAACAAGCTGGGCCTGACGCGCAAGCCCTGGGTGAAGTCGTCGCTGGCCCCTGGCTCGAAGGCGGTGGAGCTGTACCTGAAGGAAGCCAACCTGCTGGGCGACCTGGAGAAGCTCGGCTTCGGCATCGTGGCCTTTGCCTGCACCACCTGCAACGGCATGTCGGGCGCGCTCGACCCGGTCATCCAGAAGGAAATCGTTGACCGCGACCTGTACGCCACCGCCGTGCTCTCGGGCAACCGCAACTTCGACGGTCGCATCCACCCGTATGCCAAGCAGGCCTTCCTGGCCTCGCCGCCGCTGGTGGTCGCCTACGCCATCGCCGGCACCGTGCGCTTCGACATCGAAAACGACGTGCTGACGGTCGTCGATGGCAAGGAAATCCGCCTCAAGGACATCTGGCCGTCGGACGAAGAGATCGACGCCGTGGTCAAGACCGCCGTGAAGCCCGAGCAGTACCGCGCCGTGTACGAGCCCATGTTCGCCATCCAGGCCGACAAGGGTGAGAAGGTCAGCCCGCAGTACGACTGGCGCCCGATGTCGACCTACATCCGCCGCCCGCCCTACTGGGACACCGAAGGCGTCGGGGCTCTCGCCGCCAACCCGCGCACGCTGAAAGCCATGCGCCCGCTGGCCATCCTGCCGGACAACATCACCACCGACCACCTGTCGCCGTCCAACGCGATCCTGATGAACTCGGCCGCCGGTGAGTACCTGCACAAGATGGGCCTGCCCGAGGAGGACTTCAACTCCTACGCCACCCACCGTGGCGACCACCTGACCGCCATGCGCGCCACCTTCGCCAACCCCACGCTCAAGAACGAGATGGTGCGCAAGGAAGACGGCTCGATCAAGGTGGGCTCGTGGGCCCGCGTGGAGCCCGAGGGCCAGGTCATGCGCATGTGGGAGGCGATGGAGACCTACCTCAACCGCCGCCAGCCGCTGATCATCATCGCAGGCGCCGACTACGGTCAGGGCTCCTCGCGTGACTGGGCGGCCAAGGGCGTGCGCCTGGCGGGTGTCGAGACGGTCGTGGCCGAAGGCTTCGAGCGCATCCACCGCACCAACCTGATCGGCATGGGCGTGCTGCCGCTGGAGTTCAAGCCGGGCACCACCCGCCTGACCCTGGGCCTGGACGGCACCGAAACCTTCGACGTGGAAGGCGACCTGAAGCCGCGCGCCGACCTGACGCTGGTGATCCACCGCAAGAATGGTCAGACCGAGCGCGTGACCGTGACCAGCCGCCTGGACACCGCCGAAGAAGTGTCGGTGTACGAAGCCGGTGGCGTGCTGCAGCGTTTCGCCCAGGACTTCCTGGCGGCGAACAAGTGACCTCTCCGAGCGCCTTCGCCTCCCACAAGGAGGCGGAGCCCGGGCAAGCAAAGTCCACGAGGCTTTGCTTGCCTGGCGGTGGCCGGGCCCCCTTCGCAAACCCGAAACCATGCTGACTTCTCTGCGCATCCGTCACTTCCGGGCGTGGCAAGACACCGGGCCCGTGCGGCTCGCGCCGCTCACCGTGTTCTTCGGTGAGCACGGCACCGGCAAGAGCAGCCTGGGCCATGCACTGGCCCTGCTGGATCCGCACGCCCACGAGGCGGTGTCCGGCCAGCAGGCCGGCTTTGCGCTGGATGCGGTGTGGCAAGCCGGTGGCCAGCGTGTCAGTCGACACCTTTCCGCAGCATCGGCTCCTGAGCGAGCGTCAGCCCCCCTCACCTTTGTCGACACCGAGGCACAGGGAGACCGCATCCCGCTGCCGTCGGCCGGCGACCCGGCCGTGTCGCACTGGCTGCACGCCATGGGCCTGGATGCGCCCTCGACGGCCTCGCAAACCGGCCGCAGTGCCCGCCATGCACAGCACCTGCTGGGGCATCTCCTCAACGCCCCGGAGGGTGGCACCATCTGGCTCGAGCACCCGGAGAACCACCTGCACCCGAAGGCCCAGGCCGTGCTGGCCGACGCCCTGATCGCCGCTGTCCAGTCGACGGCTGAAGGTCAGCATCCAGGCGTTCAGTGCATCGTCGAAAGCCACTCCGAAGCCCTCCTCAACCGCCTGCAACGCCGCGTGGCCGAAGCGGTGATCCCGCCCGAGGAGCTCGCGCTGTATGTGTGCCGCCTGCGTGGCCCGCATGCCGAACTGGAAGCACTGCGGCTCAATGCCTATGGTGACATCGAGAACTGGCCCGAAGACCTGTTCGGTCACGACATGACCGACATCACCGCCCGCACGGTGGCTGCATTGCGTCGCCGCCAGGCCGAGGCCCGGGAGCCGAAGGCATGAAGGCCGTGATCGACACCAATGTGCTGCTGGTCGCCAACGGCCAGCACCCCGATGTCTCGCCCGACTGCGTGACCGCCTGTGTAGAGCGACTGCAGGCCATGCAGTCCGATGGCGTGACGGTCATCGACGACGGCCATCGCATCCTGGACGAGTACCTGCACAAGACCCAGGCCAACCGCCCCAAGGGCGTCGGCGACGTGTTCCTGAAATGGCTGCTTCGCCAGGTGGCCAATCCTCAGCGCGTCGAACAGGTGCCACTGACGGAGACCGGCGAGCAGACCTACGCCGAGTTCCCGTCGACCGCCCTGCAACCCCGCTTCGACCCATCCGACCGCAAGTTCGCCGCCGTCGCCCACGCCCACCCCGACAAGCCGCCCATCTGGGAAGCCGCCGACAGCAAGTGGCTGGACTGGTGGCCGGCCCTCAAGGCCTGCGGCGTGCAGGTCGAGTTCCTCTGCCCCGAAGACACGTGCGACTTCTACCGCAAGAAGTTTCCGGACCACCCGCTTCCGCCGCTGCCTCGCGCACCGGCCACCTCAGCATGACGGATTTCTTTCGCTTCCCGCACACCCCGCACATCGCCTGGCTGGCTGCCGGCGAACCGCGCGAGGACAAGGTGCTGTCGCCCGCCGAGGCCCATGCCCTGCTGGCACACAAGGTCGTGGTCGAAGAGAAGCTCGACGGCGCGAACCTCGGCTTCTCGCTCGACGAGCACGGCGAGTTGCGTGCGCAGAACCGCGGGCAGTATCTGAGCGATCCGCACGCGGGCCAGTTCGCCCGCATCCCGCTGTGGCTGCAGCAGCATGGCGACGCCTTGCTGGCCGAGCTGACACCGGACCTCATCTTCTTCGGCGAATGGTGCGCCGCGCGCCACTCGCTGGACTATGGCGCCCTGCCCGACTGGTTCCTGTTGTTCGACGTGTACGAACGCAGCCAGGGCCGCTTCTGGAGCACCGCCCGCCGCAATGCGCTGGCCGCCCGCGCCGGCCTGGTCACCGTGCCCCGCCTGTTCGAGGGCCACACCACACTGGACGCGCTCAAGCTCATGGTGTCCAGCACCCCGAGTCGCTACCGCAAGGGCCCGCTCGAAGGCATGGTGATCCGCCACGAATCCGAAACCTGGTGTGAAAACCGAGCCAAGCTCGTGCGCCCCGATTTCACCCAGGCCATCGACACCCACTGGCGCAAACGCGCCATCGAATGGAACCGCGTCGACCACGATGCGGCCTACCGCAACTGACCTCTCCACCGGACACAGCCATGGCACACGCACCCCAAGTCAAGATCCCGGCCACCTACATCCGCGGCGGCACCAGCAAGGGCGTCTTCTTCCGCCTGCAGGACCTCCCCGCAGCCTGCCAGGTGCCCGGCGAAGCGCGCGACAAGCTGTTCCTGCGCGTCATCGGCAGCCCCGACCCGTATGCGGCCCACATCGACGGCATGGGCGGCGCCACGTCCAGCACCAGCAAGTGCGTGATCCTGTCAAAGGCCAGCCAGCCCGACCACGATGTGGACTACCTTTACGGCCAGATCTCGATCGACAAGCCCTTCGTGGACTGGTCCGGCAACTGCGGCAACCTGTCCACCGCCGCGGGCGCCTTCGCGATCCACGCCGGCCTGGTCGACCCGGCCCGCATCCCGCAGAACGGCACGGCCGTGGTTCGCATCTGGCAGGCCAACATCGGCAAGACCATCATCGCGCACGTGCCCGTCACCAACGGCCAGGTGCAGGAAACCGGCGATTTCGAGCTCGATGGCGTGACCTTCCCGGCCGCTGAGATCGTGCTCGAGTTCATGGACCCGTCCGACGATGGCGACGAAGGCGGCTCGATGTTCCCCACCGGCAACCTGGTGGACGACCTGGAAGTGCCCGGCATCGGCATGCTGAAGGCCACGATGATCACGGCCGGCATCCCGACCGTGTTCGTCAATGCCAAGGACATCGGCTACACCGGCATGGAACTGCGTGAGCACATCAACAGCGACGCCGAAGCGCTCAAGCGCTTCGAGGCCATCCGCGTGGCGGGTGCGCTGCGCATGGGCCTGATCAAGACGCCCGAAGAAGCCGCCACCCGCCAGCACACGCCCAAGATCGCCTTCGTCGCACCGCCCACCACCTACACCGCATCCAGCGGCAAGACCATCGAGGCGGTGGACGTCGATCTGCTGGTGCGCGCGCTGTCGATGGGCAAGCTGCACCACGCCATGATGGGCACCTGTGCGGTGGCGATCGGCACGGCAGCCGCCATCCCCGGCACGCTGGTCAACCAGGCCGCTGGCGGCGGCGAGCGCGAGGCCGTGCGCTTCGGCCACCCCTCCGGCACCCTGCGCGTCGGCGCCCAGGCGAAACAAGTCAACGGTCAGTGGACCGTCACCAAGGCCATCATGAGCCGAAGCGCCCGCATCCTCATGGAAGGCTGGGTGCGCGTGCCGGGCGACACGTTCTGATCCGTGGGTCAGGGCATGGCCCCTGGTGAAGGGGCCGCCCCGCGGCGATCCACCGTGACGGGCGCACACCCCGGGTCAGTTCCGGTGTCCACGCCCGGCAGATCGGTGGCAATATTCGAACTTGACGCCTGCTCGTCTGACCGATTCACTGTTTGCCGCGACACCCGCCTACCGCCATGAGCCACACCCTCCGCCAGATCCAACGCATCCGCACCCTCGCCCTGTCGGCCGGCGTCATGCTCGGCATGGTGGTCACCACCTTCGGCCCGCAGTTCGCCCATGCCGCGGAGGTCAAGAAGACCAAGCGCACGCTGGTCGAGAAGATCGTGGCCCTGCCGGAAGCCACCGTCGAGCAACTGCAGGCCGCCGAGCGCGTGCTGATCGGCAAGTACCAGTGCGAGTTCGGCAAGGCCGTGTCCATCGACCGTCACGCGCGCAACAACGGCTATTTCGACCTGCGCCTCGGCCAGCAGTCGTGGACGATGAAGCCCGTGCTGTCGTCGACCGGTGCGGTGCGCCTGGAAGACGTCAAGGGCGCCGCGCTGATGATCCAGATCCTGACCAAGTCGATGCTGATGGACCCCAAGCGCGGCCAGCGTCTGGTGGACGGCTGCATGCACGACACGCAACGCGCGGCCGACGAAGACCTCAAGCGCAACCCGCGGCCCTCGGTCTTCGGGCTCAACAGCGACACGCCGGCCGACGGCAACCGCTGACCTTCCCCCCTCGCATCAGCCGGACACCCGTCCGGCTGATGTCTTTTCGGGCCCCCGATTGATGCGCAACGGCCGCGTGTGCGCACGAGTTCGACAGTTTTTCGCTCCCCCCTGTGGCATTCCGTCCGCTCCTGGGCGAAAATAGCCAATTGTGCGAAGTCTTATAGAAGACTTCCAGCCTCCAGGTCGAGCCGCACCTCCCCGTGCGGCCCCGCCGCGGTGAATTCTTTTCAGTCCCCGCCCCACAAAGGTGATCACCATGTTGCAAGCCTACCGCCAACACGTTGCCGAGCGCGCCGCGCTGGGTATCCCCCCGCTGCCCCTGTCGGCCCAGCAAGTCGCCGAGCTGATCGAGCTGATCAAGAACCCGCCGGCCGGTGAAGATGCATTCCTGCTCGACCTGCTGACGCACCGCGTGCCGCCGGGCGTGGACGACGCCGCCAAGGTGAAGGCCTCCTTCCTGGCCGCTGTGGCCCATGGCGACGTGAGCGTCGGCCTGATCTCGAAGGCCAAGGCCACCGAGCTGCTGGGCACCATGGTCGGTGGCTACAACGTCAAGCCGCTGGTCGACCTGCTGTCGGACGCCGAAGTCGGCACCGTGGCCGCCGAAGCCCTGAAGAAGACCCTGCTGATGTTCGACGCGTTCCACGACGTCGCCGAGCTGGTCAAGGCCGGCAACGCCAACGCCAAGGCCGTGATGCAGTCGTGGGCCGACGCCGAGTGGTTCACCACCCGTCCGGAAGTCGCCAAGAAGATCACCGTGACCGTGTTCAAGGTGCCGGGCGAAACCAACACCGACGACCTGTCGCCCGCCCCGGACGCCTGGAGCCGCCCGGACATCCCGATGCACTACCTCGCCATGCTGAAGAACACGCGCCCTGACGCGGCCTTCAAGCCCGAGGAAGACGGCAAGCGCGGTCCGATGCAGTTCATCGAAGACCTGAAGAAGAAGGGCAATCTGGTCGCCTACGTGGGCGATGTGGTCGGTACCGGTTCTTCGCGCAAGTCGGCCACCAACAGCGTGATCTGGGCCACCGGCGAAGACATCCCCTTCGTGCCGAACAAGCGCTTCGGCGGCGTCACGCTCGGCGGCAAGATCGCCCCCATCTTCTTCAACACGCAGGAAGACTCCGGCTCGCTGCCCATCGAAGTGGACGTGTCCAACTTCGAAATGGGTGACGTGATCGACATCTACCCGTACGACGGCAAGATCGAGAAGAACGGCGCCGAAGCCGCCAAGTTCGAACTGAAGTCGCAAGTGCTGCTGGACGAAGTGCGCGCCGGCGGCCGCATCAACCTGATCATCGGCCGCTCGCTGACCGGCAAGGCCCGTGAGTTCCTGGGTCTGCCCGCCTCGACCGCCTTCCGCCTGCCCCAGGCCCCGGCCGACACCGGCAAGGGCTACACCCTGGCCCAGAAGATGGTCGGCCGCGCCTGCGGTCTGCCGGAAGGCCAGGGCGTGCGTCCCGGCACCTACTGCGAGCCGAAGATGACCACCGTGGGTTCGCAGGACACCACCGGCCCGATGACCCGTGACGAGCTGAAGGACCTGGCCTGCCTGGGCTTCTCGGCCGACCTGGTCATGCAGTCGTTCTGCCACACCGCCGCTTATCCGAAGCCGGTGGACGTGAAGATGCACCGCGAGCTGCCCGCCTTCATCTCGAACCGCGGCGGCGTGGCCCTGCGTCCGGGCGACGGCGTGATCCACTCGTGGCTGAACCGCCTGCTGCTGCCCGACACCGTCGGCACCGGTGGCGACTCGCACACCCGCTTCCCGATCGGCATCTCCTTCCCCGCCGGTTCGGGCCTGGTCGCCTTCGGCGCGGCCACCGGCGTGATGCCGCTCGACATGCCGGAATCGGTGCTGGTGCGCTTCAAGGGCCAGATGCAGCCTGGCGTCACCCTGCGTGACCTGGTGCATGCCATCCCCCTGTACGCCATCAAGGCCGGTCTGCTGACCGTCGCCAAGGCCGGCAAGAAGAACATCTTCTCGGGCCGCATCCTCGAAATCGAAGGCCTGCCTGACCTGAAGGTCGAGCAAGCATTCGAACTGTCGGACGCCTCGGCCGAGCGCTCGGCTGCCGGCTGCACGATCAAGCTCAACAAGGAGCCGATCGCCGAGTACCTGAAGTCGAACATCGTTCTGATGAAGAACATGATCGCCGACGGCTACCAGGACGCCCGCACGCTGCAGCGCCGCATCGAAGCCCAGGAAGCCTGGCTGGCCAACCCGAACCTGCTGGAAGCCGACAAGGACGCCGAATACGCGGCCGTGATCGAGATCGACCTGAACGACATCAAGGAACCGATCGTCTGCTGCCCGAACGACCCGGACGACGCCAAGTTCCTGTCCGAAGTCGCCGGCACCAAGATCGACGAAGCCTTCATCGGTTCGTGCATGACCAACATCGGTCACTTCCGCGCCGCCGGCAAGCTGCTGGAAGGCAAGAAGGACATCCCGGTGCGTCTGTGGGTGGCCCCGCCGACCAAGATGGACGCCGCCGAGCTGACCAAGGAAGGCTTCTACAACACCTTCGGCACCGCCGGCGCCCGCACCGAAATGCCCGGCTGCTCGCTGTGCATGGGCAACCAGGCTCAGATCAAGGAAGGCTCGACCTGTATCTCCACGTCGACGCGTAACTTCCCGAACCGTCTGGGCAAGAACACCAACGTGTTCCTGGGCTCGGCCGAGCTGACCGCCGTGGCCTCGAAGCTGGGCAAGCTGCCGACGCCGGCCGAGTACCTGGCCGAAATCGGTGTGGTGTCGAAGGACGCCGACAAGATCTACAAGTACATGAACTTCAACCAGATTGAAGAGTACGTGGAGACCGCCAAGACCGTGCAGGCCTGAGGCCTGACCACGCCACAGCCGTGCCCTTCCGGGGCCGGCTGACACGAAACCCGCCCGGGCAACCTGGCGGGTTTTTTCATGGCCGGGCGCAGCGCGCGCCGGCCCGCGCCAGCGTCAGAAGCCGCCGCGCTTCAGCCAGTCGTCCACCATGTCGAAACGGTCGAAGCCCCAGAAAGGCTCACCGTCCACGAAGACGAAAGGGCTGCCGAACACGCCGCGGGCCTCGGCGGCGCCCACCTCGTGCTTGAGCTGGTCCTTCACCGCCGGGTCGGCCATGCCTTCGGTGATGGCGTCGGCGTCCAGCCCCTGCGCGGCGGCCACCTCGCGCACGACATCGACCTCGCCGATGTTCTTGTTGTCGACGAAGTAGGCGCGATAGAGCGCCAGCGCCAGCTGCTTGGCCGCCGCCTCGTCGCTGCGCGCCACGAACAGCACCGCGCGCGCCGGGTTCTGCGAGGCAATCGGGAAGACGCTGGGCATCTTGAACGGGATGCCGGTCAGGCGCGAGATGCGCTCCCAGTCGCGGCGCACATAGTCCTTCTTGATGGGCACCTGCGTGAGCGGCGCCATGCCGGTGCTCTTGAAGATCACGCCGAGCAGCACCGGGTGCCAGTCGACCGTTCGACCGTGGCGCTCGGCCAGGGCCTCGACCCGTTCGGCGGCAAAATAGCCGTAGGGGGACGAGAACTCGAAGTAGAAGTCGATGGCAGCGGACATGGCGAGGGGGCGAAAAATGAGGACGCCGCCAGCCTAGCATGGGCGCCCGTTGGGACGGCCGGCGGCAGCAGGGCGCGCTGCATCGGATAATCGCGCTCTTCGGACTCTGACGGCGCCCGGCTGGGCCGCCCGTTCCATGCGCAAGACCTTCTCTGCCCGCCCTCACGGTGCACGTGGCTTCATCCTCCTTGCCGCCCTGGGCGCGGTGGCCGCCATGGCGGTGGCCCTGCTCGTCACGGCGGCGGTGCTCTACCCTTCCTTGCCGGACACCAGCTCGCTGTCGAACTACCAGCCGAAACAGCCCTTGCGTGTGTACACGGCCGATGGCGTCGAAATCGGCGGCTTTGGCAGCGAGAAACGCCAGTATCTGAAGCTGGAGCAGATCCCCAAGCTCATGCGCGACAGCCTGCTGGCCGTCGAGGACTCGCGGTTCTACGAGCATCCCGGCATCGACGTGATCGGCGTGCTGCGGGCCATCGTCTCGAACGTGACCGGCGGCCGCACGCAGGGCGCCTCGACCATCACCCAGCAGGTGGCGCGCACCTTCTTCCTCACCCGGGAGAAGACCATGACGCGCAAGATCAAGGAGGCCATGCTGTCGCTGAAGATCGAGGGGCAACTGAGCAAGGACCAGATCCTCGAGCTCTACATGAACCAGATCTACCTGGGCGCGCGCTCCTACGGTTTTGCCGAAGCGGCCCAGACCTACTTCGGCAAGCCGCTGGGTGCGCTGTCGCCCGCGGAATGCGCGATGCTGGCCGGCCTGCCGCAGAACCCGGCCAACGCCAACCCGATCAAGAATCCGCAGCGCGCCCGCGCACGCCAGCTGGTGGTGCTGTCGCGCATGCACACCGAGGGCGTGCTGGACGACGCCGCCTATGAAAAGGCCAAAGCCGAAAAGCTCGCGGTGCGCCCGCCTGGCGAGATGGACGTGCACGCCGAGTACGTGGCCGAGATGGCGCGCGCCCAGGTCTATGCGCAGTATGGCGAGTCGGCCTACACCACCGGCATGAAGGTGGTGACCACGCTGCGCGCCGCCGACCAGCAAGCCGCCTGGAAGGCCCTGCGTCGCACGCTGATCGACCGCGAGACCGGCCTGCCCTGGCGGGGCCCCGAGGCCTGGGAAGAGCTGGACAGCGACCTGAAGGACGAGGACCCGGCCGTGTCGCAGGTGCTGGCCGACTACAACGACGACGAGATGTTGCGCGTGGCGATCGTGACCGCGGCGAGCGCGAAGGAAGTGCGCGCGGTGCTGGCGAGCGGCGACGTGGTGCGCATCAGCGGCAAGGGCCTGCGCCAGGCGCAGCCTGGGCTGGCGCGCAACGCGAGCGACAAGCTGCGCCTGCGCCGCGGCTCGGTGGTGCGGCTGGTGGAGCTCAACGATGAGTGGCGACTGACCCAGTGGCCGGAAGCCGAAGGCGCGCTGGTGGCCATGGACCCGCACGACGGCCAGGTGCGCGCGCTGGTCGGCGGCTTCGACTTTCAGCGCAACCAGTTCAACCACGTCACGCAGGGCTGGCGCCAGCCGGGCTCGGCGTACAAGCCCTTCCTGTACTCCGCCGCGCTGGAGAACGGCGTGATGCCCGAGACGCTCATCAACGACGCCCCGCTGGCCAATGTGGGCAACTGGACGCCGTCGAACTCGGATGGCAGTGCCGACGGCCCCATTCCGCTGCACACGGCGCTGGCCAAGTCGAAGAACCTGGTCAGCATCCGGCTGGTGCAGCTGATGGGCACGCAGAAGTCGCGCGAATGGACGGGGCACTTCGGCTTCGAGGTGGGCAAGCAGCCCGACAACCTCACGCTGGCCCTGGGTTCGGGCTCGACCACCCCCATGCAGATGGCGAGCGCCTACGCCGTCATTGCCAATGGCGGGCTGAAGGTGTCGCCGGTGGTGATCCGCCGCATCACCGACGGCGATGGCAAGGTGGTGTTCGATGCCACGTTGAAGCGGGCCGACGAGGCCGACCGCGTGGTGCCGGCGCGCAATGCCTTCCTGACGGGCACGCTGCTCAATGAGGTGACCCGCACCGGCACCGCCGCACGCGCCCAGGCCCAACTGCGTCGCCCCGATCTGTTCGGCAAGACGGGCACCACCAACGACGTGTTCGATGCGTGGTTTGCAGGCTTCCAGCCCAATCTGGTGGCGGTGGTCTGGCTGGGTTACGACACCCCGCGCAGCCTCGGCAGCCACGCCTCGGGCAGTTCGCTGGCCCTGCCGGCGTGGATCCAGTTCATGGCCACGGCGCTCAAGCGCGAGCCGGTGGTGTCGATGCCCGTGCCGGATGGCGTGGTGCGAATGGAATCGGGCTGGCGCTACAGCGAGTGGGCCGAGGGCGGCTTCCTGACGGAGCTCGGCATGGATGACGCCCCGATCGACCCGAGCCTCATCCCGGCCCCGCCGGTGCCCCCCGGTTCGGCGCCTTCGTCGGCCGAGGGCGAAGGCAATGTGGAAGACCGCCTGAAGGCCTTCATCGACCGCCTGTTCTGAACCAGGCTGGCGGCGTTCAGGCCGTCAGCTGGCCGATGTCCCGGGCGGTGAGCCACAGGCGCAGGTCGAACTCGTACTGGTGATAGGCCGGCTCCATGTGGCAGCACAGCGCATAGAAGGCCTTGTCATGGGCCTTCTCCTTGAGGTGAGCCAGTTCGTGCACCACGATCATCTGCAGGAACTCGGGCGGCGTGTCCTTGAACAGGCTGGCCACGCGGATCTCGCGCTTGGCCTTGAGCTTGCCGCCCTGCACGCGTGAGGCCACCGTGTGGGTGCCCAGCGCCTGCTGGATCACCTGGATCTGCCCGTCGTAGGCGACCTTGCTGAGCGGCTCGCTGCTGCGCAGGTACTGCTGCTTGAGCGCCATCACGTGCTCGTACAGCAGCTTGTCGGTGCGCACCTCGTGGTGATCGGGGTAGCGCTTCTGAAGCACCGCTCCCAGGCGGCCTGCGTCGATCAGCTCCTGGGCCTGCGCGAGCAGTTGCGCCGGATAGCCGCCCAGGTAGCGCAGCACGGCCGACTGCACGGGCGGCGGGGCGAGGTGAACAACGCGGGACATGGCTCAGGGCGCGATCTGCTCGGCGTACTCGTAGAGCAGGCCGAGGATTTCCTGGCCGCGCTCGTCGTCCTCGGGCAGTTGCTCGCCCAGCGCGTCGATGCGGTCGAAGAAGGCCTGCAGCGACATCCCACCCACTCCCTCGTGCAGCCGGGCCTGGCGCAGCGCCTGCCAGCGGGCCTGATCGGCCTCGTCGAGCGTGTCAGGAAAGTTGCGCGCGCGGTAGCGGAACAGCAACTCTTCCAGTCGCTCGTCGACAAAGCCAGGGCGCTTGTCGGCCAGCTGCTCGCCGCTCAGGCCGCGCAGGCGCTGCAGCACGCGGCGATCATCGTTGCCGACAAAGCCGCCGTACAGGTCTTCGTCCACGTCCGGCGTGGCCGCCTGGCGGGCATCGCGGTCGCGGCCGCCATACACCTCGGCCCAGATGCCGTCCATGCTGGCACCGTGCGCTGCAGCAACCTCTGCCCGCTGCAGCGCCTGCTCGATGTTCACACCCCAGCGCGCCGCCACCTCCGGCGTCAGCACCTTGAGGTTGCCGATCACCACGGGCGACTTGTTGATGTGCACGCCCTTGATGGGCAGGCGGGTCACGCCTTCGGGCAGGTCGTCGCGCCGCGTGAACAGGCGCAGGCGGATCTCTTCGGCACTCAGGCCGAACAGCTCGCTCGGATCGTGAGCCAGGTCCCAGCACAGGATTTCGTTCTTGTTGGTCGGGTGCTGGGCCAGCGGCCACACCAGCGCCATGAAGCCGCGCTCGGCACCGAACTGGCTGGTGATGTGCAGAAAGGGCTTCCACTGGCTGCGGGGCTTGTCGAGCCCGGCTTCGGCCAGCACGGCGTCCTTCTTGCGCAGCTTCAGACAGAAATCCCACAGGCGGGGCTGCCGGGTCTTGATCAGCCGCGCCACGGCGATGGTCGCGCGCACGTCGGACAGCGCATCGTGCGCGGCTTCGTGGGCCAGGCCATTGGCCGCCGTCAGGTGCTCGAGCTTGAACGAGGGGCGCCCGTCGTCGTAACGGGGCCATTCGATGCCCTCGGGGCGCAGTGCCCAGGTGGTGCGCACCAGGTCGATCAGGTCCCAGCGACCGCAGCCGTTCTGCCATTCGCGCGCATAGGGGTCGATGAGGTTGCGCCAGAAGAGGTGTCGCGTCACCTCGTCGTCGAAGCGGATGGTGTTGTAGCCGACGCCCACGGTGTGGGGCTCGGCCAGTTCGCGCTCGATGGCCTCGGCAAAGCGGTGCTCGGGCACGCCCTGCGCCAGGCAGGTCTGCGGCACGATGCCAGTCAGCAGACACGACTCGGGATCAGGCAGGTAGTCGGGCGCGGGCTGGCAGTACTGCATCAACGGAGCCCCGATCTCGTTGAGCTCGGCGTCGGTGCGGATGCCGGCGAACTGGGCCGGCCGGTCTCGACGCGGCACGCGGCCGAAGGTCTCGTAGTCGTGCCAGTAAAAGGTGTAGGAGGTGTCTGAAGACATGGGCGTCACGATACAGGAAGCCGAGGGCCACCCTGGGGGGGCTCAAAGACAAACGCCCGCTGCAGCGGGCGTTGTGGGCAGATGGGCGGCGCGCGGAGGGCTTACCGCTTGCGCAGCACCAGGCTGCCGACGGAATAGCCCGCGCCGAACGAGCAGATCACGCCCAGGTCCCCCGCCTTCAGGTCACCGCGATGCAGGTGGAAGGCAATGATGGAGCCGGCCGACGCGGTGTTGGCGTACTCGTCCAGAATCATCGGGGCCACGTCCTGCGTGGGCTCGGCGTTGATCAGCTTTCTGATGACCAGCTGGTTCATGCCCGAGTTGGCCTGGTGCAGCCAGTATCGGCGCACGTCGGTCGGCTGGATGTGCAGCTGGGTCAGTTGGCCTTCGATGTGGGCCGCGGCAACAGGCACCACTTCCTTGAACACCTTGCGGCCTTCCTGGCGGAAGGTCTTGTCGCGGGCAGTCGGGTCGCTGTCTTCGGCACGGTTCATGAAGCCGAAGTTGTTGCGGATGTTGTTGGAGAACTGCGTGGCCAGCTGCGAGCCCAGCACTTCCCACTGGTCCTTGGAGGTGGCGGTGTCGGCGCGCTCGACGATCACGGCGGTGCACACATCACCGAAGATGAAGTGGCAGTCGCGGTCCTTCCATTCCTGGTGGGCCGAGGTGATCTCGGGGTTGACCACCAGCACGCAGCTGGCCGAGCCCGAGCGCACGGCGTTGACGGCCTGCTCCAGCGCGAAGGTGGCGGCCGAGCAGGCCACGTTCATGTCGAAGCCATAGCCGCGGGCGCCGATGGCCTGCTGGATCTCGATGGCCATGGCCGGGTAGGCGCGCTGCATGTTGGCCGACGAGCAGATGACGGCGTCGATGTCCTTGCCCTCCTTGCCAGCGGCGGCCATGGCCTTCTTCGCGGCATCGACGGCGATCTCGGCCATCAGCGAGAGCTGGTCGTCCGGGCGCGGCTCGAAGCGCGGGTACATCCGGTTGATGTCGAGAATGCCTTCCTTCTCGATCACGTAGCGCTGCTTGATGCCCGAGGCCTTCTCGATGAACTCCACGCTCGAGGGCGACAGCGCCGTCAGCGTGCCGGCTTCGATCTCGGCGGCGTGCTCGGCGTTGTACTTGGCCACGTAGGCGTTGAAGGAGGCCACCAGCTCGGCGTTGGTGATGATGTTGGGCGGCTGGTAAAGACCGGTACCCGAGATGACGACAGCGCTCATCGAGGATGACTCCACAGGAAAACCTGCGATTTTGCCACCGATCCCCCGCTGGCCCCATGGGGCTTCGCCCTGAGGTGATGCGCGTCAACCCCCTTTCGGGGCGGGCACAGGGTGCTCCGCTTGCCCCGTGCTGGCGCCTCTGCTAGAACCAGGGGCATGGGGCTTGGGAGGGCGCGCGGTCCGTCCCCCGAGTACGGGCCTCGCGCCGGAGTGGTACCGCGTCACGGAGAACGGAATGGTTCGAGGGGCAGGCGGTTTGGTGGCCACGGTGTGGCGTCGCCCGGATGCACGGCGCTGGCTGACGGCGGCGCTGGTGTGGCTGCTGCTCGTGGTCGGCGCGTGCGCCGCTGTGGTGGCGTGGCGCATCGGCAGCCTGCGCGTCGAAACAGCCCAGGCCGCTGAACGGCGGCTGGGCTCGCTGGACGAGAACGTGGCCAACCAGTTCGCCTCGCTGACGGCGCTGGCCAAGGTGCTGTCGCGGCAACCCCAGATGGTCTCCTTCATGCAGGACACAGGTGGCCATGACAGTGTGCGCCTGAACCTGCCCGAGCGCCAGGCGCTGCAGCGCAGGCTGTCCACCAACCCGCAGGTTCGGGGCATGAGCGAACAGCTGGCGCAACTGGTGCGCGACTTCCAGATCAGCCAGGCCATGCTGCTGGACCCCTTCGGCACCGTGGTGGCCGACAGCGCCCTGACCGAGCAGCGGGGGGATGCCCTCGGGCTCAACGTTGCGAACCGCCCCTACTTCATCGACGCGATGGAGCGCGGGGAAGGGTTCCAGTTCATCCTCTTCCGGCTCAATCGGCAGCCAGGCTTCGTCATCGCCACGCGCGTCGGCGACAGCCAGGGCACGCACGGCGTGCTGATGCTGGTGACCAATCCGCAGCGCATGGCGCGTCTGTTTGCCTCCAGCACCAACGGCATCAACATGATGGTCAACACGCGCGGTGCGGTCGTCACCAGCAATGACCCCGCGCTCGAGCAGCGCCATGTCCCGCGCGGCGTGGTCGCCGAAGCGCGCACACCCGACGGTGAACCGGACGCCGCGCGTACACCGCAGCGCGCGCTGCCCTGGCAAACCAGCTCCATCCGGATTGCAGGCGAGCGCCATGCCATGCTCGACATCGAAGGCACACCGTACCTGGTGCGCACGCAGCCGCTGACAGGCTTCCCCTTCTCGTTGTGGGTGCTGGCCCCACTGGGGCAGGAGCGGTCGCTGGTGGCCGCGGGCACGGCCAGTGCCGTGGGGCTGGTGGCGCTGGGCTGGTTGACGATGTGGCTGCTGTGGCGCCGCCGCGAGCGCGCCGAGGTGGTGGAACAGGTCCGGCGCGAAACGCTGGAGATGACGCGCACCCTGCCCTTGACGCTGTTCCGCTATCGCGTGCAGCCGCAAGGGCGGGGGCACTTCAGCTACCTGGGGCCGGGTGTGAAGAACCTGTTCGGCGTGGACGAGGCCACGCTCAAGGCCCAGCCGGATCAGTGCTGGGCCCTGGCCGGCGTCGCCGGCGGGCGCCCGCCCACCGAGCCGGTCGAGTTCGCCATCGACCGCGACAACCAGCAGCACTGGATCAGCGTGAACAGCACGGCCGTGGAAGCCCCCGACGGCAGCGTCGTGTACGACGGCTACTGGCTCGATGTGACGGCGCGGCACCAGGCCGAGCATCGTTTCGAGGCCGCTTTCCAGCATGCGCCCACGGCCTACTTCTTCTTCCATCGCGAGCGCGGCATCCAGCGCTGCAATCCGGAGACTGCCAGGCTGTTCGGGGCCACGCGGGAAAGCGAGCTGATCGCCCTGCGTCCATGGGAATCCACGCTGAGCCCCGAGCACCAGGCCGACGGCCAGCCCAGCGCAGAGGTGGCGGCGCGGCTGCTGGAACGCTACCGCGACAATGCCGAGCCCATCCGCTTTCCGTGGCGGCACCGCAAGCTGGACGGTGAACTGCGCGAGTGCGAGGTCACGATGATCTGGCTTGGCCACGAAGACCGCGATCTCTACTTCGCGATTGCAGAGGACGTCACCGCGCGCCGTCTGACCGAAGAAGCCCTGCGCGAGGCCAGCGAATCCGCCCAGGCCACCAGCCGCGCGAAGTCGGCCTTTCTGGCCAACATGAGCCACGAGATCCGCACGCCGATGAACGCCATCATCGGCATGACGCACCTCGCCCTGCAGGCCGGCACGCCGGAGCAACTGCGAGGCTATGTGGGCAAGGCCCACCAGGCCGCCAACAGCCTGCTGCAGATCATCAACGACATCCTCGATGTCTCCAAGATCGAGGCGGGCCATCTGGAGCTGGAGGAGATCGACTTCCCCGTGCAGGACGTGCTGGACCAGGTGGCCGACATGCTGAGCCTGCAGGCCGAACGCAAGGGGCTGGAGCTGTTGTTCCACGTGCCGACCACCCTGCCCGCCCAACTGCGGGGCGACCCGACCCGGCTGCGGCAGGTGCTGGTCAACCTGGGCTCGAACGCCGTGAAGTTCACCGACCGGGGCAGCGTGGTGATCGGACTGGAGGTGGCACACCGGCATGACCACGAAGTGCGGCTGCATGGCTGGGTGCGCGACACCGGCATGGGCATGACACCCGAGCAGCAGGCGCGGCTCTTCCAGCCCTTCTCGCAAGGCGATGCCTCCAACACCCGCCGCTTTGGCGGCACGGGGCTGGGGCTCACGATCTCGCGCCAGCTCACCGAGCGCATGGGCGGGCAGCTGTGGGTCGAAAGCACGCTGCACCGGGGATCGACCTTCCACTTCAACGTGCGGCTGGGCCTGCCGCCCGACCCTGCGCCGATGGCGGTGCAGCGCGAGGCCTGGATCGGCAAGCGAATGCTGCTGGTGGACGACCACCCCGATGTGCACGAAGTGATCGGTCAGATGGCTTCGGAGCTGGGCCTGGTGGTGGAGCACGCCATGAATGGGGAAGACGCGCTGCGTCAGCTGGAAGCGAGTGCCGCGCCGTATGACTGGATCCTGATCGACTGGCACATGCCGGGCATGGATGGCGTCACGTGCGCCGGCCACGTGCTGGCCCGCTCGCTGGAGCGCTTTCCGCTGGTGGAGCCCTGTGTGCTGCTGGTCACCGCCTTCAACCGCGACGACGCGCTGAAAGCGGCCGAAGGCCTCGCGCTGGCCGACATCCTGATCAAGCCGGTCAGCCCCTCCACCCTGTTTGACAGCCTGTCCCGTTCGATCAGGCAGCCTGCCGGGAGCCTGGCACGGGTCGCCACGCCCCAGCACGCACTGTCGGCCACCGGGATGCCCGACAAGCCGCTGGACGGCCTGCGCATCCTGCTGGTGGAAGACCAGCTGCTCAATCAGGAGCTGGCGCGCGAGCTGCTGTCGCGGGCGGGCGCCGAAGTCGTGGTGGCCGAGGACGGCGAACAGAGCCTGGAGCGCATCGAGCGCGACGGCCCTTTCGACTGCGTGCTGATGGACTGCCAGATGCCCAGGATGGATGGCTACACGGCCACGCGCCACATCCGCGCAGATGCGCGCTGGGCCATGCTGCCGGTGATCGCGATGACGGCCAGCGCGCTGGCCACCGACCGCGAGGCGGCCCTCGATGCCGGCATGAACGACCACGTGAGCAAGCCGCTGGACGTGCAGCAGATGTTCAGCGTGATCCGCCGCTGGGTGGGCGTGGGCCAACGCCGGCCTGTCACGCCGTGATGGCCCCCAAAGGGATGGATCAGAACGGCGGCGGGCTCGTCCAGTGGAGCGGCCGCCCGGTCACAGGGTGATCCAGCGCGAGTGAGCGGGCGTGCAGCAGCAGCCGGGGCGCGGCCGCCTGGCTTTGGGGCGGGCCATAAAGCGGATCCCCCTGGATGGGATGCCCGAGCGCCAGCATGTGCACGCGCAACTGGTGCGAGCGCCCGGTGACAGGCTCGAGTTCAACGCGCGTGCAAGCCCGGCCCGCATCCCGCGACAGCACCCGCCAGCGTGTCAGCGCTGAGCGGCCGTGCTCGGTGTCCACCTTTTGCATGGGCCGCCAGTCCCAGTCGGTGCCCAGCGGCAGGCCCACCTCGCCGGCATCACCCAGCTCGGCGGAAAGCACGCCGTGCAGCACCGCTTCGTAGCGCTTGCTCACCACCCTGGCCCGAAAGGCGGCGCTCAAGGCCGCCTGCGCAGCCCCGCCGCGCCCGAACACCACCAGCCCGGACGTGGCCAGGTCCAGCCGATGCACCACGCCCGCATCGGGCCAGCATTGCTGGGCGCGATGCAGCAGGCAGTCCTGATGCGCCGTACCGCGCCCCGGCACCGTGAGCAGCCCGGCGGGCTTGTCCAGCACCAGCAGGCAAGCATCCTCGTAGACGGGCTGTAAAGGCCCGGCGGGCGGCGGTGCATAGACGATGGGCGGGCACAGCGACGGTGCGCTCGGCGGGGGCAGCCCGCGAAAACGACCCATGGATTCAGACCACCCGCTGCGTGCTGCGGGCCGCGTAGCGCCGGGCCATCACCGCGCACACGAACAACTGCAGCTGGTGGTACAGCATGATGGGCAGCACCAGCACGCCCATGGCCGCGCTGCCGCCGAACAGCAGCTTGGCCATCGGCATGCCCGAGGCCAGCGTCTTCTTCGAGCCGCAGAACACGGCGACGATCTCGTCTTCCACCGGCAGGCCCTGGCGCCGTGCCAGCCAGCGCGTCACCCACAGCATCGGCATCAGGAACAGCACCACCCCGACGGCGGCCTGCAGCAACAGGCCCACCCCGTGGCGCGACCACAGGCCATCGGCCACCGAATCACTGAACGCCGACCACACCAGCAGCACGATGACGCCCCGGTCGAACACGGTGGTGTAGCGCTTGATGCGCGCGAAGAACGTGCCCAGCACCGGCCGGAGCAGGTGGCCCGCAACGAACGGCAGCAGCAGCATCTGCGCCACCTTCAGCATGGTCGGACCGACCTCCATGCCGGCACCGGTGGCGCTCTGCCCGATCACCAGGCTGACGAGCAAGGGGGTGAGGAAGACGCCAAGCAGCGTCGAGAGCGTGGCGTTCAGCACCGCCGCGGCCACATGCCCGCGCGCCACGGCGGTCAGCGCGACCGACGACGACACCGTGGATGGCAACACCGCCAGGTAGAAGAAACCCATCAGCAGATCGTGCGGCACCCAGCGCCCCACCAGCAGCGCCAGCACGGCCCACCACAGCGGGAACAGCACATAGGTGCAGCCCTGCACCAGCAGATGCAGCTTCCAGCGCGTGGCGCCGGCTTTGAGGCTGTCGGTCGACAGGCCCATGCCGTGAAGAAAGAACAGCAGGAACACGCCGACGTCGGTCACCTGCCCCAGGTGCAGCGGCCCCTCGCTGCGCCCCCACTGTGGCGCAAACGAAGCAATGGCCACCGCAACGATCATGGCCGCCAGAAACCAGTCGATGACGCCCGACTGGCGAGCGCGGGCAGCACGGGGTGGACGCGAGGTGGGCAGGAACATGACAACAAAACCGGCAAAACCCCGAGCCTATCGCAGTTGCAGGCCGGGCCGCTGGACAGACAGGCACGCTGCCTGCCCAATGGTTCCAGGCGGGTCCGGCACACCGCGGCCGTGTCACGCGCCCGAGACGCCCACCATCCACTTCACACAGGAGCCGCCATGGCCGCCACCAAGCCAGCAGTGCCCACCAGCGCCGCCCACCCGTTTGCCACGCTGCGGAAGCCGTTCCAGACGGCGTCCGGCCGCAGTCTGAGCTTTTTCTCGCTGCCCGAGCTGGCCTGCAAGCACGCCAATGTGAACAAGCTGCCCGTGTCGCTGCGCATCGTGCTGGAAGCCGTGCTGCGGCAATGCGACGGCCAGAAGGTCACGCCCGAGCACGTCTTCCAGCTCGCCAACTGGCAGCCCAACGCCGCGCGCGTCGAAGAGATCCCCTTCGTGGTGGCCCGGGTGGTGCTGCAGGATTTCACCGGCGTGCCGCTGCTGGCCGACCTGGCCGCCATGCGCAACGTGGCGGCCGACCAGGGCCAGGACCCGAAACGCATCGAGCCCCTCGTACCCGTCGACCTGGTGGTGGACCACTCGGTGATGATCGACCATTACGGCAGCCCCCAGGCACTCGACCTCAACATGCGGATCGAGTTCGAGCGCAACGCCGAGCGCTACCGTTTCATGAAGTGGGGCATGCAGGCCTTCGACACCTTCCGCGTGGTGCCCCCGGGCTTCGGCATCGTGCATCAGGTGAACCTGGAATACCTGGCGCGGGGTGTGCATGTGGGCGCCGATGGCGTGGCCTACCCCGACACGCTCGTGGGCACCGACAGCCACACCACGATGATCAACGGCATCGGCGTGGTGGGCTGGGGGGTCGGCGGCATCGAGGCCGAAGCCGCCATGCTGGGCCAGCCGGTGTACTTCCTGACGCCCGATGTGGTGGGCTTCGAGCTGACCGGCCAGCTGCGTGAAGGCGTGACGGCCACCGACCTGGTGCTGACCGTGACCGAGATGCTGCGCAAGGAAAAGGTGGTCGGCAAGTTCGTGGAGTTCTGCGGCGAGGGCACCGCCTCGCTCGCCATTCCCGACCGGGCGACCATCGCCAACATGGCGCCCGAGTACGGCGCCACCATGGGCTTCTTCCCGGTCGACGAGCAGACGCTGGCCTACTTCCGCGGTACCGGCCGCACCGAAGAAGAGATCGAGGCCTTCGAGGCCTACTTCCGTGCCCAGGGGCTGTTCGGCATCCCGAAGGCCGGCGAGCTGCATTACTCCAGCACCGTGCGGCTCGACCTGTCGACCGTGACACCCTCGGTGGCCGGCCCCAAGCGCCCGCAGGACCGCATCGAGCTGGGCCAGCTGGCGAGCACCTTCCAGGCCCTGTATGCGCGGCCCACGGCCGAGAACGGCTTCAACCAGCCGGCCGAGAAGCTGGGGCAGACCTTCACCACCACTTCGGACCTGCCCCTGCACAACGGCGACGTGCTGATTGCCGCCATCACCTCCTGCACCAACACATCGAATCCGGGTGTGCTGCTGGCGGCCGGCCTGCTGGCGAAGAAGGCCGTGGAGGCGGGCCTGAAGGTGCCTCAGCACATCAAGACCTCGCTGGCGCCCGGCTCGCGCATCGTCACCGAGTACCTGACCAAGGCCGGGCTGCTGCCCTACCTCGAGCAACTGGGCTTTCACGTGGCCGCCTACGGTTGCACCACCTGCATCGGCAACGCCGGCGACCTGGCCACCGACGTCAACGCCACCATCGTCGAGAACGACCTTGTGTGCGCGGCCGTGCTCTCGGGCAACCGCAACTTCGAAGCGCGCATCCATCCCAACATCAAGGCCAACTTCCTGGCCAGCCCGCCGCTGGTGGTGGCCTACGCCATCGCCGGCAACGTGACGCGCGACCTGCTGACCGAGCCGCTGGGCCAGTCGGACGACGGCCGGGCCATCCACCTGCGCGACATCTGGCCGAGCTCGGAGGAGGTCAACGCGCTGATGCACCACGCGATGAATGGCGACGCCTTCCGTGCGAACTACGCGCAGGTGCGCAGCAACCCCGGCGCCTTGTGGAGCGACATCGAGAGCAGCAGCGGCCAGGTCTACACCTGGCCCGAGAGCTCCTACATCGCCCGGCCGCCCTTCTTCGATGGCTTCCAGACCACGCCGCCCGAGCGGGTGCACGACGTGCAGGGCGCACGCATCATGGCGCTGTTCGGCGACTCCATCACCACCGACCACATCTCGCCCGCGGGCAGCATCAAGCCGTCATCCCCGGCGGGGCAGTATCTGGTGGCCCACGGCATCCAGCCGGTCGACTTCAACAGCTACGGCTCGCGCCGCGGCCACCACGAGGTGATGATGCGCGGCACGTTTGCCAACGTCCGCATCAAGAACCTGATGCTGCCTGCGCGCGACGACGGCAGCCGCGAAGAAGGCGGCTGGACGCTGTTCCAGCCGGGCGGCGAACGCCTGACCATCTACGACGCGGCCATGCGCTACATCGCGGCCGGCACGCCCACCGTGATCTTCGGTGGCGAGGAATACGGCACCGGCTCCAGCCGGGACTGGGCCGCCAAGGGCACCCAGCTGCTGGGCATCAAGGCCGTGATCGCCCGCAGCTTCGAGCGCATCCACCGCGCCAACCTGGTCGGTATGGGCGTGCTGCCGCTGCAGTTCATGGGCAAGGATTCGTGGCAGTCGCTCGGCCTGACGGGCAGCGAACGCATCGACATCGAGCTGGGTGCGACCATCGAACCGCAGGCCGAGGTCACGCTGCGCATCACCCGCGACAACGGGCAGACGGACACGGTGCCGGTGCGCCTGCGCATCGACACGCCCATCGAGGTCAGCTACCACCAGCACGGCGGCATCCTGCCCTATGTGCTGCGGCAACTGCTGGCAGCCGGATGAGCACCGTGGCTGGCGGGGATTGAACCCGGGCCTCCCCGACGAGGGGCAGACACATTCGACACGTCGCGTTAGATTGTTATGCACCGCAACCAAATCGGGAGACCTGCATCATGCGTTTGCTCCGCACCCTGCTGCTGGCGGCCGCCGGCAGCCTGCTTGCCCTCACCGCCACCACGGGCCATGCCGCGCCCGTCACATCGGCCACCGAGGCCGCCACACGCCACCCCATCGTGCTGGTGCACGGCTTCATGGGGTTCAAGGAGATCCTCGGGGTCGACTACTTCTACCAGGTGCCCGATCTGCTGCGCCGCCACGGCGCCAAGGTCTACGTCGCCGCCGTGTCCGAAGTGAACTCGAGCAGCGTGCGCGGCGAACAGTTGCTGCAGCAGATGAAGCAGTGGGCCGCGCGCGATGGGATCAGCAAGTTCAACCTGATCGGACACAGCCAGGGCGGCCCCACCAGCCGCTATGTGGCTGGCGTCGCGCCCGACATGGTCGCCAGCGTGACCACCATCGGCAGCCCCACCATCGTCACACCCCAGCAGGACGCCGAAAGCAACATTGCCAACGGCCTGCGCACCTACGGCTCGTGGGTCGAATTTGCCGGCACGGTCGTGGCCTGGCTCTCGGGCCAGCCGCAACTGCCGCAGGACGCGGCGGCGCTCACGCTGAAGCAGGAGTTGGACGACTTCGCCCGACGCTTTCCGGCAGGTCTGCCGGCCACTTACTGCGGCAACGGCGCCCCGGTCGTCCACGGCATCCGCTATTACTCGGCCACCGGCACGGGGGTGAAGACGAACGCCTGGGACATCTCTGACCTGGCAATGCAGCAGCTTTCGGAGCCGAGCGACGGTGCGATCGTGGCCTGCACGGCGCGCCTCGGCCAGGTCATCCGCGCCGACTACCCCTGGAACCACATCGACGAGATGAACCACGTCTTCGGGCTGATCGGCCGTGGCGCGCCGGACCCGGCCCAGTTCTATCTGACGCACGCCAACCGCCTGAAGACAGCCGGGCTGTGATGCGCGGGGTTGCGCCGGCCCCGTTCAATCCATCGGTGTTCAGAGCGCCGCGGCCACCGCCTGCGCACGCGCCTCATCGAAGCCGACGGCCAGCACGCGGCCGTCCAGCTCGATCACGGGCCGCTTGATCACGCTGGCCTGCGTCAGCATCACGGCCTTGGCACTGGCGGCGTCGGTCACGCCCTCGCGTGTGGCCTCATCCAGCTTGCGCCAGGTCGTGCCCTGGCGGTTCAGCAGCTTCTCCCAGCCAGCGGCCGCGATCCAGGCGTCCAGCCGCTCGGCGGGCACGCCCAGCTTCTTGTAGTCGTGGAAGGTGTAGGCCGCGCCCTGCTCTTCCAGCCAGGCGCGGGCTTTCTTGACGGTGCTGCAGTTGGGGATGCCGTAAACAATCAGGCTCATGGTCGGTTCAGAAAGCAGAAAACACGGCCTGAACTGTCGCACAGCCGACCGGCCCTGCCGTTCAGCGGGCCTTCGTGGCCGCCTCCTGGGCTTCAAGCTGGTGCCACTCTTCGTCGGTCCACAGCCGCGTGCGGCTCACGAAATGATGGCCGTCCGCGTCTTCCAGCGAGAACGTCCCCAGGCTGCCCGGCGCCACATCCAGCGTCAGCTGCGAGCCCAGCAGGTACTCGCACTGCGAGCGACTCACGTGAAACGGCACGCCGCCCACCTCGCCCAGCTGCACGTCGTCGGGCATCAGCGTCATGTCGCCCTCGGCGTAGCACATCGGTGAGCTGCCCTCACAGCACCCCCCAGCCTGGTAAAAGAAGATCGCCCCGTGGCGCTGCCTCAGCTGCTGCACCAGCGCCAGGGCGGCGTCGGTGGCGGTCACGCGGTGAATCATGCGGTGCTCGCTTTCCATGTCGGGTGTGAAAAGAAAAAAGGGGGCGACCGAAGCCGCCCCCAAACGCTGTCACTGAACGAACTCAAAAAACCCCGGGGATCAGAAGAAACCCAGCTTGTTGGGGTTGTAGGACACCAGCAGGTTCTTGGTCTGCTGATAGTGGTCCAGCATCATCTTGTGGGTTTCACGGCCGATGCCCGACTCCTTGTAGCCGCCGAAGGCGGCGTGCGCGGGGTAGGCGTGGTAGCAGTTGGTCCACACGCGGCCAGCCTGGATGGCGCGGCCCATGCGGAAGGCGCGGTTGCCGTCACGGCTCCACACGCCAGCGCCCAGACCGTAGACGGTGTCGTTGGCGATCTGCAGGGCTTCCTCTTCCGTCTTGAAGGTCGTCACGGCCAGCACCGGGCCGAAGATTTCTTCACGGAAGATGCGCATGTTGTTGTGGCCCTTGAACAGGGTCGGCTTCACGTAGTAGCCGTCGGCCAGATCGCCACCCAGCTGGGCGCGCTCGCCACCGATCAGCACTTCGGCGCCTTCCTGCTTGCCCACTTCCAGGTACGACAGGATCTTGTCCAGCTGCATCTGCGATGCCTGGGCACCCATCATCGTGTCGGTGTCCAGCGGGCTGCCTTGCTTGATGGCGGCCACGCGCTTGATGGCGCGCTCGATGAAGCGGTCGTAGATCGATTCCTGGATCAGCGCACGCGACGGGCAGGTGCAGACCTCACCCTGGTTGAAGGCGAACAGCACCAGACCTTCGATGGCCTTGTCCAGGAAGGCGTCGTCTTCGGCCATCACGTCTTCGAAGAACACGTTCGGGCTCTTGCCGCCGAGTTCCAGCGTGGCGGGGATCAGGTTGCCGGCAGCAGCCTGGGCAATGACCTTGCCGGTGGCGGTCGAACCGGTGAAGGCGATCTTGTTGATGCGCTTGCTCGAGGCCAGCGGCATGCCGGCTTCGCGGCCGAAACCGTTGACGATGTTCAGCACGCCCGGGGGCAGCAGGTCGGCGATCAGCTCGGCGAAGACCAGGATCGAGATCGGGGTCGACTCGGCGGGCTTGAGCACCACGCAGTTGCCAGCGCCCAGGGCCGGGGCCAGCTTCCAGGCGGCCATCAGCAGCGGGAAGTTCCAGGGGATGATCTGGCCGACGACGCCCAGCGGCTCGTGGAAGTGGTAGGCGACGGTGTTGCCGTCGATTTCGGAGATGGCGCCTTCCTGGGCACGCAGGCAGCCTGCGAAGTAACGGAAGTGGTCGGCCGACAGCGGGATGTCCGCGTTCAGCGTTTCACGCATCGGCTTGCCGTTGTCGACGGTTTCGGCGTAGGCCAGCTTTTCCAGGTTCTGCTCGATGCGGTCGGCGATCTTCAGCAGGATGTTCGAACGCTCGGTGGGCGAGGTGGCGGCCCACTTGTCCTTGGCGGCGTGCGCGGCGTCCAGCGCCAGCTCGACGTCGGCCTCGGTCGAGCGCGCAGCCTGGGTGTAGACCTTGCCGCTGATCGGGGTGATCACGTCGAAGTACTGGCCACCCACCGGCGCCACGAACTTGCCGTTGATGAAGTTGTCGTAACGGGGCTTGAACGCAACGGGTGCGCCAGCGGCGCCGGGTGCAGCGTAAACAGTCATGGGGGTCTCCTTCAGAGGTCTGCCGGGTATGTCAGCGGTTGAGCTTGTGAGTCGCCTCGGCCTGCGGGTGTCACAGGTGTCGGCTTCCGGGGCCAATAAGGGCATGGCCCGTGCCAACGCGGGTTTCCACCGAGATTCCATCCCCCTGCGGGCCCGCTGCAACGACCGGGCAGAACGCGCCAAACCCCTTTGGCTGCTGGAGAAAACCGCGATGGAGGGCGCGCCGGTACTGCGCAGACCCGACTCGATGCATCAGGGCCACTTGCTCCACGGTTTGCGACGCTTTGTGACGATGCTCCGCGTTGACACAGGGGGAACCCGCATGTGACAGACCGCGACAGGGACCATACTGCGACCCGTTAACGGAATTCGGACGGGCCCCGTTCCTGCAGGGGGATTGGCGTCCGAAAACACTGCTCCCCGAGGCGCCCATGCAACTGACTCCGCAAGCCACCGCCGACCAACTGCGTCACGCACGTCGCTGTCTGCTTGAAACCGGCGAAGTGCCGGAAGGCGTCGTCAGCCTGCAGGTGTCCCTGTCCTGGCAACGCAGTCAGATGGCCGGCCTCTCGCCCGTCGAGCCCCCTGTCGCCCCGCCCATCACCTCGGCTGCCGACCTGCGCCGCGCCCTCGCGTGCGAGTACGACCTGCTGGCCCACGCGCGCCCGGTGATGGAGTTCCTGCACGACCAGATGCGCGACAGCGGCAGCGTCATCGTGCTGGCCGATTCCCAGGGCCTGCTGCTCCACAGCCTGGGCGACGCCGACTTCCTCACCCGGGCCGAGCGCGTCTCGCTGGCCCCGGGCGCGCTGTGGCGCGAAGAGCACCGCGGCACCAACGCCATCGGCACCGCCATCGCCAACGGCTGCCCCACCGTCATCCACGGCGCCGAGCACTACCTCGAGCGCAACAGCTTCCTGACCTGTTCGGCCTCACCCGTCATGGCGCCCGACGGCCGGCTTCGCGGTGTGCTCGACATCTCGGTCGACCAGAGCGGCTACCACCCGCACACCTTTGCGCTGGTGCGCTCGGCCGCGCGCATGATCGAAGACCGCCTCTTCCACGCACGGCACATCAACGACCCGCTGCTGCGCCTGCACCCGCACGTCGAAGGCCTCGGCGCCGTCGGAGAAGGCCTGCTGGCCGTCTCGGAAGACGGCTGGATCATGGGCGCCAATGCCATCGCCCAGCACTGGCTGAACCTCAGCGCCAGCCAGATCGGCGCCATCACGCTCGACCGCGTCTTCGGCCCCCAGGCCCTGCGGCTCCAGTCCCTGCCTGCGACCGGCCAGCCCACCCGCGTCACCACCATGCAGGGCCACACCCTGTATGTGCGCGACGAACCCGACCGCCGCCGTCGCGTCTGGGCGGCCACACCCGTCAGCCACACCCGCTCGCGTTCCGGTGCTGCAGCGCCATCTGCCGCGGCCGCTGCGGCCGCCGCCCGTGGGCGCCCGCCGATGGCCCAGGACCGCCGTGACGACCGCCGCATGGTGCAGGCCCTGACACGCGCGCTGCGCGTTCAGGCCCAGGGCATCCCGGTCCTGCTTCAGGGCGAGGCGG